>CAMPJI010000181.1 GCA_946886865.1 uncultured Lysobacterales bacterium | reverse complement strand
CCGGTAGCTCGACGGCATGAACTGGCCCCAGCCCATGGCGCCGGCATAGCTGCCCTTGAGCGTGGTGACGTCGAGCCGTTGCTCCTTGCCCAGCGCGAACAGCTGCGCCAGCTCGCCGCGGAAGAACGCCTCGCGGCGGTTTTCCCGATCGGCCTTGGCGGGGTCGCCGGTGCGCGGATAGGCGAAGGCCAGCGTGTACAGCGCATCGACCACCGGATAGCTGCCGGTGTTGGCACCGTAGCTCGTTTCCACGCCGATGATGGCGACGATGATCTCGGCCGGCACGCCGGTGCGCGCCTCGACGCGCGCCAGCGCATCGCGGTGGCGGGCCAGGAAGGCCTGGCCGCCGTCGATGCGGGCCTGACTGATGAAGATCGGCCGGTAGTCCCGCCACGGCTTGGCTTCGGCCGGTCGCGACATGGCGGTGATGATGCTGTCGCGCATCTCCGCGTTCGCCAGCACCGACTCGATGTACCCCGCATCGACGCCGTACTTCGCGGCGGTGTCGCGCACGAACGCCGCTTTCGCCTGCTCCAGCGGCATCGCCGGCAGCGGATCAGGCAGCGGATTGGTGCCGGGCACGGGCGGCCGCTGGCGCGTCGGGACGGGCGTCGGTCCCGGGGTCGTCTCGGACGCTTTCGATGCCTCGTCCGCGGACGGCGCCGGGGTCGGCGGCGCGGGTGTCGCGCAGGCACCGAGCGCCAGCGAAAGCATGAATGGGAGGGCGTTTCGGAGGGGGCGTGCAGTCATCGCGGCGAGGTTAGCACGCAGCATTCCGCCTGCGGCCGCGCCGGGTTCGGGTGGTGTTCATCCAGTCGCCGGGATCGGTGCGGTCAGCGCACGTGCACGGGACGGTGCGCGCGCACCGCCATCACCACGCCCAGCCCGGCGAGCAACGACACCGCCGACGTGCCGCCGTAACTGAGCAGAGGCATCGGTACGCCCACCACCGGCAGCAGGCCGGCGATCATCCCCCCGTTCACGATGACGTACACGCAGAAGGCCAGGCCCAGCGCGCCGGCCAGCAGGCGCGAGTAGCCGTCGCGCGCTTCGCTGGCGATCCACAGGCAGCGCCCGACCACGAAGAGGTACAGGCCCAGCGTCACCGCCACGCCGACCCACCCGAACTCCTCGCTGAGCACGGCGAAGATGAAGTCGGTGGTGTGTTCGGGGATGTAGTTCAGGTGCGACTGGCTGCCCTCGCCCCAGCCCTTGCCGGTCAGGCCGCCGCCGCCGATGGCGATCTTGGACTGGATGATGTTCCAGCCCGCGCCCAGCGGGTCGGACTCCGGGTCCAGGAACGTCATGATCCGGTCCTTCTGGTACGGCCGCAGCATCCAGAACCACGCCGCGGGCGCCACCGCCGCCACGCCGCCGATCGCCGCCACGAACCACCACCACGACAGCCCGGCCAGGTACAGCGCGAAGGCGCCACTGGAGGCCACCAGCATCGCCGTGCCGAAGTCGGGCTGCAGCAGGATCAGGCCGGTGGGGCCGGCGATGATCGCGCCGGCCACCAGCACGGTGGGCAGGCGCGGCGGCAACGCGCCCCGGTTGAGGTACCACGCCACCATCATCGGCAGGCTGAGCTTGAGCAGTTCGGCCGGCTGGAAATAGAACACACCCAGGTTCAACCAGTGCGCGCCGTGGCGGCCGCTGCCCAGGAACAGCACGGCCACCAGCGGGATGATCGACGCGGCGAACACCAGCGGTGTCCAGTTGCGCAACTGCTGCGGCGGCATACGTGACAGCGCCCACATTGCCCCGAGCCCCACGGCGAAGCGCGCGCCCTGCGCGACCACCAGCGTCGAGGACTGGCCACCGGCGCTGTAGAGCACCGCCAGGCCGATGGCCATCAGCGCCAGCAGCGCGGCCATCAGCGGCCAGTCCAGCGTGCGCAGCAGGCGCGCGGCGAGGTCGAAGAGCCAGCGCAGGATAATGCTCATCGCGTGGGCTCCCGGGCGGTTGCGGGTGGCTGCCGGCCGTCCTGTACCCCCCCTGCGGACGCACTCGACGCGGCTGTCTTCACCGCGTCGGCGGTGGGCTCGGGCTTCTCCGGTTCCGGTGGCGGCTCAGGCATCGTGCCCAGCAGCCATGCATCGAAGATCTTGCGGGCGATCGGCGCGGCAGTGGTGCCGCCGTAGCCGCCGTGTTCGACCACCACGGCCACCGCGATCGTCGGGTTGTCGGCCGGCGCATACCCGACGAACAACGCCTGGTGGCGCAGGTGGTAGGGCAGCGACCTCGGGTCCATGCTGGCGCTGCCCTTGCGACTGATCTTCTGCGCGGTGCCGGTCTTGCCGGCCATCCGGTAGGGCGCGCCGATCGCCATCGCGGTCGCCGTGCCGCGGCCGTGGATGGTGGCCTCCATGCCTTCCTGCACGGCGCGCAGGTGCTCGGGATTGGTGGTGATCAGCTCCGGTTCCGGGCGCGGCAGCGGGGTCCAGGGCTGGCCGTAGCCGTCGCGCCGTTGCGACACCAGGCGCAGCTCGCGCAGGCGACCGCCGTCCGCAACGGCGGCGGTGGCCCGCACCAGCTGCAGCGCGGTCGCGATCCAGTAGCCCTGGCCGATGCCGGCGATCA
>CAMPJI010000180.1 GCA_946886865.1 uncultured Lysobacterales bacterium | reverse complement strand
GACCAGCGCCAGGTCCTTCTCGTTGAACAGCTTGTACAGGCCCAGCATGATCTTGGTCAGCTGGCCGACCTGCTTGGCGTTGAGGCCCAGGTCGAAGCCCATCTGGCGGCACTGGTACGGCTGCAGGCCCTGGACGTAGTTCACGTGCAGGGTCTTGATGGCGTCCGGGTTCTCCTCGGCGACCTTCTCGATCTCCACGCCGCCCTCGGCCGACGCGATGAAGGTGATGGACTGGGTCGAGCGATCCACCAGCACCGACAGGTACAGCTCGCTGGCGATATCGGTGCCCTCGGAGATCAGCACCGTGTCGATCGGCAGTGCGACGCCGGCCGACTGGTAGGTCTCCATCTTCGTGCCCAGCATCGCCGCGGCGTACTGCTTCACTTCATCGAAGGTCTTCGCCAGCTTGACGCCGCCGGCCTTGCCGCGGCCACCGGCGTGGATCTGCGCCTTGACCACCCACAGGTCGCCCGGGATGTCCTTGGCGGCTGCGACGGCTTCTTCCGGAGTGCGCGCCACGCGCCCGGCCGGTACGGCAATGCCGTAGTCGGCAAAGAGCTGCTTTGCCTGGTATTCGTGAAAATTCATGCGTCACCGAGGGGAATTGAACGGAATGCCCGCGCGGCGGCGACCGTAAGACGGTGCGGGCGCGAGGGGGCCGGCCATTGTCGCCGATTGCGGCGGGGCGGGCAAAACCGGGGGTCTCGGGCCCGCCGGGCCAGCCCCCCGTCTCACCTGTAAGAGCGGCTTCAGCCGCGATCGGATCCACCATCCTCTTGTAGGAGCGACGTAAGTCGCGACCGCGCACCCACGTAAGCCAGCGCAGGTCGCGACTTACGTCGCTCCTACAGGAATGCCAGGCCCGGCATCGCGGCTGAAGCCGCTTCTACAAGCAAGGGCGGGTCCGCGCCTATACTCCGGGCACCGAGCCGGAAGGGGACACCGCTTGCTGCCACGCCTGCCTGCCGTCGACGTCGCCGATGCCGACAGCGCCCTGCGCCGCGAGCTTTACTTCTTCACCCTGTACCGCCTGCTGGAGGCGGCACTCCTGGTGTTCGTGCTGTTCGGCCCGATCGACGGGCTGGTCGGCGAGCCGCGCCACGACATCTTCGCCCGCTCCCTGTCGCTGGCCTACCTGGCACTGGCGGCGTTGCTGTTCGCGTTCGGTCGCCGCGGCGACCTGCAGGGGCAGGCGCTGGCGGGCATCGCCACCGACCTGGCGTTCGGCATCCTCGCCATCCACGCCGTGCCCGGGGCCGGCACCGGCATCGCGCTGATGCTGATGTTCAACGTGGGTGCGGCCGCCCTGCTGCTGCGCACACGCTATGGCCTGGGCATCGCGCTGGTCGCGGTGGCCGGCATCGTCGGCGAATTCGCCTGGACCTCGCTGGTCGAGGAGAGCGAAGGCCGGCGGCTGGCCGAGCCGATCATGTTTTCGATCGGGTACCTGGCTATCGCCACCCTGACCAGCGTGCTGGGCCGGCAGATGCGCGCCGCGCACGCGCTGGCCGAGCACCGGGGCCACGAAACCGCGCACCTGGTCGAGGTCAACGAACTGATCATCCGCCGCCTGCGCACCGGCGTGCTGCTGGTGGACGGCCACAACCGGGTACGCTTGGCCAACGAAGCCGCCACCCTGCTGCTGGGCGAGGCCGGCGACGGCCAGCGCACGCTGGACGTCGCGCTGCCCGAGCTGGCCGAGCGCCTCGCCGCCTGGCGCCAGGACTCCATCGCCAGCGATGCGCCCCTGCGGGTGTCGACGGACCAGCCGGAGGTGGTGCCCCGCTTCACCCGGCTGCTGGCCGGCAGCGACCAGACGCTGATCTTCCTCGACGACACCTCGCTGGCCGCGCGCCGGGCCGAATCCCTGACGCTGGCGACGCTGGGCCGGTTCTCCGCCAGCCTCGCCCACGAAATCCGCAATCCGCTGGCGGCGATCAACTACGCCGTGCAACTGCTGGAGGAGTCTGACGACATCCGCCCAGCGGACCGGCGGCTGCTGGAGATCGTGCGCCAGCAGGGCTCGCGGATGAACGGGATCATCGAAAACGTCCTGGGCCTGGCGCGTCGCGAGCCCGCCAAGCCCGAGCACGTCGAGCTGGTGGCGTTGGCCCGCCACTTCATCGACGAGTACGCGGCCAGCCACCCGCTGGAGAACGACAGCCTGCGCGCCACCGGCGCCGAGGGCCGCATCACCGCCCTGTTCGACCCGCGTCAGCTGCACCAGGTGCTGACCGTGCTGGTGCACAACGCGCTGCTGTATGGACGCCTGCCCGGCGAGCCGGCGCGCATCCAGCTGAATGTGCACCGCGATACCCACGGCACGCCGCTGGTGGACGTGCTCGACCGTGGCCCCGGCATCCCGGAACAGGTGGCCCAGCAGCTGTTCAGGCCCTTTTTCACCACGTCGGGGCATGGGACCGGCCTCGGCCTGTACATCGCCCGTGAGCTCTGCCGCGGCAACCAGGCCTCGCTGGATTACGTCCCGATGCCCGGCGGCGGCAGTTGCTTCCGCATCCGCCTGGCCGCCGGCGAGGCCACCCACGCCCGCTCGCCCAGCCCCCAGGCCGCCGACGCGGGCCGCCAC
>CAMPJI010000179.1 GCA_946886865.1 uncultured Lysobacterales bacterium | reverse complement strand
CGGGTGGCTTCGGCTTCGCTCATGTGCTCGGCCCAGATCGAGGCCCAGCCGTCGAAGAAGTCCTCGCGGGTCTCCTTCGGGGCATCCGGTCGTGCGGCCTGGTAGGCCGCCCACGCCAGCTCGATGCCCGCCAGGTCCGCCATGTTCTCGTCGCGGGTCTGGGCGCCATTGACCTTGATGCCTTCGATCACCGGGTACTCGAGCGCGCCGTACTGGGCGATCACGCGATTGCCCACCGTGTCCCAGGCGGCCGTTTCCGTCGGGGTCCACCAGCTGCGCACCTGTTCGCTGGCGTCGACCAGGTGGCCGCGCGCATCGAAGCCGTGGCTGATCTCGTGGCCCACCAGCGCGCCGAAGCTGCCGTACTGCGCGGCGGTGTCGAGCGTCATGTCCAGCACCGGGGCCTGCAACATCGCAGCCGTCACCACCAAGCGGTTCTGGGCGATGTCGTAGGCCAGCGCCGGGTACTGCGGCAACACGTTCCAGCGGCGGTCCGCATTCTCGCCGCCGATGCGGCGCATCTCCTGGGCGTGGTGCCAGGTGGAGGCGATCAGCATGTTGCCGCCGAAGCTGCCGCGGCCCATCGGCTGGATCGTGTAGTCCAGGTCGCGCGACGGCGTACCCACTTCGATCTTCATCGCCGCCAGCTTGGCCTTGGCCTCCGCCTTGGCCTGCGGGCCCAGGCGGGTGTCGCGGTCGAGCGCGGCGCCCATGGCATTGCGTACAGCCGTGGCGATTTCCTGCGCTCGGGCCGAGGTGGCGGCCGGCAGGTAGCGGGCCGCGTATTCGCGGCCCAGCATCGGACCGGCCGCCTGGTTGATGGCATCCAGCACCATCTGCTGGCGCGGCAGTTGCGCGGTGCGGCCTTCCAGCACGCGGCCGCGGAAGTCGAAGCTGGCATCCCGCCATGCGCGCGCCATATACGGGGCCATGGCATCGCCCACGCGCCAGCGCAGGTAGGCCTTCCACTGTTCGGGCTTGAGCTCGCGCACCAGCGCGTCGATCTGCGCGAGCAGGTCGGGGTTGGCAATCGACACGGTGTCATCGGTGACCGACTGCGCCTGCAGGAACTCGCCCAGCTTGAGGTTCGGGTACGTCTTGTCGAGCTCGGCCGTCGCCACCGGCGCGAAGTTGCTGCGCGGATCGCGCAACTGGGCCAGCGGGCGCGTCACCTGCGCGATGCGGGTCTCCAGGTCCAGCACCTGCTGCGCCTGTTCGGCGAGCTCGTCGTCGGGCGTGCCGGTCAGTGCGAGGATCTTCTGCACATACGCGGTGTACTGGCCCAGCAGGTCGCGCGTGGGCGGGTCGGTGCGGATGTAGTACGCCGGGTCCGGCAGGCCCAGGCCGCCCTGGCTGAAGTAGCCGATGTGGCGCTTGAGGTCGCGCAGGTCGACGTCGGCACTGAAATTGAAGGCCACCGGGATGCCGACCTGGTGCAGCGCGGCCAGGGCGGGGGCGATGTCGCGGTGACGGCGGATGGCATCGATGCGCGACAGCAGCGGGGCAATGGGCTGGGCGCCGTCGCGCTCGACCGCCGCTTCGTCCAGTCCGCTGGCCCAGAAGTCGCCCAGCAGCTGCTGGACGTTGCCCTGCGGCGACTGCATCGCCGCGTTGAGCAGTTCGACCTGCTGGTGGCGGGCGCGGTCGCCGAGCTGGCCGAGTGCGGAAATGGAGGCGACGCCGTCGGTCAGCGGATTGTTCTGCAACCAGTCGGCATTGGCGTGGCCGTAGAAGTCGGTGCAGGCCGCCGGCGGCTTGGCCGCCTGGGCGTGGGCCGCGGGGGCGGCGAGGGTGGAGGCGAGGGTCAGGGCAAGGGCGCAGGCGAGCGGGCGCAGGGCGTGGCGGGGCATCGCGTATTCCATCTGGATGACCGCGGGAGTCTACCAAGCAGGGTGCCGTCGGCCATGAACGGGTTCACGGCTTCGATCGCCTCCCGTCGCGTGTGCGGGCCTTAAAAACGCCGAAGGCCCGGGGCATGCCCGGGCCTTCGGGACCCGGGGTGCCCCGGGCGGGTCATCGTGGTGCGGTTACCAGATCACGACCTGGTCGTCGCCGCCGCGGACCATCGCGTCGCCCGCCTCGCACTCGTAGGCCGCCGCGAACGCCGGCAGGTTGCTCGGCGCGCCCATCGCCCGGAAGTTGGCCGGCGCGTGCGGGTCGGTGGCCAGGCGGACGTCCAACTCCTGGTCGGTGAAGTTCCGGCGCCACACCGTGGCCCAGTTCGCGAAGAAACGCTGGTCGCGGCTCATGCCCTCGGTCATCGGGTCTTGGCTGCCGTCGGTTGCACGCTTCATGGCGTCATAGGCAACCGCCAGGCCGCCCAGGTCGGCGATGTTCTCGCCCAGGGTCAGGCTGCCGTTGACGTTCTTCCCGGGCACCGCCTCATAGGCGTTGAACTGGTTGACCAGCTTGCCGGTCAGGTCGCTGAAGCCCTTGGAGTCGGTTTCCGTCCACCAGTTCTCGAAGTTGCCGGTCGGCCCGAAGCGGCTGCCCTGGTCGTCGTAGCCGTGGATCATCTCGTGGCCGATGACCGCGCCGATGCCGCCGTAGTTGAGCGGTGCGTCGGCATCGGGATCGAAGAACGGCGGCTGCAGGATGGCGGCCGGGAACACGATCTCGTTCTGCAGCGGGTTGTAGTAGGCGTTGACCGTCTGCGGGCTCATGCCCCACTCGGTCTTGTCCACCGGCTCACCGATCTTGGACAGCTGCCACTTGTAGTTGAACT
>CAMPJI010000178.1 GCA_946886865.1 uncultured Lysobacterales bacterium | reverse complement strand
GACATCGTTGGCGACAAGATGATGGAGATCAACGTCGATACCCCCGGCGGCATCAACATGGCCGAGGAACTGACCGGCGCGGACTTCAGCGGCTTCATCATCGAGGACCTGGAGCGCAAGGTGCGCATGCGCCGCTACTACCGCGGCCAGCTGAGCACCACCGACCTGGCGATCATGTAGCGCAATGCCGACCCGCGAACTCGCGACGCCCGTCTACCTGGTCCATGTGCCGGACCGGGCGGAGCGGTTCGCGGTGGTGGCGGAGGCCTTTGAGGCGTTCGAAGCCGATGCCGGACTCTGGTTCGTGGCGTCCGACATCGGGCTCTCGCCGCTCTACCACGAGCTCAAGCGGCGATTGCGCCCGGCCGGTCCGTTCGCGGTCGCGCCGCTGCAGGGCGTCCCGAAGTTCAAGCGCATGCAGCCGGGTGCGCTGAAGTGGATCCGCGAGCGCAGCCGGCGCGACTGAGGCGCGACCGGTGCTGCGCGCCGCGCCCCGTGCCCGTCAATCGCCGAGGGCGAGTTCACCCCTCAGCCGTGCCACCGGCTCCAGCGTGAGCACCGTGTGCCGTGAGAAACGCCGCGACTGCGGGCCGTTCCAGCTGCAGGTCTGCGGGGTCGGCTCGCCGGTGAGGAAGCACATCGGCAGCAGCACCGTGCTGGCGACCGGCTGGCCGTTGACACGCTCGGGATCGAACGTCCACGACAGGGCGGCGTCGCGGGCGGCCGTGGCCAGTGCCCGCGAGGGCCGCGCACCGGTGTCGTACACCGTGGCATCGGTGACCCGGCCGCGCGCGTCGACGTCCAGACGCATCACCACGACGCCCGACTCGCCGCGCAGGCCGGCGGCGCGCGGATAGTCGGGGAACGCCATCGTGCGAGGCGCCGGTCCGGTGGTGGCGGACTCGACGTGCACACCGTCGCCGTCCGTGCGCGTGCTGATGCGCAGCCAGGTGTCGACCTCGGCGCCGCCGTTGTCGTCGACCGGCTGGAACAGCCAGCCGCGCACCTGCGCGTCCAGAACGTTCGCTGCGTCGGGTGGAACATCGCCAACCGGGGCGAGGGCGGTCACCCGCCCGTCGTGGTCGAGCGACACCGCGTAGGTATAGACCTGACGCTCGCCCGTGGTGTCGGAGGCGTTGGCCTGGATCGAAGTGGGCCCCAGCAGGGCGGCAACGCAGGCAATGGCAATCCGGTTCATGACCCCTCCCATGGCCGCCGCGCGGCCCTAGCACATGAATGTGGCAGGGCCATGACACACGCTCAGGCCCAGCCGTGGGTTACAGGCGTATGACATGCGCATGATGGCCGACGAACGGTCGCAGTCGGCGGGCCGGGCCTGCAGCGCACATTGCAGGTGCTGGCGGGCGCGCCCGGACGACTGGGTATGATCCGCCGATGGCCAAGCTGCTCCTCAACCTGCGCAACGTCCCCGACGACGAGGCCGACGACGTGCGCGCCATGCTCGAGTCCCACTCGATCGACTTCTACGAAACACGCCCCAGCCGCTGGGGCATCTCGCATGGCGGCATCTGGTTGTCCGACGCCGGTGACCATCCGCGTGCCCGCGCCCTGATGGACGAGTACCAGGCATCGCGGCGCGAGCGGGCGCGGGCCGAGCGCGAGCAGCAGCTGCGCGACGGCAGCGCGGAGACCTTTGCCGACACGGTGCGACGCGACCCGACGCGCGTGGTGCTGTCGGTGCTCGCCATCGCGTTCATGCTGGGGCTGTTGGCGCTGCCTGCGTGGCTCCTGCGCACGTGACGACCGCCGTCGCACTGGCGGTGGGTCCCGACGACCCGGTGGTGCTGCCCGGCGGCATGCGCGAGGCGCTGGAGGCGGCCTACGCGACGCCGCCGCGTGCCTACCACCACGCCGGGCACGTCAACCAGCTGATGGTCCATTTCCGAGAGGTGGCATCCGGCCCGGGCTGGCACCGCCCCGCCGACGTCTGGCTGGCGGTGCTGTACCACGACGCGGTGTACGAAGCGGGGCGCGGCGACAACGAGGCCCGGTCGGCCGACCTTGCGCGCGAGCACATCGTCCACTGGTTGACCCGCCGGAACGTGGACGCCGATCACGTCGCGGCGCTGATCGAACTCACCGCCCGCCATGGCCAGATCGAGGGCGCCGAGCTGGGGGAGGGGCCGGACGCCGACGACGCCCGCCACTTCCTGGACTGCGACATGGCCATCCTCGGCGCGCCGCCCGACGCCTTCGCCGCCTACGACCGGGCCATCGCCGCCGAGTACCGCGGCCACGTGCCCGCCTGGCTCTACAAGCTCAATCGAAAGCGGTTTCTGAAGGCCTTGCTGCAACAGCCGCGGCTGTACCTGAGCGACTTCTTCCACCAGCGGCTCGACGCGCAGGCGCGCATCAACCTGCGCCGCGCGGTGACCCACAAGCAGTGAACCGACCCGGCGACCCCGCGCCCATGACCGACCTGTCCTCCGCCGATGCCACGCAGACCGTTGCCGGGCCTGCGCATTCGCCCGCGCGCGTGCTGTTCGCGAGCCTGGTGGGGACGACCATCGAGTTTTTCGACTTCTACATCTACGCCACGGCCGCGGTGCTCGTGTTCCCGGCGCTGTTCTTCCCGGCCGGCGACCCCGCGACCGCCACCTTGCAGTCGCTGGCGACCTTCGCGCTGGCGTTCTTCGCACGGCCGATCGGGTCGGCGGTGTTCGGCCACTTCGGCGACCGCATCGGCCGCAAGGCCACGCTGGTGGCGGCGCTGCTGACCATGGGCATCTCGACCGTCGTCATCGGGCTGCTGCCGACCTACCAGCAGATCGGCCTGGTGGCGCCGGCGCTTCTGGCGCTGTGCCGGTTCGGGCAGGGCCTGGGGCTGGGCG
>CAMPJI010000177.1 GCA_946886865.1 uncultured Lysobacterales bacterium | reverse complement strand
TTCCAAGCACAAGACGGCATCCGCGTTTGGCTCGGTTATGGTGGGTTGGTTTTGTTTTATACGAGCCGGGGGGTGGCGGGGGGGGGCATCCCGTGTCCAACGCGCGACCGGCCCGGCCGGGGTCGCAAGGGATGAACAGGGGATGGCGCGGTATGCTCGCGCCGGCGAGGGAGGAGCAGCGCTTGGCGCAGACCACGGATTCGCGGATGCAGGATTCGCTGCGGGAACGGGTTCCGTTCATGGACCCGCTGGCCAGCGTGCTGCAGCGCGCATTGCCCACGGGCTCGAGCGTGTCGGTGCGCTGGAAGGAGGCCGGCGGCGGCATGGTCGCCTCCGATTGCGGCGACGTGCAGGTGTCCCTGCGCGACACCGCCGAAGCCCTGCTGGGCGGCGCGTCCGGCGGCCCGTCCGACCCGCGCCGCTTCGGCCTGGCCTGGACCACGCGCGACGGCACGCCAGTGGTGATCGCGGCGCTGCTGTCGGAGCCCCTGGCCGAGCAGTCGCTGGATGCGTGGTCGAGCATGGCCCAGCGCGTGGTCGAGTCCTACATCGCCACCGCCCGTGCGCATGCGCGCGCCGAGCAGCTGGAAAAGTCCGAGCGCCTCCAGCAGGCGCTGTACGAGATCGCCGACCTGTCCGGCTCGGACCTGGAAATGGCCGAGATGCTGCGTCGCATCCACGCGGTGGTGGGCGGCCTGATGTACGCGGAGAATTTCTACATCGTGCTGTACGACGATGCGAGCGACGCGTTCCGCTTCCTGTATTTCGCCGATCGCATCGATACGTTCGTTGCCGATCCGGCGCTGGAAATCAACGCATCGGAGTCGCCCAACAGCCTGACCCTGGCGCTGCTGCACCACGGCGAGCCGGTGCAGGGGTCGTCCGGAGAGGTCCGGCGGCAACTGGGGGTCGCGTTCGACGAGCGCCATGGCCCTGACAGCCGTGACTGGCTGGGCGTACCAATGCGTCGCGACGACCGCGTCTGCGGAGCGATCGTCGTGCAGAGCTACGACCGCGAGGAAACCTACGGCGAGGAGGAGCGCGCGCTGTTGTCGTTCGTCGCCCAGCACATCCTCACCGCGCTGGACCGGCACCAGGCCCGCGAAGAGCTCGAGCGACGGGTCGAGGAGCGCACCCAGGCGCTGCAGCAGAGCAACCGCCACCTGCAGGCCGAGATCATCGAGCGCCACCGTGCCGAGCAGCTCCAGCGTGCGCTGTTCCGCATCGCGGAGCTTTCGATGACGTCCGAGACGCTGGAGCAGTTCTACGCCCGGGTGCACGAGGTGGTGGGCGAACTGCTGTACGCGCGCAATTTCTACATCGCGCTGGTGTCGGAGGACGGGGAGTGGCTGGAGTTCCCGTACTCCATCGACGAACGCGACCCGCGCCGTGAGACCCGCCGGCTCTCCGCCGGTCTCACCGAATACGTCCTGCGCAACGGCCTGCCGCTGCTGGCCGACCGCTCCCAGGTGGACCTGCTGCAGGCGCGGGGTGCCGCGCGCAGCCACGGCACCCTGGCGCACTGCTGGCTCGGCGTGCCGCTGATGCGCGACGACGACGTGGTCGGCGTCATCGCGGTGCAGAGCTATTCGGCCGATGTGGTGTTCACCCCGCGCGACCAGGAACTGCTCACCTTCGTGGCGCACCACATCAGCAGCGGCCTGGCGCGCAAGCAGGCGCAGGACCGGCTGGTGGCGGCCCACGCCGAACTCGAACAGCGCGTGCAGGCGCGCACGCACGAGCTTGCGCGTGCCAACACCGAGCTGATCGAACAGATCGGCGAACGCACCCGAGCCGAGGAGCGGCTGACCCACCAGGCGCGCCACGATGCACTGACCGGGCTGCCCAACCGCGCGCAGCTGCTGGACCGGTTGGCCGATGCGTTTGCGCGGGTGCGGCGCGATCCGCTGCGGCAGTTCGCCGTGCTGTTCCTGGACCTGGACCGCTTCAAGCTGGTCAACGACAGCGTCGGGCATTCCGCGGGCGACGAACTGCTGGTCGAGGCCGGCCGCCGCATCGTGTCGGCGGTGCGCAGTGGGGATGCGGTGGCCCGGTTGGGCGGCGACGAGTTTGCGGTGCTGGTGCAGGCCATCGACGGCCTGGCGGCAGCGCAGGAGCTTGCGCAGCGCATCCTCACCGCGCTCGGCCAACCCTGCTGGATCGGCGGGCGCGAGGTGTTCCCCTCGGCCAGCCTCGGCATCGCGCTGTGGCACCCGCGTTACGAGACCGGCGCCGAACTGCTGCGCGATGCCGACGCCGCGATGTACCGCGCCAAGGCCTCCGGCCGCGACCGCTGGGCGGTGTTCGACGAGGACATGCGCGAACAGGCCGGGCAGATCCTGGACCTGGAGGCCGATCTGCGCCGGGCCATCAATGGCGAGGGCTTTGTGGCGTTCTACCAGCCGATCGTGCGGCTGGCCGACCGCCAGGTGATCGGGCACGAGGCGCTGCTGCGCTGGCGGCACGAGCGCCGCGGCCTGCTGCTGCCCAGCGACTTCATCGGCGTGGGCGAGCACAGCGGCCTGATCGAGGAGGTGGACTGGATCATGTACCGCCAGGTGGCCGAGCGCCTGGCGGAGGGCGGGGCGGGCTACATCTCGATGAACGTGTCGCCGAGGCACTTCCGCGGCAGCGACTTCGCCGACCGCCTGCTGCGGCTGGTGGAGGGCTGCGGCGCCGATCCGCGGCGCCTGCGCATCGAGATCACGGAAGTCGCGCTGCTGGACGACGTGCCGCGTGCGCTGCGCACGCTCCAGCAGTTGCGCGAGCACGGGATCATGGCGCAGCTCGACGATTTCGGTACCGGCTACTCGGCGCTGTCGTACCTGCACCGGTTCCCGATCGAGTGCCTGAAGATCGACCAGAGCTTCGTCGC
>CAMPJI010000176.1 GCA_946886865.1 uncultured Lysobacterales bacterium | reverse complement strand
CGCACCAGCTGCAGCGCGGTCGCGATCCAGTAGCCCTGGCCGATGCCGGCGATCACCGTCTCGCCCGGGTACCACGGTTCGGTGGTGCGGCTGCGCTTGTAGTCGGGCGACGGCACCACGCCGTCGTTCTCGCCGATCAGGTCGATGCCGGTGGGCTCGCCGAAGCCGTACCGCCGCATGTAGTCGGCGAAGCGCTCGATGCCCATGTCGTAGGCGAGCTTGTAGTAGTAGTAATTCACCGAGCGCGAGATCGACGAGCGCAGGTCGGTCAGGCCGGCGCCGCGGCTGGCATCGCGGTAGCCGCGCGCCTGGCCCGGGATGCGGAACTCGCCGGTGGAGAACACCGTCGACTCGGGCGTCAGCTGGCCGCTGTCCACGCCCGCCAGTGCCACCAGCGGCTTGATCGTCGAGCCCGGCGGGCCGCCGCCCAGCACGTTGCGGTTGAACAGCGGACGCGAGGGGTTGTCCATCAGCGCGCGGTAGTCGGTGTGCGAAATGCCGTTGACGAACAGGTTGGGGTCGTAGCTGGGCAGGCTGACCATGCCCAGCACCTCGCCGGTGCGCGGGTCCACCGCCACCGCCGACCCTTCCAGCTCACCGAAGGCGTGCACCATCGCCTGCTGCAGGCGCGCGTCGATGCTCAGGCGCAGGTCGGCACCGGGCACGGCCGGCACGCGGCCGACCTCGCCCATCGCGCGGCCGTCGACGTTGGTCTCGATCTTGCGGTAGCCGATGCGGCCGCGCAGCGCCTCTTCGTAGGCGCGCTCCAGCCCGGTCTTGCCGATGTGGGTGAGCGCCGCGTTGGCCTCGCCCAGCGTCTTGAGGTCCTCGGCGTCCACCCGGCCGACGTAGCCGACCACGTGGGCCATCAGGTCGGTGTAGGGGTAGCGCCGGTTGAGGTAGGGCACCAGTTCGACGCCGGGGAACCGCCACCGGTCCACCGCGAAGCGCGCGGCCTCCTCGTCGTCCACGCGCAACTTCAGCGTGATCGGCTTGAAGCCGCGGGTGGCGCGGCGGTGCTCGTGGTAGCTCTCGATGTCCTCCGGCGCCAGCGCGACCACCCGCTGCAGCCGCGGCAGCCAGTCCTCCGCGGGGCCGGCCTGGTCCGGCGTGACCTCCAGGCGGAACGCCGGCACGTTGTCGGCGAGGATGCGGCCCTCGCGGTCCAGCACCAGCCCGCGTCCGGGGACCACCGGCTGCAGCTTGACGCGGTTGGCCTCGGCCCGGCTGGCGTAGTCCTCGTGCTGCCAGACCTGCAGGCGGAAGTACCACAGCGCCAGCCCGCCCAGCGCCAGCACCACGCCGAGCATGGCCAGCGCGGCGCGGCGCCGGAACTGGTCGGCCTCGGCGGCGGCATTCTTGAGGACGCGGCGGCGCGGACCCACGGCTCAGCGCCTCCGCCAGCCGCCGTGCCTGAGCCCGTCCAGCAGCATGTACACCGGCGGCCACAGCAGCATGCCCAGCACCGGCGCCGCCCACGCCAGGTCCGGATGCGGCGCCACGCCCAGCGTGAGGTGCAGCACGGTGGTCACGATGCGGTCGTTGAGCAGCAGGCCGCCGATCGCCAGCGCCTGCTGCGACATCGGGAAGAACCGCAGCCGCGCGCGGAAGCGCTGCAGGATGAAGGCCATCACCGACAGGCGCAGCGCCTGCTCGCCCAACAGGCTGCCGAAGGTGAGGTCGGCCAGCAGGCCGACCACGAAGGCGAACCCCAGGCCGTAGCGGTCGGGGTCTTCCAGCACCCAGTACGCGACCACCAGGGCCAGCCAGTATGGCCGCAGGGGTTGCAGCAGTTCCGGCAGCGGCAGCAGGCCGAGCAGCAGCGCGACCAGCACGCTGGCCGGCATCATCCAGGCGCGGCGGGGGCGCTTCATCGCGTCACCTCCGCAGCATCGGACCGGGGCGCGGGCGGCGTCGTGGACGCCGGCGCGGCCCCGGCTGGCGGCGCGGCATCGCCCTCGCCCGCCGGCGCAACGGCGCCGGTGGTCGTGGCATCCGCTTCCGCGGGCGGGGGCGGCGCCGACGGCAGCGGCGTGGCCGGCGCGCTGCGCAGCAGCAGCACGTCACGCCCGCGGTCCAGCTGCGCGGCCGGTGTGACATCGCCGCTGAGGAACGCACGGCTGTCGTCGGGCCGCAGCTCCGCCACCGTGCCCACCGGGAAGCCGGCCGGGAAGCGCGCGCCCAGCCCCGACGTCACCAGCAGGTCGCCGACCTTGACGTCGCTCGACAACGGGATGTTGGTAAGGCTGAGCCGGTCGCTGCGGCCGTTGCCGTAGGCCATCAGCCGGACGCCGTTGCGTGCCACCGCCACCGGCACGACATGCGACGGGTCGGTCAGCAGCAGCACGGTGGCCTGGATCGGACTGGCGTCGATCACCTGCCCCACCAGGCCGCCGGCATCGATCACGGCCTGGCCGACGCGCACGCCGTCGCCGCGGCCGGCGTCCAGCACCAGCCGCTGCCGCGTGGGGTCGAGGTCGACATCGAGGATGGGCGCCAGCAGGACATCGAGGTTGCCGCGCTGTTTGCCGCCCAGCAGGCCGCGGAGCCGCGCGTTGTCGGCGGCGACCGCCTGCAGGCGTGCCAGCCGGGCGTTGTTGACCAGCAGCTCGTTGCGCAGACGCGCGTTCTCTTCGGTGAGCTGCGCCAGCGTGCCGGCATCCTCGTACAGCGCGCCGGCCATGCGCGAGGGCCATCCCGCCACGGTGCGGACCGGCTGCACCAGCAGGCTGGCCTGCTCGCGGGCCTGGCGCAGCCAGCCGCCCCGGTGGTCGAGCACGATCAGCACGACGGCCAGCCCCAGATAGGCCAGCAACCGCAGCGTGTCGGCGACTTCACCGGTGCGGGAGGGGGCGGACGGGCCGGCGTAGGGAGGCATCAGGGGCCGGAG
>CAMPJI010000175.1 GCA_946886865.1 uncultured Lysobacterales bacterium | reverse complement strand
CGCGCACGCGGCTGGCGCCGACGCCGACGAACATCTCGACGAAGTCCGAGCCGGAAATCGAGAAGAAGGGCACCTTGGCCTCGCCCGCGATGGCGCGCGCCAACAGCGTCTTGCCGGTGCCCGGCGGACCGACCATCAACACACCACGGGGGATCTTGCCGCCCAGCTTGGAGAAACGGGTCGGATCGCGCAGGAACTCGACGAGTTCGCCCACCTCTTCCTTGGCCTCGTCGCAGCCAGCCACGTCGGCGAAGGTCACCTTGACCTCGTTCTCGCCCTGCATCTTGGCGCGCGACTTGCCGAAGCTCATCGCGCCCTTGCTGCCGCCCTGCTGCATCTGGCGCATGAAGTAGATCCACACGCCGATGATCAGCACCCACGGCAGCACGTTGATCAGGATGTAGAGCAGCGAGGGGCCGGTATCGGGCGGCACACGCGTGATTTCGACGTTCTCGCGCACCAGCACGTTGACCAGCGCATCGTCCGGCGGGCCATTGGTGATGCCGGAGGTGCCGTCGGCGCGCTCGAACTTGAGCGTGTTGCCCGACAGGCCGCTCTTCTCGGTGTACTCGACCGACTTGACGCGGCCGGCCTCGACATCGTTCAGGAACTGCGAGTACGTGACCTCGCTGGACGCGCCGGTGCCCGCCGTGCGCGGGCCGAATGCCTGGAACACCAGCATCAGCACCACGGCGACGATCACCCAGAGCAACAGATTCTTGGCCAAGTCGTTCATTCGTTCCTGCCTGAGGCGTCGTTCATTACGGTCGTGCCGTGGCACGTGGGGGGTACTGGATGTCCGGGGCCGGCGCCCATCGCCGGCGACGGCATTCGCCTGCAGCCGCACGGTGCCCGATCCCGCACATTACTTAATTTGCGCCCGCCTGCCCTGTGCCAGGGCGTACACCTCCGGCGAGCGTTTACGGGAGGCCGCGGGCTTGCGGATCGCGACCTTCTCATAGCGGCGGCGCAGCTCCTTCACGTAGTCGTCAAAGCCCACGCCCTGGAACAGCTTGATCAGGAAATCGCCCCCCACCCGCAGGTGGCGATCGGCGAAATCCATGGCCAGTTCGGACAGGTACATCGCCCGGGGCATGTCGACCGCATCCACCCCGCTCTTATTGGGGGCCATATCCGACAGCACAAGGTCGACCGGCGTCCCGTCCAGTAGCGCCTCCAGTTGCGACAGGACGGCGTCCTCCCTGAAATCGCCCTGAAGGAACTCCACCCCGGCCAGCGGCGGCATGTCGAGGATGTCCAGCGCAATGACGCGCCCGCGCTCGCCCAGCGCCTGCCGCACCCACTGGGACCAGCCACCCGGCGCGGCGCCCAGGTCGACCACCACCATCCCCGGCCGCAGCAAACGGTCGCGCTCGACCAGCTCTTCCAGCTTGTAGGCGGCGCGCGACCTCAGGCCTTCGGCCTTGGCCTTCTTCACGAAGGGGTCGGAGAAGTGCTCCTTGAGCCAGCGCTGGCTGCTCTTGCTGCGGGTGGCCATGGCGGTGGGAGGCGGGAACGTGGGGGCCGCCATGATACCCTGCGTGCCCGTTCCAGCCCGACCGCGTGCCCCGATGCCGACCCCGCTTACCGCCGCCCAGACCCGCTTCCTGCGCGGCCAGGCACACGGCCTCAAGGCGATGCTGCAGGTCGGGGGCAAGGGCATCACCGATGCGCTGGTGACCGAGCTCGATGGTGCGCTGGAACACCACGAACTGATCAAAGTGAAGGTCGCCGCAGAGGACCGCGACGCCCGGGACGCGATGATCGGCGCGCTGGTGGAACGCACGGGTGCGGCGCTGGTGCAGCGCATCGGCCACACCGCGGTGCTCTACCGGCAGAGCCGCGACCGCCGGCAGATCGTGCTGCCCCGCGCCTGACCGGTCACGCGGCGCGCCATGCAGCTCAACCTCGAGCCCGCCGAACACGCCTACGTCCTGCGGGGTGCGGACGGCCGCTCGGCGCTGGTCAACGACCGCCGCCTGACGTCGAGCTTTGTGATCGCACCGGGCACCCTGCTCCCTGACTGGTCGCCGCCCACCGCCGCCTTGCTGACGCCCGACGCCTTGGAGCCGTTGCTGGCGCTGGTGCCGGACGTGGTGGTGCTCGGTACGGGACCGACCCAGATATTCCCGCCGGCGGCCGTCATGGCCGAATGCCTGCGCCGCGGTGTCGGGTTCGAGGTGATGGCCAATGACGCCGCCGCGCGCACGTACACCGTCCTGGCCGGCGAAGGCCGCAACGTCGTGGCAGCGTTCATTTTGGCCGGCGAGTAGCGCCCTGCCCCGATGCGCGGCGGCTCGTGCGGCGCAGCGGGATCAGCGGCGCGGCAGGTAGCGCAGCGGGTCGACGGGCTTGCCGTTGTGGCGCACCTCGAAATGGAGCATCTCGCGGGGCGCGCCGCTGCGGCCCAGTTCGGCGATCTGCTGGCCGGCTTTCACCACCGTACCTTCGTTGACGAGCCGGTTCCGGTTGTGGCCGTAGGCCGAGAGCCACTGGTCGTTGTGTTTGATGATGATCAGTTCGCCATAGCCCACCAGGCCCGAACCGGAATACACCACCACCCCATCGCCCGCGGCGCGGACCGGCGCACCGGCCTGTCCGCCGATATCGATGCCCTGCTGGGTCGGATCACCCGCCACGAAGCGGCCGATGAGGTCGCCTTCGGCCGGCCAGCGCCATGCGACGCCGCTGTCGACCGGCGCCGGGGCCGGGGTACTGGCCGGGGGCCGCTGCGGCGTGGGGCGGGTCGAGGGCCCGGACCCCGCAGCCCATCCGCTCGGCGAACGTCCGTGCGGCCTCGGAGTGGTCGAGGTGCCGGTGGGTGAGGAGTACGGCGCCGACCTCGCCGGCCAGCTCGGCGACGGCGTCGGGGTGGGACGCGCTCTCCGGGCCCGGG
>CAMPJI010000174.1 GCA_946886865.1 uncultured Lysobacterales bacterium | reverse complement strand
CTGCTGCTGTTCCGACTGGGCACGCGTCAGCTTTTTGGCGTGAACGTGTTCAAGGTGCAGGAGGTGATCCCGCGCCCGCCGCTGTTCACGCTGCCCCAGTTGCCGCCCGCCTTCCGCGGCGCGGCCGACGTGCGCGGGCGCACGGTGCCGGTGCTGGACCTGGCGCGGGCCATCGGCCACGGCGCGCCGGACGAGGCGGGCGAGCCGCCGTACCTGGTCGTCACCGAGTTCAACCGCTCCGTACAGGGCTTCCTGGTGTCGGGGGTGGAGCGCATCGTCAACATTGCGGTGGAGGACATCCAGCCGCCGCCGGACCTGGGCGGTGACTCCAACTACCTGACCGGCGTCACCCGCCACAACGGCGAGCTGATCCAGCTGGTGGACGTGGAAAGCGTGCTGGCCGAATCGGCGCCGCGCGCCAGCACCACCGGGCAGATCACGCCCCTGGCCCTGGTGCCGGGGGCGCGCGAGGTGCTGGTGGTCGACGACTCGCGCGTGGCCCGCAACCAGATCCGCCAGGTGCTGGAGCAGCTGGGCCTGACGGCGACCCTGTTGTCCGACGGCCGTCAGGCGCTGGAGCACCTGCAGCAGCTGGCCGAGAGTGGCCAGCCGCCGACGCAGCGCTATGCCATGGTGATTTCCGACATCGAAATGCCGGCCATGGACGGGTACACGCTGACGACGGAAATCCGTCGCAACCCCGCGTTGCGGGGCTTGTACGTGCTGCTGCACACGTCCCTGTCGGGCGTGTTCAACCACGCCATGGTCGAGCGCGTGGGCGCCGACGACTTCGTGCCCAAGTACTCCGAACACGAGCTGGCGCAGCGCATCGCAGCGCGAATCAGCGCGGCGCAGCAGGCGGCGTAAGGCTTTTGCCCCCTCCCCTGCTTGCAGGGGGTGAGAAAGGCCGCTTGCGAGCCACTGGCTCGCGGCCTGACGAACGACCGACGGCTGTGCCGGCGGGCCGGACGGGTTGGGGGAGGGGTGCTTTTCGCGCGTGGAGCTCGACGCTGCGCGCCTTCGCCACCCCTCCCGACCGTCCGGCCGACGAGCACAGCCCGTCGGCGCTCCTCGCCCTGCGAGCCATGGCTCGCAAACAGGGCTCTTCGCCCCCCTGCAAGCAGGGGGAGGCGCTGGAAAACCTCCGTGGCACGCGCCTTGCCTCACCCCGGGTGAACCCGCACCCCGGAGGCGCGATGACCGAGCCCACTTCCTCGTTTTTGGGCATCCATGGCACGGCACTGGCCCTGCGCGAGCAGCGGTTGCAGCTGCTGGCCACCAACATGGCCAACGCCGACACGCCCGGCTACAAGGCGCAGGACCTGGACTTCAACCGGGCCCTGAATGCCGCCATGGCACCGACCGCCGGCCTCGACGGGCTGCATGGCGCCGCCCAGGCCTCGCGCTTCGAACGCGCCTCCAGCCAGCCCAGCCTCGACGGCAACACCGTCGACGGCGAGCGCGAGCAGGCGACCTTCGCCCAGGCCACGCTCGAGTACCGCGCCTCCTTGTCGTTCGTCGAATCCAAGGTGCGGTCGATGCTGACCGCGATCACGGGTCAATGACGATGCCCCGCGCACCCGCCCTGCCTGACAGGAGCCGTCCATGAGCAACCTTCCCATCTTCGACGTCGCCGGTTCGGCGATGAACGCGCAGTCGGTCCGGCTGAGCACCATCGCCAGCAACATGGCCAACGCCGATTCCGTCTCCGGCACCGCCGATGGCACGTTCCGCGCGCTGCAGCCGGTGTTCTCGGCCGAAGCCGTGGGCGCACGCCCCGAGCTGGCCGGCGTGCGCGTCACCGAGGTGACGCAGAGCGAAGCCGCCCCGATCAAGCGCTACGAACCCGGCCACCCGCTCGCCGACGGCGAGGGCTACGTCTATGCGCCGGACATCGACCCGGTCGCGCAGATGGTCGACATGATCTCGGCCTCGCGCAGCTACCAGGCCAACGTCGAAGTGTTCAACACCGCCAAGGACCTGGCGATGGCGACGCTCAACATGGGCCGCTGAGGCCCCACTGACACAGGCAGACAACCATGACCGCCGTCGCCACCACCACCAACGAAAACCCCTGGGGCTCGTTCGGCCTGGCCACCAAGCCGCCCGAGCGCGACACCTCCATGGGCCAGGCCGACTTCCTGCGCCTGATGACCGAGCAGCTCAAGAACCAGGACCCGCTCAAGCCGCTGGCCAACACCGAGTTCCTCGGCCAGCTGGCGCAGTTCTCGACCGTGCAGGGCATCGAGGAGATGCAGGGCGCTATGGGTGCGATGGCGAGTGTCATGGAGTCCGACCAGACCCTGCGCGCGGCCACGCTGGTCGGGCGCGACGCGCTGGTGCAGGTCGACACCGTCGACCTCGCGGCCGGTGCCGGCGTGCAGGGCGAGATCGACGCGCCGTCGGCCGGGTCGATCCAGGTCGACATCGTCGATGCCAGCGGCGCCACGGTGCGCCGCATGACGGTCAATGCCGACGCCGCCGGCGCCACGCCGCTGGCGTGGGACGGCAAGGCCAACGACGGCTCCACCGCGCCGGCCGGGCGCTATTCGATCAAGGCCACCGCCGGCAGCGGCGAGGGCAGCGAAGGCCTGGAGGTGCGCATCGCCGCGCGCATCGACAGCGTCTCCATCGAACCCACCGGGCTGGTCCTCAACCTTTCCGGACTCGGCAGCCACCCGCTGTCGTCCATCCGCCGGCTCGGCTGACGCCGGCCACCCGCACCGACTTCCCCAGGAGCACTCGCCATGAGTTTCCGCATCTCGCTCAGCGGCATGAACGCCGCCAACTCCGACCTCAACGTCACCTCCAACAACATCGCCAACGCCAACACCACCGGCTTCAAGCAGTCGCGCGCGGAATTCGGCGACGTGTTCCCGGTGTCGGCCTACGGCCTGTCGCGCAACACCATCGGCGC
>CAMPJI010000173.1 GCA_946886865.1 uncultured Lysobacterales bacterium | reverse complement strand
CGTCGTGCTGCTTCTGCACCCACGCCAGATTGCCGCGCCGCACCGGTCCCATGCCACGGTAGCCGGCCAGCGAGGGCACCTCGTCCTCGGCCAGCTCCACCTCGAAGCCGATGCCGTACAGCGGTTGCAGCTCGCCGTCGACCGCGCCGGCGGCGTTGCCGGCGATGTTGAAGACGTAGCGCAGGTAGTCCTCCATCGACCGCGTCGCGCCCAGTCGGTTGAGTGCGCGCACCACGAAGGCGGCATCGCGCAGCCAGCAGTAGCGGTAGTCCCAGTTGCGCACCGTGTGCGGCGCTTCGGGGATCGACGAGGTGATGGCCGCGACGATCGCGCCGGTTTCCTCGTACTGGCACAGCTTCAGCGTGATCGCCGCCCGCAGCACGGCCTCCTGCCATTCCAGCGGGATCGACAGGTAGCGCACCCACTCGCGCCAGTAGTCGATCGTCTGTTCCTCGGCGTGGCGCACGAAGGCGGCCACGGGTTGCGTCAGTGTCTCGTCGGGCCCCAGCACTAGGTGCACCTCGCGGTCGAGCACGAACGGCAGCGCGTCGCGCACCATGCGCACTGGCACGTCGCTGGTCAGGCGCAGGGTGAAGCCGGGCACGAGGTAGCGGATGTGGTTGCTGCCCCAGGTGGTCTCCGGCACGGTCGCGCCGTAGTCGGCCAGGGGCCGCAGGCGCACGCGGATGCGGGGGCTGCCGGCCAGCGGGCGCACGCGGCGCATCAGCATCACCGGCCGGTAGAAGCGGTCGTGCTGGTGCCAGCGCGGCGCGAAGTCGGTGATCTCCACCGCGCCGCCGTGGGCATCGCGCAACACCGTGCGAAGCACCGCGGTGTTGTCGAGATAGGTCTGCTCGGCGCTCGCCAGGTCCTCGAGCTCGATGGCGTAGTCGCCGCCCGGGTGCTGGCTGGGCGAGAGCAGGGCGCAGAAGGTCGGGTCGCCGTCGAAGGCCGGCACGCAGCCCCAGACGATCCGCGCGTGGCCGTCGACGAGGGCGGCGATGCTGCCGTTGCCGATCAGGCCCAGGTCGAGCGTCTGCGCGTGCGCACCGGCATCGGCGTGCGCAGCGCTACCGGGATGTGCGCTCATGCCTGTGCCGCCTCGACCAGCCACGCACGGACCTCGGCAGGCGAGGCCAGCCCATGCTTCGCGCAACTGGGCTGGCGGTCGCCGACCAGCACGGCGACGCCGTCATGCGCCAGCACCGCCTCGAAGCCGTGCTCGTCGGTGTGGTCGTCGCCCACGAACACCGGTGTGCGCCGGGCGAACGGTGCCTCGGCCAGCATGCGCGCCACCGCCGCGCCCTTGTTGGCCCCCTGGGGCCGCAACTCCAGGACGTGGTCGCCCGGTTGCAGGCTGTAACCGGGCAGCCACGCCATCGCGGCCTCGGCCAGCGCCCGGAACGCCGGCTCGGCGGCCGGGTTGCCGCGCCAGTGCAGCGCAATCGTGGCGCCCTTGTCCTCGACCACCGCGCCGGGGTGCCGCAGGGCGACCGTCCGGGCTTCCCCGCGCAGCGTCCGCAGCGGGGTCGGCGGCTTGGCTGCGGGTCCGTCGCCCCGGTGTTCCAGGCCGTGCAGGCCGGCCGCCGGCAGGCGGAGCGGGGCGAACAGGTGGTCCAACTGCTCCAGCGATCGCCCGCTGACCAGTGCCAGCGCGCCGTCCAGTCGCCGGTGCAGCACGTCCAGCGCTTCGAGCATGTCCGGGTCCACGTGCACCTGGTGGGGCTGGTCGGCGAAGTCCAGCAGGGTCCCGTCGACGTCCAGGAACAGGGCCCAGTCGTCGGAGAACGGCGGGGGCGGGGGCAGGTCGGGTCGGCGCATGCACGCCATAGTGAACAGGCCGGTGTAAGCATCCGGTGGACGGGGGACGCGCACTGTTGAAGGCGGCCGGTGGAAGCCGCATCTAGCGGGCATACCGGCCACGGCCGCCATCGAGTCCAAAGGAATTTCCCATGAGGATGGACAAGCTCACTTCGCGCTTCCAGCAAGCGATCGCCGATGCACAGTCGCTGGCGGTCGGGCGCGACCACACCATCATCGAACCCGTCCACCTCCTGGTGGCACTGCTGGACCAGTCCGGCGGCAGCACGCGGCCGCTGCTGGCGCAGGCCGGCGTCAACGTGCCGCTGCTGCGCGAGCGCCTGGGCGAGGCGCTGGAGACGCTGCCCAAGGTGTCGGGCCAAGCCGGCAACGTCAGCGTGGGCAATGACCTCTCGCGCCTGCTGAACGTGACCGACAAGCTGGCACAGCAGCGCGGCGACGCCTTCATCGCCAGCGAACTGTTCGTGTTGGCCGCATTGGACGGCAGCGGCGAGGTCGGCCGCGCATTGAAGGCCGCCGGCGCCGACAAGGCGCGCATCGAGGCGGCCATCGCCAAGGTCCGCGGCGGCGAGAGCGTGCAGTCGGAGAATGCCGAGGACCAGCGCCAGGCGCTGGAGAAGTTCACGATCGACATGACCGCGCGGGCGGAGAGCGGGAAGCTGGACCCCGTCATCGGCCGCGACGAGGAGATCCGCCGCACCATCCAGGTGCTGCAGCGCCGCACCAAGAACAACCCGGTGCTGATCGGCGAGCCGGGCGTCGGCAAGACCGCGATCGTCGAAGGGCTGGCCCAGCGCATCATCAACAACGAGGTGCCCGAGGGGCTGCGCGGCAAGCGCCTGCTGTCGCTCGACATGGGCGCGCTGATCGCCGGTGCGAAGTTCCGCGGTGAGTTCGAGGAGCGGCTCAAGGGCGTGCTCAACGACCTGGCCAAGAACGAAGGCCAGGTGATCCTCTTTATCGACGAGCTGCACACCATGGTCGGCGCCGGCAAGGCGGAAGGCTCGATGGACGCTGGCAACATGCTGAAGCCCGCACTGGCCCGCGGCGAGCTGCACTGCATCGGCGCCACCACCCTGGACGAGTACCGCAAGTACGTCGAGAAGGACGCCGCGCTGGAGCGCCGCTTCCAGAAG
>CAMPJI010000172.1 GCA_946886865.1 uncultured Lysobacterales bacterium | reverse complement strand
GGCTTCCTCAAGGCCAACATCTCGGTGATGGTCGGCCAGCTGTACCCGCGCACCGACGTGCGCCGCGACGGCGCGTACACGATCTTCTACATGGGCATCAACCTGGGCGCGTTCCTGGGTTCGCTGCTGTGCGGCTGGCTGGGCGAGACCTACGGCTGGAAGTACGGCTTCGGCGCCGCCGGTTTCGGCATGCTGCTGGGCCTGGTCGTGTTCGTCATCGGCAAGCCGCTGCTGCTGGGTAACGGCGAGTCCACCAACCCCTCGCGTCTGCGCGAGCGGATGCTCGGCCTCCCGTTCGAGTGGGTGCTGTACCTGGTCGGCATCGCCATGGTGCTGCTGTGCTGGTGGATGGTGCAGAACCAGGCGGTGGTCGGCTGGGCACTGGGTATCACCGGCGTGATCCTGCTGGCCTATGTGGCGTTCATCGCGGTCACGCGTCTGGACTCGCATGCCCGCAACCGCATCTTCGCCGCGATGATCCTGATGATCGGCTCGGTGCTGTTCTGGGCGCTGTTCGAGCAGGCCGGGTCCTCGCTCAACCTGTACACCGACCGCTACGTCAACCGCGAAATGCTCGGTTGGGAAGTGCCGGCCTCGATGTTCCAGTCGATCAACGCGCTCTACATCATCCTGCTGGCCCCGGTGTTCGCCTGGCTGTGGACGACGCTGGGCCGCCGCGGGCTGGAGCCGTCGGCCCCGGCCAAGTTCGGCCTGGGCATGATCCAGCTGGGCCTGGGCTTCCTGGTGCTGGTGGCCGGTGCGGCCGCCGTCGCCAGCGGCAGCCTGACCCCGGTGCTCTTCATCTTCCTGATCTACCTGCTGCACACCATGGGCGAGCTGTGCCTGTCGCCGGTCGGCCTGTCGGCGATGAACCGCCTGGCGCCGGCGCATATGGCCAGCCTGATCATGGGCTGCTGGTTCTTCGCTTCGGCCACCGGCAACTTCGTCGCCGGCCTGATCGCCGCGGCGACCGGTTCGGAAGCGGCCTCGGGCGCGGATGCCGCCCAGGACGTGGTGCTGGATGTCTATTCCAACATCGGCTGGATCGCCGTGGCCGTGGGTGTCGGCTTCGTGGTGATCTCGCCGCTGATCAAGCGCCTGATGCACCTGGATACGCTGAAGGACGATGACCACCTGCTGGCGGGCGAGGCCGAGCTGGCCGAGCCGCAGGCCACGGGCCTGAATACGGCAAACGAGCGCAAGGACTACTGACGGTCCAGCGCGTGACACGGAAACGGCGGCCTCGGCCGCCGTTTTCTTTTGGGGGTCCGCTATCCGTGCGTGCCGCGCGCATCGCCGCGCGCCGATGGCGGCGCACGCTGACCGCCCGCGCTCAGAACGCCTGCGCTTCCGCCTTCAGCTCCAGCTCGTCCAGCCGGTCCAGCAGCCGGAACAGCAGTTCGCGTTCGTCCGGGTCAAAGCCCTCAAGCAGGCGCGCCTCGAAGGCCAGCGCATGCGGCGCCACCTCGTCGTAGATGGCATAGCCGGCGCGTGACAGGCGCAGCACCGACCGCCGCCGGTCGTCGCCGTGCGTCTCGCGCCGCAGCTGGCCCGATTCGACCAAGCGGGCGACCGCGCGGCTGACGGCCACCTTGTCCATCGCCGTGCGCTGGGCCACCTCGCCGGCCGACAGGTCCGGGTAGCGGCCGAGCACCGCCATCACCCGCCACTCGGTCACGCCCAGGCCGAAGCGCTCCGAATACACCCGCGCAATTGCGCTGCTGACCCGGTTGGACAGCACCGACAGCCGGTAGGGCAGGAAGTGTTCGAGGTCGAGCTCGGCATGCGGCCGGTCTTCGCGACGGTTCATGTTGCGCTGTGCCTTGCCTATGGTTTCATGTGAAACTATAACCTCTCCGGCAGGCCGCCATCCGCGCGCAGCCCGCCCTGGTCACGCTTCACGCAGGAGTCCTCCATGAGCGCACAGCCCACCGCCCACGCCCCCAACCTCGGCATGCAGGTCACCACCTTCGAGAACCCGCTGGGGATCGACGGCTTCGAGTTCGTCGAGTTCGCCGCGCCGGAAGGCCAGCAGCAGCTGCTCCACGACTACTTCCGCAACATGGGCTTCACCGCGGTGCTGCGCCACAAGAGCCGGCCGATCACCGTCTACCGCCAGGGCGGCGTCAACTTCCTGGTCAACGAGGACCCCGACAGCTTCGCCGCCGACTTCGCCACGGCGCATGGCCCCAGCGCGTGCGGCTTCGCGATCCGCTTCAAGGAATCGTCCGACACCGTGTGCCAGACGGTGCTGGGCAACGGCGGCGAAGCCATCGACCACAAGCCGCAGAGCAAGGCGATCGACGCGCCCGTGGTCAAGGGCATCGGCGACTGCATGCTGTACCTGGTCGACCGCTACGGCGAGAAGGGCACGCCCTACGGCGAGTTCGAGCCGATCGAGGGCGCGGACCAGAACCCGACGGGGTTCGGCCTGACCTTCATCGACCACCTCACGCACAACCTCTACTTCGGCAACATGCAGAAGTGGTCGGACTACTACGAGCGCCTGTTCAACTTCCGCGAGATCCGCTACTTCGACATCAAGGGCGTGAAGACCGGCCTGGTGTCCAAGGCGATGACCGCGCCGGACGGCATCGTGCGCATCCCGCTCAACGAGTCCAACGACCCCAAGAGCCAGATCAACGAGTACCTGGACGCGTACAAGGGCGAGGGCATCCAGCACATCGCCTGCTTCACCGACGACATCTACGGCACGGTGGAGGCCATGCGCGAGCGCGGCATCGAGTTCCTCGACACGCCTGACACGTACTTCGATGTGATCGACCAGCGCGTGCCCGACCACGGCGAAGACGTGCCGCGCCTGGCGCGCAACAAAATCCTCATCGATGCCGACCCGGAAACCAAGCAGCGCAAGCTGCTGCAGATCTTCACCCAGAACGCGATCGGCCCGATCTTCTTCGAGATCATCCAGCGCAAGGGCAACGAAGGCTTCGGCGA
>CAMPJI010000171.1 GCA_946886865.1 uncultured Lysobacterales bacterium | reverse complement strand
TCGAGGCGATCTCCGCCGAGGACATCGGCAAGCTGCCGGACGTGTCCATCGCCGAGTCGATCGCCCGGCTGCCCGGCCTGACGGCGCAGCGCGTCGCAGGCCGTGCGCAGGTCGTGAGCGTCCGAGGTCTCTCGCCCGACTTCGCCACAACGCTGCTCAACGGCCGCGAACTGGTCAGCACCGGCGACAACCGGAGCGTGGAGTTCGATCAATACCCGTCCGAGCTGATGAGTGGCGTCACGGTCTACAAAACCCCCGACGCGTCGCTGGTGGGCCAAGGTCTGTCGGGCACCATCGACATGCGCACCGCCCGCCCCCTCAACTACTCCGAGCCGGTCGTCGCGCTGAGTGCGCGCGGGCAATACAACTCGCTCGGCTCGGCAGCCGATACCGACGCGGTCGGAAATCGCCTCAATGCGAGCTATATCGGCCAGTTCGCGGACGACACCGTCGGCCTCGCAGTGGGCTACTCGCACTCGGATATGCCGATCCATGAACGACAGGTCGGACTGTATGAGCCATGGCAGGCGGTGGGCGAAGGCTGGCGCCCCGGTGTTCCCGCAGGGACCTATTACTCCGACGGCATCAAGGGGCTGCGCCGCACCGGCGACATCGAGCGCGACGGCGTGATGGGCACGCTGGAGTTCCGCCCCGGTAACGGCTGGACCAGTGTGGTGGACGTGTTCCATTCCGAAGCCACCCAGGTCGACACGGCGAACCAGTTCGAGGTCAACCTGGGCGGTTACAACGGTGGCTACGAGCCGGGATTGCAGGTCAGTGATCCGGAGATCAATGGCAGTGGCACGTTTACCGGCGGCACGGTCAGCGGCGTATACCCGCTGGTACGCGGCATGTACAACCGCCGCGAGGACAGCATCGACGCGCTGGGGTGGACCAACGATTTCTCATGGGGCGCCGCGCGCATCAATACGGATGTGAGCTGGTCCAAGGCCGAACGCGACGAACTGAGCCTGGAAAACAACACGCAGATGGCCCCCATGCCCCAGCTGGACACGCTGGAACTGGCATACCGCAGCGGCGACTTCTCCCAGATTGTCCCCGGGCGTGACTACTCCGACCCCGCCAGCCTCTTCCTGACCAACACCATCTACGGCTCCGGCTACGGCAAGGTGCCGCAGGTGGAAGACGAACTGATGAGCTACGGCGTCAGTGCCAACCTCCCGGGGCCCGGGGGCTGGCTGGCCGACTTCGACATCGGCATCAACTATGCGGATCGCGAGAAGGAGAAGCGTCAGCCCGAGGGCAACATCAATCTGGGGCCACAGGGCGACACCACCATCGCGCAGGACCTGCAATACGGCCTGGTCGACCTGGGCTTCGCCGGGTTGGGATTCATCCCGTCGTGGAACGTCCCGGGTGCCGTAGGCCGGTACATGACGTTCGAACCCAACGAGAACGAGCCGTGGCTGATTTCCAAGGCCTGGGACGTGAGGGAGAAGATCGGCACCGCATTTGCGCGGGCCAACATCGACACGTACTGGGGCGACGTCGGCGTGCGCGGAAACATCGGCGTGCAAGTGCAACGCGTGGACCAGTCATCGACCGCCAACGTCTGGGATACCTCTCGCCCCGCGGGTGAGCAGATCCGGCCGTACACAACGGGCAGGACCTACACCGACGTGTTGCCCAGCATGAACCTGTCGTTCCTGTTCGCCAATGACCACACGCTTCGAGTCGGTCTCGCCGAGCAGGTAGCCCGCCCGCGCGTGGACCAGCTGCGTGCCTCGCGAGAGTTCGGCGTCGATACGTCTACCGGCCGCCCGGGTGGAAGTGGCGGCAATCCGATGCTTGACCCGTGGCGTGCCTACGCATTTGACCTGTCCTACGAGAAGTACTTCGCCAACGAGGGCTATGTTGCCGCTGCCGTGTTCTACAAAGACCTGCGGACGTACATCTACACGCAGACCCGCGACGGCTACGACTTCTCCGACCTGCTGGAAGGCTACACACCACCGCCGGGCTCACCGCCGACCCAGTCCACCGGCACGTTCACGGCCCCGTTCAATGGCGAGGGCGGCACGCTGAAGGGGCTGGAACTGACGGCCTCGCTGCCCCTGGACCTGTTCACGCCTGCACTGGAAGGCTTCGGCATTGTCGCCAGTGCCAGCTTCACGGACAGCAGCATTCGAATCCGTGATCCCGAGAGTGCGTCCAGCGTGGGTAGCGGCGACATCACGCTGCCGGGTCTCTCGGACGAGGTTTACAACCTGACCGCGTACTTCGAGCGCGGCGGCTTCGAAGCCCGCGTCAGCCAACGCAAACGCTCGGACTTCATCGGCGAGATCGGCAACTTTGCCGGCAACCGCACGCTGCGATACGTGGTCGGCGAGGACATCACCGACGCCCAGGTCAGCTATTCGTTCGGTCAGGGTGCCTTGGATGGAATGACCGTGCTGCTTCAGGTCAACAATCTGACCAACTCCGCGTACGAAACCTACGCGGGGACCAAGGACCGGCCATTGGAGTTCATCGAGTGGGGTCGGACGTACCTGCTCGGCGTGAACTACCGCTTCTGATGCGCGCGTGCTGATGCAAGAGGCGTGACCCCCTGCCCCTGCCGACCGGGTCGTCGGCAGGGGCTCTTTTTTTGCGCCGCGCACTGATGCGGCGCGTTGCGGAGCGCGAGCCCCGCGCGCACGATGCGCGGGCGGCGCGTTGCGGAACGCGAGCCCCGCGCGCACGATGCGCGGGCGTCGCGGGGAGACAGCGATATGAATTCCACGGCCGTGCAGGTGACGGTGTTCCTGGCGCTGACCGCGCTGGTGGCGGGGCTGACGTGGTGGCGCTGCGCGCGTGCGCAACGCACCGGCGACGCTTCGCGCGACTACTTCCTGGCCGGTGGCGGGCTGACCTGGCCGGTGATCGCCGGGAGCCTGCTGCTGACCAACCTCAGCGCCGAGCAGATCGTCGGCATGAACGGCGCGCAGATGATGCTGGTGGCGTG
>CAMPJI010000170.1 GCA_946886865.1 uncultured Lysobacterales bacterium | reverse complement strand
ATCCAGAAGGTCGGCGACGACTATGGCCGCCGCCACAGCTTCAACACCGCGATCGCCGCCCTGATGGAGCTGCTCAACCACGTGGCGAAGTTCGACGACATGTCCGATGCCGGCCGCGCCGTGCGGCACGAAGTCCTGGAGTCGATGGTGCTGCTGCTCAACCCGGTCACGCCGCATGTCAGCCACGCGCTGTGGCAGGCGCTGGGCCATGCTGAAACGCTGTTGGAGGATGTCCCGTTCCCGCAGGCCGACACCGCTGCACTCGTGCGCGATGCCGTGACGCTGGCCGTGCAGGTCAACGGCAAGCTGCGCGGCACCATCGAAGTACCGGTCAGCGTCGACAAGGCCGAGGCCGAACGTCTCGCGCTGGCCGAGCCCGCGGTGGCGAAGTACCTGGAAGGCCAGACGGTGCGAAAGGTGATCGTCGTGCCCGGCAAGATCGTGAACATCGTCGCCGCGGCCTGACCGCGCCTCCTTGCCGCCCCGCCGGCCCTCGTCCAGACTCGCCCGATGACCATGTCCCGCCTGTTCCGCTCCGTCTTTCCTGCCCTGCTGGTGCTGTCGCTGGCGGCCTGTGGCTTCCAGCTGCGCGATGCGCTGGTGCTGCCGCCCGACCTGGGGCCCGTCAAGGTCCGTTCGGTGGACCGCTACAGCCCGCTGGCGGAGTCGCTGGCCCGGTCGTTGACGCGAGCCGGCGCCGTGCCTGCGACGGCGGCCGATACGGACTCGGCGGTCCTGGACATCCAGGCCGAGGAGTGGGGCGATACCCCGATCAGCGTCGACTCGTTCGGGCGGGCGCAGGAGTTCAGCCTGCGCTATGCCGTGGTGTTCGAGCTGCGTCGCGTCGATGGCAGCCCTCTGGTGCCGCAGCAGACCATCGAGCTGTCGCGCGACTACATTTCCGTGCCGACCCAGTCGGAAGGGACCGAAGGCGAGCGCGACATCCTGGTGCGCGAACTGCAGCGCGAAATGGCCGCAGCGGTGCTGCGCCGGATCGATGCCGTGGCCAAGAGCATGCCGGCGGTCGCCGCCGAGCCCGATGCGGGCGTGCAGGATGACGGCGTGGCCCCCTCCATCCCCGCGGTCGACACGATGGCGCCGGTGCGCGGGGACGCCGCCGCCGATGGCCTGGACACGCAGGACCGCGAGCCTGCGAACCCGACCCAGCCTACCCCCGAGCCTGAGCCCGCTCCGACCCCCGAGCCGGACGGCGCGCGCTGAGCCGATGGAGCTGAAGCCCGAGCAGCTGGCGGGCCACCTGGCGGACGGGCCGCTGCGACCCGCTTACCTCATTGCCGGGCCGGAGCACTTGCGCGTGCTGGAGGCGGCCGATGCCGTTCGTGCGGCCGCGCGGGCCCAGGGCACGACGGAGCGCGAGGTGTTCGAAGCCGAGGGCCAGCGCGAACCGGACTGGAACGGTCTGCAGGCCAGCTTCCGTGCGCCCAGCCTGTTCGCCAGCCGGCGCCTGATTGAAGTGCGCCTGCCGTCGGGCAAGCCCGGCAAGGAAGGGGCCGCGGTCCTGGGCGAGTTCTGCGAGGCGCCGCCCGCCGACGTCACGTTGATGGTGGTGGCCGGCGACTGGAGCCTGAAGCAGCACGGCGGAAAGTGGAGCGAGGCCATCGCCCGGGTCGGCGTGGTCAGTGTCTGCTGGGCGGTCAAACCGCACGAACTGGCGGGCTGGATCGAGCGTCGCCTGCGCAGCCATGGCCTCAATGCCGACAGTGCCGCCGTGCAGGTTTTGGCCGACCGCGTGGAAGGCAACCTGCTGGCGGCGGCGCAGGAGATCGACAAGTTGGCGCTGCTGGCCGACGGGCAGCCTCTGGACGCGGAGCGGATGCAGGGACTGGTGGCGGATGCCGCGCGGTTCGACGTGTTCCGCCTGCTGGATGCGGCCATGAACGGGCAGGGCGTGCAGGTCTCGCGGATGCTCGACGGACTCCGGGCCGAGGGCGTGGCGGTGCCGGCGCTGCTGGGCATGGTCGTGATGGAGCTGCAGCGTTGCGCGGCGCTCGCATTCGCCGCGAAGCGGGGCGGCAACATGGCGGCCGAGTTCAAGGCACAGCGCATCTGGGACTCCAAACAGGCCGTGTACCGCCGCGCCCTGCAGCGGCACGACGCACGTCACTGGGAGGCATTCGTGGCGCAGGCGGGACGGGTCGACCGGATCGCGAAGGGCCGCGGTCGGCCGGGCCACGACCCCGCCGACGCCTGGGTCGCGCTCGAGCGCCTGTTGCTGGCCGTTGCCGAGCCACATGCGACGCGCTTGCTGGCCGGAGCCGGTCGCCCGTGAAGGGGCTGCAGGTGTTCTATGGGGGCACCTTCGACCCGGTGCACGACGGCCACCTCGCCGTCGCCCTGGCGGCCCGGGATGCGCTCGACGCGCACGTGCGCCTGGTGCCCGCAGCCGATCCGCCGCATCGCGCGCCCCCCGGCGCGTCCGCCATGCATCGCGCGCGCATGCTGGACCTGGCAGTCGCGGGCGAACGGGGGCTGTCGGTCGACCGGCGTGAACTGGCGCGCGGCGGCCGTTCGTACTCGATCGACACGCTGCGCGGGATCCGCGATGAGCTGGGACCGGACGCGCCGGTGGCGTGGCTGGTGGGCGCCGACAGTTTCCGGGATCTGCCCGACTGGCGTGACTGGCAGGACCTGTTCGACCTGGCGCATTTCATCGTGGCCGAGCGTCCCGGGGCACCGCTGGACGCGCTGCCGGCCCCGCTGGCCCGATTCGTCACTGCGCGCTGGTGCGAAGACGCGGCCGCCCTGGCGGCCGAGCCGGCAGGCCGGGTCTGGCGCCTGCGGCAGCCGCTCCAGAGCGAGTCCGGCACGCAGGTGCGCAACGCCATCGCCGCCGACGCCGGGATTGGCGGGCTGGTGCCGCCCGCGGTCGCCGAGTACATCCACCGGCACGCGCTGTACCGCGCCCAACCCGGCGACGGAGCCCCCGGCCCGGCTCCGCTATAATCACGCCC
>CAMPJI010000169.1 GCA_946886865.1 uncultured Lysobacterales bacterium | reverse complement strand
CGTACCTGCACCGGTTCCCGATCGAGTGCCTGAAGATCGACCAGAGCTTCGTCGCCGGCCTGACCGGCGACAGCCGACCCGAGGCGGTGGCGGTGGTGCGCGCGATCCAGGCGCTGGCCGGCACGCTGGGCATCCACACCATTGGCGAGGGCGTCGAGACCGAGGCCCAGCGTGTCGCGCTGCGCGAGCTCGGGTGCGCCCACGGGCAGGGCTACCTGTTCGGTCGGCCGGCCGAATCACTGGCCCCGGTGCACGACGTGGCGGACCTGGCGCGCTAGGCGGCGCTTCGCCCCAGCCGGGACCCGGACGGGCGGCACGCACCCGGATGCCTGGAGCGCCGGGCGCCTTACGTGTTCGAGGTGTCGCGGATCACCAGCAACCGCGGCTCGGTCATGTCCTCGATCGCGCAGCGCACGCCCTCGCGGCCCAGCCCGGACTGCTTGATGCCTCCATAGGGCATGTTGTCGACGCGGAAGCTCGGCACGTCGCCGACGACCACACCGCCGACCTCCAGCCGGTCCCAGGCGCGCATGGCATGGTCGAGCCGTCCGGTGAACACACCGGCCTGCAGCCCGAACTCGCTGTCGTTGACGGCGTCGATGGCCGCGTCGAAATCGTCGAAGGGCTCGATCAGGGCCACCGGGCCGAAGGCCTCCTTGCGGTAAAGGTCGGCATCGCGCGGCACCTTTTCCAGCAATGCCGCGGGAAGCAGGTTGCCTTCACGCGGGCCGCCCACCAGCACCTTCGCACCGGCCTTGCGCGCCGAGGCGATCCAGCTTTCCACGCGCTTCGCGGCGTCCTCGTCGATCATCGGGCCGATGAAGGTCGACTCCTCGCGCGGGTTGCCCATCCGCAGCTTCGCGACCGCGGCCTTCAGCTTGCGACGCAGCGTGTCGTGGATGTCGGCATGGGCGTAGATGCGCTGCACGCTGATGCAGCTCTGGCCGCTCTGGTAATAGCCGCCGAAGACCAGCCGCTCCACCACGTGGTCCAGCGGGGCGCCCGGGTCGGCGTCGACGATGCAGGCCGCGTTGCCGCCGAGTTCCAGCGTGACCTTCTTGCGGCCCGCGCGGGCCTTCAGGTCCCAGCCCACCAGGCCACCGGTGAAGCTCAGCAACGCAATGCGTTCGTCCTCGATCAGTTGCGCAGCGTCCTCGTTGGAGCAGGGCATCACCGAGAACGCGCCCTTGGGCAGGTCCGTCTCCGCGAGCACCTCGGCAATGATCAGCGCACCCACCGGTGTCTTGGCCGCCGGCTTCAGCACGAACGGGCAGCCGGCGGCGATCGCCGGCGCGACCTTGTGCGCCACGAGGTTAAGCGGGAAGTTGAACGGGGTGATGAAGCTGCACACGCCGATCGGCACGCGCCGGGTCATGCCGCGGTAGCCGTCGGTGCGCGCGCTGATCGCCAGTTCCAGTACCTCGCCGCCGATCCGGGTGGCCTCGCCGGCGGCGATGCGGAAGGTATCGATCAGTCGGGTGACTTCACCGCGCGCATCGTTGATCGGCTTGCCGGCCTCGATGCACAGGGCTATGGCCAGCTCCTCCTGGCGCGCCTCGAAGCGCATGACGCAATGCTCCAGCACGTCGCGCCGCGCATGCGGCGGAAACGCCGCCATCGCGCCCCGCGCCTTGTGCGCGGCAACGATCGCCTTGCGGACGGCGGCCGCGTCGGCCATCGCCACCCGGGTCACGCGCTTGCCGCTGTACTTGTCGCGGACCTCCAGGTCGGTGTTGGCGGCGACGGACCGGTTGGCGAGGTAGTACGGGTAGGTTTTCTTGAGCGTGGGCATCGGCGTCCTCCGGCGTGCAGGCTTGCGCAGGTCGGGTTAACGCAGGGTCACGTGCATCCCGTGATGCATGGATGCGCCCGACCGAAGCGCCTGTAGGAGCGGCTTCAGCCGCGATCCGCACCTGCCGGAACGATGCAGTCGAGATCCAGCGCGGTCCCGTATCGCGTGCGGGTTTGGACAGTCAGAGCGTTGAGTTAAACGTCGCTCGGCCCGCCCCTGCAGCGGGCGGGTGTCGATCGCGCCTGAAGCCGCTCCTACAGCCGGCTGGGGACGCGGTCCCGGCCGAAGGCACGTGCTTGTGCACTCATGAAGGCCGCGAGCCTTCGACCCGCACCCGCAGCCAGCCGTCCGTCACGCGCGCCTCGAGGGCGTCGCCCGGTGCCGTATCGAGCACGCTGCGCACCACCCGGCCGGAGTCGTGCCTGACGATCGAGTACCCGCGCGCCACGGTCGCGAGCGGGCTGACCGCTTCCAGCGAACGTGCCACCGCACGCAGCCGCAGCGCCTCGTGGCCCAGGCGCCGCGCGATGCAGGCCTGCGGCCGTGGCGCGAGCGAGGCGAGGCGCTCACGCAGTTGCGCCAGGTGCCGGCGCGGATGGGCCGCGCGCAGCACGGCATCGGCATGGCGCAGGCGGGACCGGTCGCGCTCGGCGCGGGTTCGCCACGCGGCATGCAGACGGCGCAGCGCCTCGTCCTGGCGCCGGGCCAGCAGCTGCAGCCGCGCCTGCGGCCGCAAGGCGTTGAGCCGCAACGCGGCGCGGTCGGCCGCCTGGATGGCGCGCTGCAGCCCGTGCGCCTGCAGCGTTCGCATGCGGCCGTGCAGCACGCGCAGCCGCGCGAGCAGGTCATCGCGGCTGGGCACCAGCAGTTCGGCGGCGACCGAGGGTGTCGGTGCGCGCAGGTCGGCCGCGAAATCCGTCAGCGAGAAGTCGGTCTCGTGGCCGACAGCCGAGACGACCGGCACGCCGCAGCCCGCAACGGCACGCGCGAGCGCCTCGTCGTTGAACGCCCACAGGTCCTCCAGCGAGCCGCCGCCGCGCGCCAGCACGATGACGTCGTAGCGGCCGCAGGCATCGGCCCGCAGCAGCATGTCGCGGATCTGGGCGGCCGCCGCGTCGCCCTGCACCGGGACCGGCAGCACGTCGACCTCCACCAGGGGGAAGCGGCGCGCCAGCACGCTCAATACGTCGCGTACCGCCGCGCCGGTGGGCGAGGTGATCACCGCGATCCGCCGAGCATGCAAGGGCAGGGGGCGCTTGCGGCCGTCGTCGAACAACCCCTCCGCCGCCAGCCGGGCCTTCATCTCCTCGAACGCGCGGCGCAATGCGCCTTCGCCGGCCTCCTCCATGTGGTCGAGCACCATCTGGTACTCGCCGCGCG
>CAMPJI010000168.1 GCA_946886865.1 uncultured Lysobacterales bacterium | reverse complement strand
CTGCGGGCGGGCCCGCATCGGTGGCGCGCAGCGTAGGGGGCCGGCCGGCGCGTGCCGACTGGCGGAAGTCATGGCAACCCTTTCATGCCCGCCTGCATCCCAGGCGGGCAGTCGCCTTACTGCATGTGCCAGCCGTGGCTGACGACGAGGCTCTGGCCGGTGAGCGCCGCGGTCGGGAATTCGGCCAGGAACCGCACGGTGCGCGCGACGTCCTGCAGCGTGGTGAACTCGCCGTCGACCGTATTGCCCAGCATCACCCGGCTGACGACCTCCTCCTCGCTGATGCCCAGCTCGCGCGCCTGCTCGGGGATCTGCCGGTCCACCAGCGGCGTGCGCACGAAGCCCGGGCACACCACGTGGCTGCGCACTCCGCGCGTGCCGCCTTCCTTCGCCAGCGCGCGCGACAGGCCCAGCAGGCCGTGCTTGGCGGTGACGTAGGCCGACTTCAACGGCGAGGCCAGGTGCGAGTGCACCGAGCCCATGTAGACCACCGTGCCGCCGCCCGCGCCGTACATGTGCGGCAGCGCCGCGCGCGTGGTCAGGAACGCGCCGTCCAGGTGGATGGCGAGCATCCGCTTCCAGTCGGCGTAGCTGAACTCCTCGATCGGGTTGACGATCTGGATGCCGGCGTTCGAGACCAGGATGTCGAGCCCGCCGAAATGCTCGGCGACCCGCGCGATGCCATCGTTGACCGCGGTCTCGTCGGTGACGTCCATGGCCAGGCCCAGCGCGCGGCCGCCGGCCGACTCGATATCACTTGCAACCGCCTGCGCACCTTCGACGTTGAGGTCGGCGATGGCGACGGCCGCGCCGCCACGCGCCAGCTCGTGCGCGATCTCGCGGCCGATGCCGCTGGCCGCGCCGGTGACGATGGCGACCTTGCCCTGGAGCGGGCCGTGGGTGGGGGTCATGGCGGATTCCCGTGTGCGGACGATGCTGCCGATGGTAGCGGGCACGAAGGGTGTGTCGGCGTCGGACGGCCTCGGACGTTGGTCCAATGGCCGGTGTTGGTGGCCCCGCCCGGCACATATGTCGCCGGATCTGTAGGAGCAGCTTCAGCCGCGAGCCTTTCGCCTTTGACTTCTGTAGGAGCGACGTAAGTCGCGACCCGCGTAGTTGCCTGCACGCGCGCGGTCGCGACTTACGTCGCTCCTGCAAAGGATTCTGATGACGTGTCGCGCCGGATTTTTCCGGCCGGAGCGATCGCAGCTTAAGCCGCTCCTGCAACGGCATCCAGGGCCAAATCAGCCCTTCGCCTTGCGCTTGGGCTGCAACATCGTGCCGGTGCAGTTCTTTGCCCCGCAGCGGCAGGCCCAGATCTTCTTCAGGCGCGCGGTGTGCGGCTCGTCCAGGGTGATGCCGTAGTTGTACGACAGCTCCTCGCCCGGTTTGATGGCGCGGATGGCTTCGATGAACACGCGGTCGCGGCGGCGGTCGTCGCCGTCGGCCTCCTCCAGCACCGCCTCGCAGTTGGGCGCGCAGCTGTGGTTGATCCAGCGCGCGGTGCCGCCCTCGTAGTTGGCGTCGATCACGTACTCGTCGTTGAGCGTGAACAGGAACGTGTGACCCGAATCGGCATCGCCGGTGTCGCCGGCATCGACCTGCGCATGCGTGCGTCGGCGCCCCTTGTACTCGACGATGCGCTCGCCCTTGGCGATCGGCTGCAGGGCGAATACCCCGTTGCCATGGATGGCGGAGCGACGGGCGACGATCTTGCGCGGCATGCGGTGGTCCGGGTTCGACGGGACCGGCATTCTGACCCGGATGACACGCGGCTGCCACGACGTGGCCGGTCCGCCGTCGCGCCTGCGTTGAAGCGTGATCCCCACCGCGCACACGCCGCCATGTCCACACGCCCCGCCCGCCACGCCATCGCCCTTGCACCCGTTGCCGCCCTGTTGCTGGCCGCCGGGTGCGACCACGACACGTCCGCCGCGCGCCCGGCCGCCGCCGCACCGCTGGCACAGGACGCGCACGCGGACCTCATCGCCCGCGGCGAGTACCTGGTCCGCGTGACCGGCTGCAACGATTGCCACACGCCCCGCTACGCCGAGCAGCAGGGCAATGTTGACCAGGCGCTGTGGCTGACGGGGTCGCCGCTGGGCTACCGGGGGCCGTGGGGCACGACGTATGCGACCAACCTGCGCCTGAGGCTGGCCGACATGGACGAGGCGCAGTGGCTGGCCTTCAGCGGCAGCCTGCGCACGCGGCCGATCATGCCGGACTTCGCCCTGCGCGCCATGAGCGAGGACGACCGGCGCGCGATGTTCCACTTCATCAAGTCGCTGGGCCCTGGCGGCGAGCCGGCCCCGGCCTACCTGCCGCCGGGCCAGGCACCGCAGCCGCCCTATTTCGAGCTGGTGATGCCGGCGGGTGCGCCGGCCACCGTCGGTGCACCCTGAGCCTGGAATCCATGGGGCCGTCCTACAAGAGACTTCGATGCCCCGACATATGCGGCATCCGGAGGTCCATCCCGGCTGAAGCCGTTCCCCCCGGGTCCACACCCCCGGGTTGGCCTGCCCGCCACCAATCCGTACAATAACGGTCCTGATTCGTCGCACCCCCACCGCGACCGCCCCGGACCCGTCCGATGCTCCGCGTCACCAAGCTCACCGACTACGCCACCGTCGTGCTGACGGTGCTGGCCGCCGATCCCGACCACGTGCTCAGCGCCACCGAGCTGGCCGAGCGCGCGGGCCTGGAGCCGCCGACCGTCGCCAAGGTGCTCAAGCCGCTGGCGCAGGCCGGCCTGGTCGAGGGCTTCCGCGGCGCCAACGGCGGCTACCGGCTGGCCCGTCCGGCCGACGCGATCGGCCTGATCGAGGTGGTCGAGGCGATGGAAGGCCCGCTCGGAATGACCGAGTGCAGCATCCACGCGGGCCATTGCACGATCGAGGACCACTGCGGCGTGCGCGCCAACTGGCGCCGCATCAACGACGTGGTGGTGCAGGCGCTGCGCAGTGTGACGCTGGCGCAGATGCAGGCGCCGCCCGCCGCGGCCGCGAGTACGCCCCCACCCGACGCGAAGCGCATCGACCTGCGCCTCGCGAGTATGTAGGGCGGGTCTCGACCCGCCGTACCAATCAAACGAACCCAGTAGGCAGCCCCCATGGCCACCGACATCATCGCCCCCCCCGCCCATGGCGCCGAGCGCAACCGCGAGATCCATGCGCAGTTGGGCCGCAAGTACGACGCCGGCTTAATCACAGACAAAGAGTCAGACAGCCTGCCCCCGGG
>CAMPJI010000167.1 GCA_946886865.1 uncultured Lysobacterales bacterium | reverse complement strand
TGCCGGTGCTGACGGTCGACGAGCCGACGATCTCGATGACCTTCCAGGTCAACGATTCGCCGTTCGCCGGCGTCAAGGACCGCAGCGGCGGCAAGTTCCTCACCAGCCGCCAGCTGCGTGACCGCCTGACCCGCGAGACCGCGCATAACGTCGCACTGAAGGTCGAGGACACGTCGGACGCGGACAAGTTCAAGGTGTCCGGTCGCGGCGAGCTGCATCTGTCGATCCTGATCGAGAACATGCGCCGCGAGGGCTACGAGCTGGCCGTGTCGCGTCCGGAGGTGATCATCAAGGAGATCGACGGCGTGATGCAGGAGCCGTTCGAGCAGCTGGTGGTCGACATGGAGGAGCAGTTCCAGGGCGGCGTCATGGGCCGGCTGGGCGAGCGCAAGGCGCTGCTGCAGAACATGGAACCCGACGGCAAGGGCCGCGTGCGCCTTGAGTTCATCATCCCGGCGCGCGGCCTGATCGGTTTCCAGACCGAGTTCCGCACGCTGACCGCCGGTACCGGCCTGCTGTTCCACGTCTTCGACCACTTCGGCCCGAAGATGGACGGCGATATCGGCCAGCGCCAGAACGGCGTGCTGATCTCCAATGGCACCGGCCCGTCGCCGGCCTACGCGCAGATCGCCATGCAGGAGCGCGGCCGGTTGTTCATCGAGCCGGGCGAGGAGATCTACGAGGGCCAGATCGTTGGCATCCACAGCAAGGACAACGACCTGACGGTCAATGCCCTGCGCGGCAAGCAGCTGACCAACTTCCGCGCCTCCGGCACCGACAAGGACGAGGGCCTGATCCCGGCGATCAAGCTGTCGCTTGAGCAGGCGCTGGAGTTCATCGATGACGACGAACTGGTCGAAGTCACGCCCAAGCAGATCCGCCTGCGCAAGAAGTTCCGCACCGAGAACGACCGCAAGCGGGCGTCGCGCGCGGCCTGATCCGCGCTCGGTTCGCAAAAGAGAAAGCCGCCCGATGGGCGGCTTTTTCGTGGGCGAGGCAAGGTATGCCCGTTCGCTGCAGGAGCGGCTTAAGCCGTGATCGCACGCACCGGATATTCGCTCGCGCTGAAGCCGCTCTTGGGAAAGATCACGTGGCAGCAAACTGCGCCTGCTTGCGCACGATCAGCATCGCCACTTCCAGCGCCTGCTCGTAGTTCAGGCGTGGATCGACGGTCGAGCGGTAGGCGCGTTCCAGGTCCGTCTCGGTCAGCTCGCGGGCGCCGCCCAAGCACTCGGTGACGTCCTCGCCCGTCAACTCCAGGTGCACGCCACCCAGGCGCGTGCCCGCCGCGGCGTGCAGGTCGAACGCCTGATCCAGCTCGCTGCCGATGTTGTTGAAGCGGCGCGTCTTGTAGCCGTTGGCCGTGGCTTCGGTGTTGCCGTGCATCGGGTCGCACACCCACAACACGCGCCGTCCGTCACGCCGCACCGCCTCCAGCAGCGGCGGCAGCTTGTCGGCGATATGCGCGGCGCCCATCCGGTGGATGAAGCTCAGGCGGCCCGGCTCGTCCTCCGGATTGAGCAGGTCGATGATCCGCAGCAGCTGGTCGGGCGTCACCGACGGCCCGACCTTGAGCGCGATCGGGTTGCGGATACCGCGGAAGTACTCCGCGTGCGCCCCGTCGACCGCCGCGGTGCGCATGCCGATCCACGGGTAGTGGGTGCTGAGGTTGAACCAGCCCCAATGGCGCGGCACCTGCCGCGTCAGCGCCTCTTCGTACGGAAGCAGCAATGCCTCGTGCGAGGTGTAGAAGTCGACCCGGTTGAGGTTGTGCACCTCCTCGCCCGAAATCGTCTCCATGAAGCGGACCGCATCGCCGATGGCCTGCACCATGTGGCGGTACTCCTCCGCCAAGGGCGAATGGCCCACCCAGCTGAGGTTCCAGTATTCGGGGTGGTGCAGGTCGGCGAAACCGCCGTCGATCAGCGCCCGGACGAAGTTCATCGTCATCGCCGAGCGGGCGTGCGCCTTGATCATCCGCCGCGGGTCGGGGCGCCGCGCTTCGGGCGTGAACGCCGGCGCGTTGACCATGTCGCCGCGGTAGCTGGGCAGCGTCACGCCGTCGAGCGTCTCGCTGTCGGCCGAGCGCGGCTTGGCGTACTGCCCCGCGAACCGACCGACCCGGATCACCGGTTTGCGCAGCCCGTGCACCAGCACCAGGCTCATCTGCAGCAGCACCTTGAGCCGGTTGGAAATCAGCTCGGACGTGCAGGCATCGAAACTCTCCGCACAGTCGCCACCCTGCAGCAGGAAGCGCTTGCCCTCCTGCGCCTCGGCCAACTGCTGCTTGAGCGCGAGGATCTCCCACGAGGTCACCAGCGGCGGCAGCAGCCGCAACTCCTCCAGCACCCCTTCCAGCTCGGCTGCATCCGGGTAGTGCGGCAACTGCAGGGCGGGCCGCGCGCGCCACGACGCCGCCGTCCAGTCGGACGGAAGGTGGACGGCGCGGATGCTGCGGTCGGGCGTGCTCATGGACGTGCGGTTCGTGTTGCGGTGCAGCGAATGATCATGGTCCCATCCGGCGCGGCCCGCAACCGCGAGCGATGCGTGGCCGGCGCGGCGGGTTACCGCCGGAATGCCGCGTAGGCCGCCCAGCCGGTCAGCAGCACGAACCAGACCAGGCTCCATGCCGGCATCGACAGGCCCAGGAACGTCCAGTCGACGGTGCCGCAGTCGCCCGAGCCGGTGAGGACCTTGCGGATGACACTGGTGGTCGACATCGTCTCGCGCATGAAGTCCAGCCCTGCGCCACACGACGGGATGGCCGGCGGATTCAGTTGCAGCCACACGTGGCGGCCGGCGATACCGATCCCCACAAGGCCGGCCACCACCGCGAGCGCCCCGTAACCCCTGCGCCCACCGCGGCCTGCCGGCGCGTGCAGCGCGCCGAGAAGGAACACCACGCCCAGCGCCGCGAACGCGATGCGCTGGAAGATGCACAGCGGACAGGGCTCCAGGCCCTCATGCAATTGCAGGTAGATCGCATACGCCAGCAGACCGGCACAGGCCAGGAACCCCAGGAAGAACTGGGTACGGAAGGTGGAGCGGGCAGTGGAAGTCGTCATGCCGCGAAGCTTACGGCGTGCGCGCGTCCGTGCGTAGACCGCCGTCTCCAGCGCCGCCCGGATAGGCCGGCCACCCGCGGCGAGGACCCCGCACCCTGTGATCACCACAAACAGAAAGCCCCGGCATGGCCGGGGCTCTTCTGCTGCAGGCGGGGGCATACGCCCCCACGACGCCGTTTACTCGGTGGCCGCTTCCGGGCGGTCCACGAGCTCGACGTACGCCATCGGCGCATTGTCGCCGGCGCGGAAGCCGCACTTGAGGATGCGCAGGTAGCC
>CAMPJI010000166.1 GCA_946886865.1 uncultured Lysobacterales bacterium | reverse complement strand
ACGTGGTAGCTGATGCAGTCGTCGCAGCGCAGCACCATCGACGCGACCAGGCCCATCAGCTCCTTGGTCTTCACGTCCAGCGCGCCGGCCTGGTAGGTCTGCGTGTCCAGCGCGAAGAAGCGGCGCACCACCTGGTTGGGTTCGGCGAGGATGCGCTCGTTCATGCGCTTGCGGAACGCGGTGAACTCGGCGATGCGATCCTGCTCGCCCGAACTGTCCGCGCCGCTCATGCCCTGCCGTCCAGCAGCGGCTGCAGCCCGCCGGCACGATGCAGGGCGATCATGTCGTCGTAACCGCCCACGTGGGTGTCGCCGATGAAGATCTGCGGCACGCTCGTGCGGCGGGTCAGTTCCATCATCTTCCGGCGCGCGTCCGGCTCGAGGTCGATGCGCACCTCGGTCCAGGACTTGCCCTGGCTGCGCAGGAAGTTTTTGGCGGCGACGCAATAGGGGCAGATCGCGCTGCTGTAGATGGTGATCGGCGGGCCATCGCCGCCGGCGGGGGTGTTGGAATCGCTCAACGCACTGCTCCGGGTAGTGATCGCATGAGGCCGGGCGCGTCGCGCACGGCGGGCAGGACCGGGAGAGTACCCGCGCCGGCGTGAACTTCGCAGCGCGCTGGCGGTCGAAACCGGCCCTGCCGCGCCTTCCAGCAACCCACGTGCGGCATGAGGCGCAGGGCGGCAATGGGCGCGGGCGGAACACACCGGCCCGATTAACGACGGATTCACATCCCCGGGCCGCCCCCGACGCATCCTGCCGGGGCTGTATTTCCGCCCCGCCCCATCGATCGAATGACACCGGAGAGATCCTTGCGCCGCATCGCACCGCTGACCGCTGCCCTCGCACTGGCCGTCGCCAGCGTGTGCGCTCCCGCGCAGGAAAGCCGGCTGCCCGATATCGGCTCGTCCGCCGGCGAGCTGCTGACGCCGGCCCAGCAGGCGCAGTACGGCGCGATGATGCTGGCGCAGCTTCGGCAGTACGACTACCTGCTCGAAGACCCTCTGGTGGACCAGTGGCTGGACGCGCTGGGCAACCGGCTGGCCACCCACAGCGACCGCCCCGACCAGTCGTTCAACTTCTTCCTGATCAACCAGCGGCAGGTCAACGCCTTCGCCACGCTGGGCGGCTATATCGGCGTCAATGCGGGTCTGGTGCTGGCGGCCGAGCGCGAGGACGAGGTCGCCGCGGTCATGGCGCACGAAATCGCCCACGTCACCCAGTACCACGTGCTGCGCGGCGTGGAGCGCGCGCAGCGCGACCAGCTGCCGATCCTGCTGGCGATGCTGGGCGCGGTGGCGGCGGCGAGCGCCTCCGACAGCAGTTCCAGCGGCAATGCCGCGCAATTGGCCGTTTTCTCGGCCATGGGAATGATGCAGCAGCGCCAGATCAACTACACGCGCTCCAACGAGCACGAAGCCGACCGCCTGGGCATCCAGACGCTGGCGCGCAGCCAGTACGACCCGGTGGCCATGGCCGACTTCTTCGGCACCATGCAGACGCGCGCCCGTGCCAACGCCGCCGGCTACTACGACACCCCCGAATACCTGATGACCCACCCGGTCACCACCACCCGCATCACCGAGGCCAAGCAGCGTGCCGGACAGATTGCGGCTGCGCCCAAGGGCTATTCCGGCAGCGTGGGCGGCAGCGACAACCCGCTGCTGCCGCAGGGCTTCCAGCTGCCCAGCCTGGGCGTGTCGGCCGATGGCACGGGGCGCTTCGAGTTCGCCCGCGAACGCATGCGCGTGCTGACCGCCAACACCCCCGCCGAGGCGGTGCGCGAGTACGCGCAGATGCAGTCCACCGGCGACCTGGACGATGCACAGCAGTACGGGCTGGCCATCGCCCGGCTGCGCGACAACCAGGCCGCCGCCGCGCGCGAGTCGCTGCAGCGGTTGCTCGACAAGCGACCGGGCGACGTCTGGACCACCCTGGCGCTGGCAGAGGCCGAATCGCGCACCGGGCGGACGGAGTCGGCCGATGCCCGCTTCGAGGCGCTGCTGCGGCAATCGCCCAACGACCGTGCAGCCGCGCTGACCTATGCGCAGGTGCTGTCCGAGCGCAATTCCGAGGCGGCGGGCAAACGCGCCCAGGCGATCCTGCGGCCGTTGCTGGCCCAGTCGGCCGACGACGCGATATTCCAGCGCACGTTTGCCCGGGTGAGCGACATCGCCGGCGATGTCGTGCGCGCGGGCGAGGCCCACGCCGAGGCCGCGTTCCTCAACGGGCGGCCCGAGCAGGCGCTGGTGCAGTTGAACACCCTGAAGCAGCGCCCCGAGGTCGACTACTACGCCCGCGCGCGGATCGAGTCGCGGATCGCCGCGATCACGCCGACCGTGCTGGAGCTGAAGCGGCAGGGCATCCGCGACGAGGACCTGGGCCGGCGCTAGAGGGCGCTGCATGACACCGGTGCGACGGTGTCACGACCCAGTCATAAAACGGTAGTGTACTGGCGCGGCCCAACCGGCCCGTGGTGCACACCCACGGTCCGGCCCCGCCCCCAGCCGCCGGTGACCGCGTGCAGAAACGCATCCTGATCGTCGAAGACGAACCCGCCATCCGCGACATGGTCGCCTTCGCCCTGCGCAAGGGCGAGTACGACCCGGTGCATGCCGGCGACGCACGCGAGGCGCAGGCCGCCATTGCCGACCGCGTGCCCGACCTCATCCTGCTGGACTGGATGCTCCCGGGCACCAGCGGCCTGGAGCTGGCCCGCCGCTGGCGGCGCGAGGCGCTGACGCGCGAGGTCCCGATCATCATGCTGACCGCCCGCGGCGAGGAGAACGATCGCGTCGGCGGGCTGGAGGCCGGCGTCGACGACTACGTGGTCAAGCCTTTCTCGGCGCGCGAACTGCTGGCCCGCATCCGCGCCGTACTGCGCCGGTCCCGCGAAGACGACGAGGACGGCAGTGTCAGCGTCGGCGGGCTGCGGATCGACGGCGCCGCGCACCGGGTGTTCGCGCGCAACGGCGGCGGCGAGGACCAGCCGGTGCAGATCGGTCCCACGGAGTACCGCCTGCTGCACTTCTTCATGACCCACGCCGAGCGCGTCTACTCCCGTACCCAGCTGCTGGACCACGTCTGGGGCGGCAGCGTGTACGTGGAGGAACGCACGGTCGACGTCCACATCCGACGCCTGCGCAAGACACTGGAGCCGCACGGCCTGGACGGCATGGTGCAGACGGTGCGCGGCTCGGGGTACCGGTTCTCGACCTCGACCGAGGTTTGAAGGGGACTGGACGAAGGGCCGGGGCATGGACCGGGGCGTTTTCGGCTCCGCGCCGTTATCGTCTGGGATCTCTCGTCGCGTTCTGACGTGCGGGGAGTCCCCTCTGCCCCACGCTGTCTTCCTGCTCCCTTCAGCCCTTAAGCCCGCCTAGCCC
>CAMPJI010000165.1 GCA_946886865.1 uncultured Lysobacterales bacterium | reverse complement strand
CCGCTTCGGGCACGGTGATGCGGGCGCTGGCCTCGCGGCGGTCGCGCAGGTAGTCGATCTCTACTTGGCTGCCAGCGGCCTTGCCGCGCAGGGCGGCCATCGCCTCGCGCGGGGTCGTGACCGCCGTGCCGTCGACCCGGCGGATCACGTCACCCGGTTGCAGGCCTTGGAGTTCGGGTCCGCTGCTGAGCACCAGTACGCCGCGGTCGGTGCCGAAGTAGCGGCCCAGCTGCGGATCGACCGAGGCCAGGTTCAGCCCGCTCCAGCGGAACGCTTCCCACACCATCGGCGCCCGGCAATCGTCGCCTTCGCAGGGTTCCGACAGCCGGATGATCTCCTGGCGGATCTGCGGCGCCACCGCGGCGTGCGCGGCCTCGACCGCCCGGCGCACCTGAGCGTGGTCGAACTCGAACTCGTACTCCTTTCCTTCGCCGTGGAACATCGCCAGCGGCGCACTCAGCCGTGGCTTCACGCTGACGCGTGAGGACTGACCGTCGCGCTCGTACTCGACCTGCACGGCTCGGTCGACGGAGAGCCCTGACAAGGCGTCGCGCGCGGAGGCCACTCGCTGGTCGGCGTCGGCGCCGGTCACCGCCTGGCCGTTGATGCCGACCACGCGATCGCCGGTGCGCAGGCCGGCGTCGGCCGCCGCGCTGCCCGGCGTTACTGCGGCCAGGCGCACCCCGCGGGTGTCATCGGCCGACAGCACCACACCCAGCACCGGCCGGCGCTCGAGCCGATGCTCCATCACGCGCTTCATCTCGAGCTGGGTCTCGCCGGACAGCTCGGCGACGCGGCGCGCGGCGCGCTCGAGTTCCTCGCGCGCGAGCTGGAGTTCGCGCTCATCGGCCGGCGGCGCGGGCGTGTCGGCCTGGGCGACGCCAGCCAGCGCCGCGGCGAGGGCAGCGGCCAGCAACGTGGCGTGGATGCGGGGACGTTTCATATGCAACTCCGGGTCAAGGTGACGTGCGATCAGGTGGAAGAAAAGCGGCGGAGGTCGGGCCGTGCCGCGTTGCCGGGGATCAGTGCACCTGCACCAGCGCGGTGTCGTAGGCGCGCCCTTCCGCGGCAAACCAGCGTTCGGTGGTTTCCAGCCCGGTCAGGTCGCGCAGCGTGTCCACGCGCGCGTTCCACAGGGCGAGGCGTTCGTCGTCATCAATCGTGTCGCTCGCCAGCACGCCGTCGATCTGGGACAGGCGCGACTGCAACTGCGCCGCCAGCATCGCGCCCGTGCCCGACCCGACGCGGTCGTCGTGCGCCATGGCAAGCAACGCCTCCAGCCGTGCCGACTCCTGCTGGACCCCGGCCAGCCGGATCTCGGGCCGGTCATCCGTCACCGCGACCGGGTGCACCTCTTCGGTATCCGGGGACGGCGCGGGCGCGCGGTCGCCCTGCGCCGGCACCGCGGATGGCTCCACGGCCGCGACACGCGTCTGCGCCCGAGGGGAGGATGCGGCGGTGTCGGGTTCGACCACGGCCGCAGCCGGCACGGTTTGCGTCTGAGCACCCGCCGTTGGCGAGGGCGGCGTCGAAATGCGTGCCACTGATCCCGTCGCAGGCGCAGGCGCAGGCGCAGGCGCAGGCGCGGTCGGGGAGGGCGATGGCGTGGTGTCGGGCGCGGGCTCCATCAGCGCGAACGGCACGGCCGCCGCCAGCGCCAGGCTGGCCGCGGTGGCCAGCCACACCGGCCACCTCGGACGCGATGCGGAGCGGGCGCGCGTCGAATGGGCAGGCGTCGGCAACTGCTCTGCGAGCCGATGCCAGCCGTCCTGCGGCGGCGTGGCCTGGGGCAACGCCGCAAAGGCGGTCGACCAGTCGGCCGGTGGGTCGGTGAATTCGCGGGGGCGATCGGCATCAGGCATGGGCGTGTCCTCCGGCCCGCGCTTCAGCGGGCTCGAGCAGCTGGCGCAGGCGGCGGCTGCCGCGCGCAAGCTGCGATTTGGAAAAGCTGGCCGTGCGGTTCATCAGCGCGGCGATCTCGTCATGGGTGTAGCCCTCGGCGTGGTACAGCCACAGCACGCTCCGGGTGGTGTCGGGCAATGCGTCGAGCGCGCGCTGCAGCTGCGCGGCATCGGCGGCGGCGGGCGGCGGCGGGGCGTGGTCTTCCAGCCAAGCGTCGTCCTCAAGTGCGACATCGCGCTCGTGCTTGCGGCGTGTGCGCAGCCGCATCAGCGACTCGTTGACCGCGATCTGCCGCAGCCAGCCCCAGAACGGCGCCTGGCCGGCGCCGTTGCCGCCCCGGAAATCGCCGATCCGGTTGAACGCCTTGAGCATCGTGTCCTGCAGCACGTCGGCCGCCTCCTCGCGTGCGCCGCCCTGGCTGCCCAGCATCCGCAACGCCAGGTTGAAGACGGGGCGCTCGAAACGCCGGTAGAGCTGTTCGAACGCACCGCGCTCGCCGGCCCGCACACGGGCAAGCAGGCTGTCGGGCACATCGATCGCGAAGCTTGAAGTGGGCGGCATCTTGATCATCCAGATGCGGGCGGGCGGGAAACCGTCGCAGCCACCGGGCCAGCCTATACTCCGGCGATCAACCGGGGAGGGTGAATCAATGGAGATGGGGTCGATCCTGGCGCTGGTGCTGCTGTTCGCCGGCATCGTGCTGCTGTTCAAGACGGTGCGCATGGTGCCGCAGGGCTACGAGTGGACGGTCGAGCGCTTCGGCAAGTACACGCACACCATGCAGCCGGGCCTGCACTTCCTGGTGCCGGTGATCTACGGCGTCGGCCGCAAGATCAACGTCATGGAGCAGGTCCTGGACGTGCCCAGCCAGGACGTCATCACCAAGGACAATGCAGTGGTGAAGGTCGATGGCGTGGTGTTCTTCCACGTGCTGGATGCGGCCAAGGCCGCCTACGAAGTGCACAACCTGGAGCTGGCGACCATCGCCCTGGTCCAGACCAACATCCGCACCGTGATCGGCTCGATGGACCTGGACGAGTCGCTGTCCAACCGCGAGGCGATCAACGCGCAGCTGCTGGGCGTCGTCGACCAGGCGACCAACCCCTGGGGTATCAAGGTCAACCGCATAGAGATCCGCGACATCCAGCCGCCGCGCGACCTGGTCGACTCGATGGCACGCCAGATGAAGGCCGAGCGCGACCGCCGCGCGGTGATCCTGGAGGCCGAGGGCCACCGCCAGTCGGAGATCCTGCGTGCCGAGGGCGACAAGCAGGCGGCGATCCTGGAAGCCGAGGGCGAGAAGGAAGCCGCCTACCGCGAGGCCGAGGCCCGCGAGCGCCTGGCCGAGGCGGAGGCCAACGCGACGCGGATGGTCTCGGACGCGATCTCGGCCGGCAACGTGCAGGCGATCAATTACTTCGTCGCACAGAAGTACATCGAGGCGTTCAAGGCACTCGCCGAGGCGCCGAACCAGAAGTTCGTGATGATGCCGATGGAGTCGGCCGGCGTGA
>CAMPJI010000164.1 GCA_946886865.1 uncultured Lysobacterales bacterium | reverse complement strand
GGCATGGGACCGGTGCGGCGCGGCAATCTGGCGTGGGTGCAGAAGCAGCACGACGTGTACGGCAGCGTAGTGCTGGCCTCGACCCAGCTGTTCTTCGACCGGCGCCTGGCGCACCGCGGCGACGCGGCGATGTTCCGTCGGCTCGAACCGGTCGGCGACCGCGCGTTCGCGTTGTACGACCAGCCCGATGCCGGGCTGTGGGAGTTCCGCGGCCGCGCCGAGGTGCACACCTACTCCAGCGTGATGTGCTGGGCGGCGTGCGACCGTCTGGCGAAGATCGCCGCCCACCTTGGCCTGCACGATCGAGCAACGCACTGGGCCGAACGCGCCTCGCACATGCGCGCCCACATCCTGGAGCACGCGTTCGACCAGGAGCTGGGCCACTTCGTCGAGTCGCTCGACGGCAAGCGACTGGACGCCTCCTTGTTGCTGCTGGCCGACCTGGGCTTCGTGGAACCGCACGACCCGCGCTTCATCGCCACGGTCGAGGCGATCGGCCGCGACCTGCGACAGGGTGACGCGCTGTTCCGCTACGTCGCGCCCGACGACTTCGGCACGCCCGAGACCAGCTTCACCATCTGCACCTTCTGGTACATCGACGCGCTGGCCACCATCGGCCGCCAGGCCGAGGCGCGCGAGATGTTCGAGCGCATCCTGGCGCGCCGCAACCCGCTCGGCCTGCTGTCGGAGGACCTGGAGTTCGGCGATGGCGAGGCCTGGGGCAACTTCCCCCAGACGTACTCGCACGTTGGCCTGATCATCGCGGCGATGCGCCTGAGCCGGCCGTGGCAGGAGGCGACGTGATCGCGGTCGAGAGATCGGGGACGGGGGACTAGGGCTAGCCCAGTCCCAAGTCTCGAAGTCCCGGCTCCAAAACCCCCTGCCCCTAATCCCCAGTCCCTACCCCCTAAAACACCCATGTCCCGCCTCGTCATCGTGTCCAATCGCGTCGCCCTGCCGGACAGGACCAGCTCCGGCGGGCTGGCCGTGGCCCTGCAGGCCGCCCTGGAGGAAACCGGCGGCCTGTGGTTCGGCTGGAGCGGCCGCATCGACGAGGCGACCTCCGGCAACGTCAGCGAGCTTCAGGCGGGGGACATCCAGTACGTCACGGTAGATCTGTCGCGCCGCGACCACGACGACTACTACAACGGCTTTGCCAACCGCACGTTGTGGCCGCTGCTGCACTTCCGGGTCGACCTGGTCGACTACAGCCGCGAGACCTACCAGGCCTACCGCCGGGTCAACGCGCTGTTCGCCGACACGCTGGCGCCGCTGCTGCGCGACGACGACCTCGTGTGGATCCACGACTACCACCTGATCCCCATGGCGCAGCTGCTGCGCCAGCGCGGCATCAAGTGCCGGCTGGGCTTCTTCCTGCACGTGCCGATGCCGTCGTCGGACCTGCTGGCCGCGCTGCCGGACCACAACCGGTTGTTCGAGGGGCTGTCGTCGTACGACCTGATCGGCTTCCAGACCGAGCGCGACCTGGAACGCTTCCAGGACTACGTGCGCCTGTTCGGGCGCGGCGAGGTGATCGAGAGCGGCGTGCTCGCCACGGCCAAGGGCCACCGGCTGCGCGCCGGGGCGTTCCCGATCAGCATCGACACCGCGCGCATCGCCGAGCAGGCCGCCAACGCCGTGGGCAAGGCGAGCGTCAAGCGATTGGCCGACAGCCTGTCGGGCCGCCTGCTGGCAATCGGCGTCGACCGGCTCGACTACTCCAAGGGGCTGCCGGAACGGTTCCGCGCCTTCGGCTGCTACCTGGAGCGCCATTGGGAACAACTCGGCCGGCTCACCTTCCTGCAGATCGCGCCGGTCTCGCGCGGCGAAGTGGCCGAGTACCAGGCGCTGCGCGAACAGCTCGAGCGTCTCACCGGGCACATCAATGGCGAGCACGCGCAGCCGGACTGGACGCCGATGCGCTACGTCAACCGCAACTTCCCGCACGCCTCGCTGACCGGCTTCTACCGCCTCGCACGCGTCGGGCTGGTCACGCCATTGCGCGACGGCATGAACCTGGTGGCCAAGGAATTCGTCGCCGCGCAGGACCCCGACGACCCCGGGGTGCTGGTGCTGTCGAGCTTCGCCGGGGCGGCGCGCGAGCTGGACGGTGCCCTGCTGGTCAATCCCTACGACCTGGACGGCGTGGCCGATGCCATCGCGACGGCGACGGAAATGCCGATGGACGAGCGCCGGGAGCGCTGGACATCGATGATGACGCGGCTGCGCACGCACGACATCACCGCCTGGCGCCGCACCTACATCGAGGCGCTGAAGGCGGCCTAGGCGCGCGGCGTGGGCTGCAGGATTTCCACCCAGTACCCGTCCGGGTCCCTGATGAAGGCGATGTCCTTCATGCGACCGTCGGTGAGGCGCTTCTGGAACGGCACGCCCAGCGTCTCGAAACGCGCGCAGGCGGCCTCCACGTCCGGCACGGAAATGCAGATGTGGCCGAAGCCGCGCGGTTCGCTGTTGCCGTCGTGGTAGGCGAAGCCCGCATCGTCCTGCGTGCCGTGGTTGTGCGTCAGCTCCAGCACGCCCGGCTGCGAGAGCAGCCACTGGCCGCGCGCGGGCTCGTCGGCCGGGATGGCCGAGCGGTCAGCGACCCGCACCAGGAAATACAGGCTGAAGGCGGCGGCGTCGAAGTCGCGCTTGCGCACCACGGTGAAGCCGAGCACGCGGGTGTAGAAGTCCAGCGACTTCGCGATGTCCTTCACCCGCAGCATGGTGTGGTTGAAGACGAAGCCGCGGGTGGCGTCGTCCGGCTTCGCGGTCACGCCGGGCAGCGCATCGAGGTCCTGCTGGAGGGTCATGTCAGTGGCTCCACGTATCGGGTGGAGTCCAGATGCGGTCGCTCCGTGTCCCTTCAAGTCGCCCGGCCACGAGCCGCCTGATGCAGCACGACGCGATGCGCGGCTAGTCGAACCAGGCGACTGTCGCCATCCGCCCCGTGCGTGCATCGCGGCGGTGCGAGAAGAAGCGCCCCGGCTCGCCGATCGTCGAGAGGCCGCCCCCGTGGATCGCACCGGGCTGGACGCCGGCCTGCTGCAGCCGCATCCGGGCCAGCGCATACAGGTCGACGCGCCAGTGGTTCGGGCGGGTGCTGGCGAAGGCCGCGCCCGCGCGCCAGTCGCGCGAGACGAACGCGTCGTAGACCTCCACGCCGATCTCGTAGTCGGCCGGCCCGGCGGCAGGCCCCAGCCATGCCATCAGCCGGTCGGGCGACGTGCGCATGGCCGCCACCGTCGCCTCCAGCACGCCTGCCGCCAGTCCGCGCCAGCCCGCGTGGGCAGCGCCGATCTCGTCGCCATCGCGGGAGCACAGCAGCACCGGTAGGCAATCGGCGGTCAGGATGGCGAGCACGGTGCCGGGGGTGGACGTCACCGCGGCGTCGGCCTCCGGCTCATCGCATTCGGCCCATTCCCCTGCCGCGGCGGGGGTGGGTTGGGC
>CAMPJI010000163.1 GCA_946886865.1 uncultured Lysobacterales bacterium | reverse complement strand
TGGTAGCCGTTGGCCTTGGGGATGGCGATGAAGTCGCGGAAGCGCGCATCCAGCGGCTTGTAGGTGGCGTGCACCACACCGAGCGCGTGGTAACAGTCGGCCACCGACCGCACCACGATGCGGAAGCCGAACACGTCCATCACCTGGGTGAAGCTCTTGTGCTCGGCGCGCATCTTCGAATAGATGCTCCAGGGCGACTTCACCCGGCTGATCAGCCGGTGCGACAGCTTCTCCTTGGCCAGGCGCTGGGCGAGGTTGGCCTCGATCTGCACCAGCGACTCGCGCCGCACCACCGGCTGGGTGCGGATGCGTTTCTCGATCACCGCATGCCGCCACGGGTGCAGCGCGCGGAAGCCCAGGTCCTGCAGCTCGGCCTTGATCAGGTTCATGCCCAGGCGCTGGGCGATGGGCGCATGGATCTCCAGCGTTTCCAGCGCGATGCGCTCGCGGGCTTCGGCGCTCTGCGCGCCCAGCGTGCGCATGTTGTGCAGGCGGTCGGCCAGCTTGATCAGGATGACGCGCAGGTCACGCGACATCGCCAGCAGCATCTTGCGGAAACTTTCGGCCGCGGCTTCCTGGCGGTCGCGGAAGTGCAGCTTGTCCAGCTTGGTGACGCCGTCCACCAGTTCGGCCACCGTTTCGCCGAACTCGCTGGCCAGGCAGTCGCGGGTGAGCGGCGTGTCTTCGATGGTGTCGTGAAGGATCGCCGCGATCAGCGTTTCGATGTCCAGCCCCTGATCGGCCAGCACCTTGGCCACCGCGATGGGGTGGGTGATGTAGGGCTCGCCGGACTTTCGGGTCTGCCCGGCGTGCGCCGCCGCGCCCACCGCCCACGCCCGCCGCAGCAGCGCGCGCTGGTCGGCTGGCAGGTAATGCGCGGCCTGCTCCAGCTCACGCACGTAGTCCGGCACCGACGGGTCATCGACGTCGCCCACGGCAGGCGGGCGAATGGCGGGTGCGGCAGGAGTCATGCGGGCAATCTACGCGCCTGCCGTCGGGCGGCGCAATGCATTGAGGAGGAAGGAAAAAACAGGACGGGGGACGGGGCCGGAAGCCCGGTCCCGCAAGCCGGGGCCGCCACGTCCACTGCGACACGCGCCGTTCGCGGATCAAGGCCCGTGCATGCGGCCCGGCAGCCCAACAAAAAGCCCCGCCGGAGCGGGGCTTTGCAGGCCGGGACGGCAACCGGACTCAGTCGTCGCCCTTGGCCAGGTCCTCGTCGGCGACCACTTCGGCGGCGGCCCACTCCAGCGCCTCGCGCTCCTTGCGCTCGCGCTCGGCCTTCTCGACGGCGTCGATGTAATCGGTGTCGATGCGGCGCGCGGCGATCTCGCGCAGCGCCAGCACGGTGGGCTTGTCGTTGGAGTCGTTGTCCATCTGCGACTCGACGCCGTTGGCCAGCTGGCGGGCGCGCTTGGCGGCCATCATGACGAGTTCGAAGCGGTTATCGACCACTTCCAGGCAGTCTTCTACGGTGATGCGGGCCATGGGGCTCCTGGCGGCCGGTCGGCCGTCGTGGGGTACACAAAGGGGACGGGAGTGTAGCGGGGCGCGCCGGCACAGGCAAGCCTGCGCTTTGGAATCAATCAGTTAGCCAAGGGTCAGCGCCACGACGGGGACCGGCACCGCCCGGGGCGCTCAGTCCGTCAACAGCGCCGTGATCAGCCGCCCGTGCCGCGCCACCTGCGCCTCGCGCCGCAGCCGGCTGGCGGTGAAGATCGCGCACATCTCGTCCACCGCCACCGCGAAGGTCTCGTTGACGATGACGTAGTCGAAGTCGCCGTAATGGCCCATCTCCTCACGGGCGGCCGCCAGGCGCTGGGCGATGACCTCCTCGCTGTCCTGTCCGCGGGCGCGCATGCGCTGCTCCAGCGCCTGCCGCGACGGCGGCAGGATGAACACGCTGACCGCGCCCGGCACCTTGGCCCGCACCTGGCGGGCGCCCTGCCAGTCGATCTCCAGCAGCACGTCCTTGCCGGCCGCCAGCTGCGGCTCCACCGACTGGCGCGCGGTGCCCTTCCAGTCGCCGTGCACGAGTGCGTGCTCGAAGAAGTCGCCCTCGGCCACCATCGCCTCGAACTCGTCCTTGCCGACGAAGTGGTAGTGCTCGGCATGGCGCTCGCCCGGGCGCGGCTGGCGCGACGTGAACGAGATCGACAGGCAGATGTTGGGATCGCGGGCCAGCACGGCGTTGACGATGCTGGACTTCCCGGCGCCCGACGGCGCCGCGACGATGAAGAGCGTGCCGCGCATGGTCATTCGATGTTCTGCACCTGTTCGCGGACCTGGTCGATCAGAACCTTGAGTTCAACGGCGGCCGACGAACTGCGCGCGTCCACCGACTTGCTGCCCAGCGTGTTGGCCTCGCGGTTGAACTCCTGCAGCAGGAAGTCCAGCCGGCGGCCGACCGCCTCGCGCAGCTTGAGCACGCGGCGGGCCTCGCCGACGTGCGCGTCGAGCCGGTCGAGCTCCTCGTCGACGTCGAGCTTCTGCAGCCACATGACCAGCTCCTGCTCCAACCGGCCCTGGTCGAGCGGCGCGCCCCCCGGGGTGGCCAGGTCGGACAGGCGCGTGGCGAGCTTCTGCCGCTGGCCGTCGCGGATCGCCGGCATCAGCGTGCGCACCTCGCGGGCGATGTGCTCGATGCCGTCGACCCGCTCGTTGATCGCGGCCGCCAGCTTGGCCCCCTCGCGCTCGCGCGCGGCGACGAACTCGTCGAGCACCTCGTCCAGCAGCGCCAGCGCCTCGGCCTGCAAGGCGGCCGGATCGGCGGCCGGCGCCTGCAGCACGCCGGGGAACTGCAGCAACTCGGTCAACTCGGTATGCAGCCCGGGGAAGCGCGCCGCCAGGTCGATCGCCAGGTCGCTCAGCTCACGCAGCCGGGTGGGATCGACCTGCAGCCCCGCGGCCCCTTCCGGCGCGCGCAGGCGGAACACCAGGTCCACCTTGCCGCGCGACAGGCGCGAGGCGACACGCTCGCGCAGCACCGGCTCCAGCGCCCGCAGGTCGTCGTGCAGGCGCACGCCGATCTCCAGGAAGCGGTGGTTCACCGAACGCACCTCGCACGACAGCGTGCCCCAGTCGGTGGCGCGCTCGCCGTTGGCGTAGGCGGTCATGGAACGGATGGGCATTGCAACTCCGGTGCGTGCGCCGTGGCGTCCGACGGCAGCGCCGCGGGCCGGGGGCCGAGGGGGCGAATGGTAAACTCGCGCGCCCCGTCAACGGTAATCCGCATGTCCGCAGCCTTTTCCCGACCCAGCGGCCGTGCCGCCGACCAGCTGCGTGACGTGCGCATCGAGCGCGGCTACACCGCACACGCGGAGGGCTCGGTGCTGGTGTGCTTCGGGCAGACGCGCGTGCTGTGCACCGCCAGCGTCGAGAACCGGGTACCGGGCTTCCTGCGCGGCAAGGGCGAAGGCTGGGTCACGGCCGAGTACGGGATGCTGCCGCGCGCCACCCACACCCGCAGCGACCGCGAGGCCAGCCGCGGCAAGCAGGGCGGCCGCACGCTGGAGATCCAGCGCCTGATCGGCCGCAGCC
>CAMPJI010000162.1 GCA_946886865.1 uncultured Lysobacterales bacterium | reverse complement strand
CTACAAACCCGCCCCCGCCCCCGTCCGCACCACGGTGCTGACCGAGGATACGGTGGCCATGCGGCCTGACGGCGACGGCAACGACTGGCGGCGTTGATCGCTGCCTGCCGGGCACCACGTCGTCATGGCAAGCCTGCGAGCTCGTGTAGGAGCGACGTAAGTCGCGATCCGGAAATCGGTGGCTACGAAGATTGCAGAGGCAGTCGCGACGTGCCTCGCTGCTGCACCCGCCCCGGCAACAGCAGCCCTCCCGATCTCTCCCTGCACTCAGGGGAGGCGCCCCAGCGGGCATGTCCCGTCGCCCCTTCCCTGCAACGCCCGCCGATCCCGTACACTGCGCCCCGCTCCAAGGTGACCCGGCGGCGTCCTGCCAACGGGTTGAAACGGGAAGCCGGTGACGCCCGCACATCCGCGGTCCAGTCCGGCACTGCCCCCGCAACGGTAAGCGAGTCAAGCCACGGCATCCGCCACTGGGCTGCACCTGCAGCCACGGGAAGGCGCCCTGGCCGGAAGCACGTCTTCCACTCGCGAGTCCGGAGACCGGCCTTGGTGCTGACTGGTTGCGATGCGGAGGGCATTGCGGCGGCGACGCCGGCGCTGTTCGTCCGATTTCGCGGCCCTTTTTCCCTGCATCCGACTCCCCAAACCCGGCAAGACCGGCACGGCCCGACCGTGCGATGGAGACGTCCCGATGCAGCTTCGCCCGTTGACCCTTGCCTGCGCACTCGCGCTGCCCCTGTCCGCACACGCCCAGGCCGAGAGCGCCCGCGACCTCGACGAGGTGGTGGTCACCGCCACCCGCACGCCGGTATCGGCCAATGCCGTCCTGGCGCCGGTGGAGGTGATCGATCGAGAGGCGATCGTCCGCAGCCAGGCGCGCTCGCTGCCGGAACTGCTGCGCGGCCGCGCGGGCGTGGCGATCTCCAACCAGGGCGGGCCGGGCAAGCTCACCACGCTGTTCATGCGCGGCGCCGAGTCCGACCACGTGCTGGTGCTGATCGATGGGGTGCGCGTGGGCTCGGCGACCTCCGGCCTCGTGTCGTTCCAGGACCTGCCGCTGTCGATGATCGACCGCGTCGAGATCGTGCGCGGCCCCCGCTCCAGCCTGTACGGCAGCGAGGCCATCGGCGGCGTCATCCAGGTGTTCACCCGTCGCGACCGCGGCGGCATCGCGCCGCGCGCCACCGCCACCGTCGGCAGCCACGGCCGGCGCGAGGCGAGTGCGGGCATCGGCGGCGGCAGCGATACGGCGTGGCTCGGGCTCGACGCCGCGCACCAGCGCACCGACGGCATCAATGCCTGCGACGTCGCCACGCCGACGCCGTTTTCCGGCGGCTGCTTCATCGCCACGCCGCAACCGGATGCGGACGGCTACCGCAACCGCTCGCTGTCGCTCCGCGGCGGCCTGGTGGTCGGCGAGACGCTTGAACTGGGCGCCAATGCGCTGCTGGCGGAGGGCGAGAACGAATTCGATGGCGACTTCACCGACTACTCCGAAACCACCCAGCAGGTGCTGGGTGCGCGCGCCACATGGACCGTCTCGGAGGCGCTGGCCGTGCAGCTGGGCGCGGGCCGCAACACCGACGCGTCCGACAACTTCCTCGGCGATGCCTTCAACGGCTACTTCGACACCGATCGCGACAGCGCCAGCCTGCAGGCCGACCTGGCCTTGGCGACGGGCCAGCTGCTGACGGTCGGCGCGGACTGGCTGCGCGACCGCGTGGACAGCGATACCGCCTTCGACCGCACCGAACGCGACAACCGCGCGGCGTTCGCGCAGTACCAGGGCGCACTGGGTGCGCATACGCTGCAGGCCGCCGTGCGCCGCGACGACAACGAGCAATTCGGCGGGGCCACCACCGGCAGCGCGGCATGGGGGCTGTCGCTGGGCGGGGGCTGGCGCGTCAGCGCGGGCTACGGCACGGCGTTCAAGGCGCCGACGTTCAACGAGCTGTACTTCCCGTTCTTCGGCAACCCGGACCTGCGCCCCGAGGAGTCGCGCAGCTGGGAAGCCGGAGTGGCGCTGGAGGCCGGCGCCGTGGCCTGGCGGCTGGACGCGTTCGACACCCGGGTGGACGACCTGATCGCCTACGACGCCGCGCTGTTCCTGCCCAACAACATCGAGCGCGCGCAGCTGCGCGGGGCCGAGTTGGGCATGGACGCCGGGCTGGCCGCGTGGATCGTGTCCGGCAGCATCAGCGTGCTGGACACGGAGAACCGCAATGCCGGCTTCAACGACGGCAACGAGCTGCCGCGGCGTGCGCGGCGCAGCGCGCGGCTGGACGTGGACCGTGCCTTCGGCGACCTGCGCCTGGGCCTGACGGGCGTGGCCGAGGGCGCGCGCTTCGACGACGTCGCCAACACCCGCCGCCTGGGCGGCTACGCGACGCTCGATGTGCGGGCCGAATACCGCCTCACGCCGGCGTGGACCGTGCAGGCGCGCCTGGCCAACGCGCTGGACCGCGACTACGAGACCGCGTCGTTCTACAACCAGCCGGGCCGGGAGTGGTTCCTGACGCTGCGCTGGGAGCCGGCGATCTAGTCGCCAGCAATGCCCTGTAGGAGCGGCTTCAACCGCGATCGCATCAGAGTCGATGCATTAGCGTCCCAGGTCGCGACCTTCGCAACACGACGAATGACGGTCGCGACTTACGTCACTCCTACAGGGACTGCCATCGCGGCTGAATCCGCTCCTCCAGATGTTGCTGAAACAACCGGGGGATTGCGCACGGTTATTCCACCGTCACCGACTTGGCCAGGTTGCGCGGCTTGTCCACGTCGGTGCCGCGTGCCAGCGCGGCGTGGTAGGCCAGCAGCTGCACCGGGATGGCATGCACGATCGGGCTGAGCACGCCGACGTGGCGCGGGGTGCGGATCACGTGCACCTGCTCGGATTCGCCGAAGTGGCTGTCGGCGTCGGCGAACACAAACATCTCGCCGCCGCGCGCGCGCACCTCCTGGATGTTGGACTTGACCTTCTCCAGCAGGCTGTCGTTGGGGGCGATCACCACGACCGGCATTGCCGCGTCCACCAGCGCCAGCGGCCCGTGCTTGAGCTCGCCCGCCGGGTAGGCTTCGGCGTGGATGTAGGAGATCTCCTTGAGCTTGAGCGCACCCTCGAGCGCGATCGGGTAGTGCACGCCGCGGCCGAGGAACAGCGCGTGCTCGCGCGGGGCGAAGCGCTCGGCCCACGCGGTGATCTGCGGCTCCAGGTTGAGCGCGTGCTGCACGCTGCCCGGCAGGTGGCGAAGCGCGTCCACGAACTCGGCTTCCTGCGCGGCCTCCAGCCGGCCACCGAGCTTGGCGAGCGTGGCGGTCAGCGTGAACAGCGCCACCAGCTGCGTGGTGAAGGCCTTGGTCGAGGCCACGCCGATCTCGGCACCGGCGCGGGTGTAGTACACCAGCCGGCTGGCACGCGGGATCGCGCTCTCGGGCACGTTGCAGATCGACAGCGTCTTCTCGTGCCCCAGCGACTTGGCGTACTTGAGCGCTTCCATCGTGTCGAGCGTCTCGCCCGACTGCGAAATCGTGACGACCAGGTGCTTCG
>CAMPJI010000161.1 GCA_946886865.1 uncultured Lysobacterales bacterium | reverse complement strand
GCCTGGGGCTGGGCGGGGAGTGGGGCGGGGCGGTGCTGCTGGCGACGGAGAACGCACCGCCGGGCAAGCGCGCCTGGTACGGCATGTTCCCGCAGCTGGGCGCGCCGCTGGGGTTCTTCCTGGCGACGGGATCGTTCCTGCTGCTGGGCGCATTCCTCGACGAAGCCGCCTTCATGTCATGGGGCTGGCGCGTGCCGTTCCTGGGCAGCGCGGTGCTGGTGCTGCTGGGCCTGTGGGTGCGGTTGAGCATCAGCGAGACGCCGGCGTTCCAGCGCGTGCTCGATCGCCAGGAGCGCGTGCGCCTGCCGATGCGCGACGTGCTGGTCCGCCACCCGCGCGCCCTGCTGGTCGGCACGCTGTCGGCGCTGGCGACCTTCGTGCTGTTCTACCTGATGACGGTAGGCGTTTGCGGTGACCATCCCGCTGGCCGCGATCCATGCCGACCGCCACGGACGCCGGCGGTCGATGATCCTGGCCACGCTGGCCATCCTCGCATTCGGGCTGGTGCTGGACCGGCTGTTCGTCGCCGGCAGCCTGGCGTCGGTGGGCGCGTTCCTGCTGCTCGGACTGGGCCTGATGGGGCTGACTTACGGCCCCATCGGGACGCTGCTGGCCGAGCAGTTCCCCGCACCGGTGCGCTACACCGGTGCGTCGCTGGCGTTCAACCTGTCGGGCATCTTCGGCGCCTCGCTGGCGCCCTACATCGCGACCTGGCTGGCGGGCCGCTTCGGGCTCGGCAGCGTCGGCCTGTACCTGGCGGCCGCCGCGCTGCTCACGCTGGCGGCGCTGTGGTCGATCCCGCGGCGCGCGCCGGATACCGCGGCCTGACCGCGGCCTGACCGCGCCCGGCCTCAGCGACCGAGCAGCTTGAGCAGGGCGCGCGCGGCGTCCTCGGAGGAGGCCGGGTTCTGGCCGGTGACGAGGTGGCCGTCGACCACGACGTGGGGCTTCCAGTCCTCGCCCCGGCTGTACTGCGCGCCGTTTGCCTTGAGCACGTCTTCCAGCAGGAACGGCACCACGTCGGTCAGGCCGACGGCGTCCTCCTCGCTGTTGGTGAAACCGGTCACCTTGCGGCCCTTGACCAGCGGGTCGCCGTCTCGGTTCAGGGCGTTGCGCAGCACCGCGGGCGCGTGGCACACGGCGGCCAGCGGCCGGCCGGCGACGTCGCTGGCCTCGATCAGTTCGATGGAGTCCGGGTCCTCGGCCAGGTCCCACATCGGGCCGTGCCCCCCGGGGTAGAACACCGCGTCAAAGTCGTCGCGCACGACCTTCGACAGCTTCTCGGTGTGGGTCAGCGCCTCGATGGCGTCCTGGTCGTTGCGGTAGCGCTCGGTCGCCGCAGTCTGGGCGTCGGGCTCGTCGCTCTTGGGGTCCAGCGGCGGCGGGCCGCCCTTGGGCGAGGCCAGCACGATCTGCGCGCCGGCGTCCTTGAACACGTAGTAGGGCGCGGCGAACTCCTCCAGCCAGAACCCGGTCTTGCGGCCGGTGTTGCCGAGGCGGTCGTGCGAGGTCAGGACCATCAGGATCTTCATGGGTGGGGGCTCCCGTAGCAAGGGGGGCACGCTAGCAACGGCTCCGCAAACCCGGCGTGATGCATCAGTGGCGATCCGTGCGCCCGGACGCCGGGGTCCACGCCGCCGGTTCCGCCCCGCGCCGCGCGGCGCGTCGCTCCCAGCGCTCGCGGGCCAGTTCGCGCATGTCCTCGACCGTGTCCTGCTCGTCGACGATCTCGTCCCCCAGCAGCGTCTCAATCAGATCCTCCAGGGTCAGCAGGCCCAGCGTCTCGCCGTACTCGCCCACCACCAGCGTGATCTGGTGGCGCCGCTCCAGGAGGCGCTCCAGCACGGTCGAGAGCGCCTGGGAGCCGGGGATGGCCGGCAGTTCGCGCTGGAGGTCCGAGACGGGACGTGCGTCCTCGCCGCGCGCGTGCGCCAGCAGCAGGTCGTCCTTGAGGACGAAGCCGTGCACGTCATCCAGCCCGGTGCCGTAGACGGGAAGCCGCGAGAACGGTGTATCGCCGCTGTCCTCCAGCGTGTCGCCCACCGTCCTGTCGCCGGGCACGGCCTTCACCACGGTGCGCGGGGTCATCGCATCACGTGCCTTGAGCGAGGTCATGTGGAAGAGGTTGCGGATGATCCGCGACTCGCGCTCGTCCAACTGGCCCGCTTCCTCGCCGACATCGGCCATCGCGACGAACTCGTCGCGGCTGAAGACGTGCACCTGCTTCCCGCGTGACACCAGGCGCGTCAGCAGCTCGGAGACCTTGATCAGCGGGTAGAGCATCACGATCAGGACGCGAACGAAGCGTGCCGTGGGACCGGCCAGGCTGCGCCAGTAGACCGCGCCCAGTGTCTTGGGGACGATCTCCGAGAGGAACAGGATCAGCAGCGTGGCCACCGCCGAGAACACGCCGACCCAGGCGCTCCCGAACACCACCGTGGCCTTGGCGCCGGAGCCGATGGCGCCGGCGGTGTGCGCGATCGTGTTGAGCGTCAGGATGGCCGCCAGCGACTGGTCGACGTTGTCCTGGCGCAGGCGCTGCAGGGTGTCGGCCAGCTGCGGCCGTGTTTCGCGCAGGCCCTGGATGTAGGACGGGGTGATGCTCAGCAGGGTGGCCTCGGCCACTGAGCACAGGAACGACGTCACCAGTGCGCCCAACAGGTAGACCAGCAGCAGGGTCACGTCGAGCGCGGTGTGGCCGGACGCTGCGCCGCCCCCGCCCTCGACGGATACCGCGGCGTTCGCCGGCAGCAGGCAGGCCGCCGCGAGCAACATGAATGCGACCCGCGTCGACAGGGCGCGCGCCCGACGGCGGCGGGGTGAGCATGGCGGACGTGCGGAGACGGGCATCGAAGGTGATCGATCTCGGTGGCGGAGGGCGTCGCCACCTTAACGCCGTGGCGATGACGCCCCGATGCAGCGCTCAAGGATCCGCGTTGCGGGCCGATGTCCCCGGTATACGCCGGGTCGTCCGGCGACGCGCTGGCGCTGCCGGCCCCCCACCATGCCGTTGCCACCGAACCTGTCCGCCTCCATCGACGCCCGACCCGCGCCCGGCCCGGGGCGGGTCTTGAGCGGCGGCGGGATGCCGCCCGCCGGAGCGGTGCCCGCGGCGTCCGCGTCGGCGGGCACGGCCCACTGGTCGCCCGTTAGTTCGCTGCTCGCGCAGCTGGAGGCGGGCGACCGCCAGCGCTTGCCCCGCCTGGACGAGTTGCCGCTGGATGTGCGCCGGCAGCTGGCTGCGGTGCTGGCTTCACGGCTGGTCGCGATCACCCAGGGACTCGGCCTGCCAGCCCCCGCCGCGGCGCAGGTACGTGCGGACGCGCAGGGCCGGATCGAGGTGCACCCGCTACACCCGGACGCGGCCCGTTTGCAGGCGGGCGTGGAGGCCGACCCGCTGGCGGCAGCGCTCGTGCGCTACCTGCATGCGCCGTCCGATGCCGTGGCCGGTGCGGCATCGCCGCCCGCGACCGATTTCGGACGCCTGCTGCCGTACGTGCGTGGCGACGAGTTGCGACCGGCGACGGACCCGGCGCGCATCCCGGGGCATCCCAACGCGGATGCCGGACGTCCGCTGCACGCCCTGGACGGCATGCGGGGCGTGGTGTGGGCGGTGGGGTCGGCGATCGCGATCCTGGTGGT
>CAMPJI010000160.1 GCA_946886865.1 uncultured Lysobacterales bacterium | reverse complement strand
CTTTTGCCGTGCTCATACCGCCTCCAGCCGCGCCAGCGCAGCATCCAGCCGATTGGCCAGCAACTCGCGCAGCCCGGTATCCCCGACCACCGCCAGCGTCTCCCGGCAGAACGCGGCGGTCAGCAGCGAGCGGGCCGTCTCGGCCGTCAGCCCACGCGAGCGGAGGTAGAACATCGCCGTCGGATCCAGCTGGCCGACAGTCGCGCCGTGCGCGGCCTGCACCTCGTCGGCGTGGATTTCCAGCACCGGCTGGCTGTCGATTTCCGCGCCTTCGCTGAGCAGCAGGTTCTTGTTGGACAGCATCGCGGACGTGCCGTCGGCGCCCTCTCGGATCTCGATGCCGCCGTGGAACACCGCGCGCGAGCGGCCCGCGCCCAGGCCACGCCAGGTGAGCTCGCATGACGAATCGCGGCCCACGTGGTCGATGCCCAGCCGGGTGTCGAGGTGGCGGCGCCCATCGGCCAGCAGCACGCCGTTGGCGTGCAGGCGCGCGCCCTCGCCGTGCAACGCCACGTTGAGCTCGTGGCGCGACAGCGCGGCGCCCAGTTCCAGGTCCAGCCGCCGGTAATCCGCATCGCCTGCCAGCACCGCATCGGTGCGGGTGAACGAGGTGGCGCCGGTCGACTCGTCCTGCACGCGCGCATGCAGCAGTGCCGCGCCACGCGACAGGTGCACGTGCGCCAGCGCGTTTCCGAGGTGGCGGTGCGCACCGTCGGCCAGGTGGTGCTCGACCACTGTCAGCGAGGCGCCTTCGCGCAATTCGATGAAGTGGCGCAGGTGCCAGGCCAGGTCGACGTCGCACGCGGCGCCGATGACCACCAGGTGCAGCGGCGTGTCGACCCGCGCGCCGGCATCCACGCGCACCACCAGACCTTCGTCGGCCAGCGCGGCATTGACGCGCGCGAAGACTTCATCGCTGCGCTCGAAACGCCGCGCGAGGAAATTGGCATCGCGCGGGTCGGCATCCTGCAGCACGGCCGACAGCGGCCGCGCGGCGACACCGCCCGGCAGGCCGGACAGGTCGCTGTGCGCCCCGTCGAAGCGGCCATTGACGAAGACCATGCGCGGCGTGGGGATGTCCGCCAGCAGGCTGGCATCGAACGCGGGCGCGGTGGCGGCCGGTGCGGCGAACGCGCGGCGCTCCAGCGAGCGCAGCGGGGTGTACTTCCACGCTTCCACGCGGGCGTGCGGCAGGCCGGCGTCGAACGCGGCCCGCAGGGCGGCGCGGCGGCTTTCGCCCAGCCCCGCGGCGTCGCGCGCGGGCAGCGTATCGAGGGCGCTGGCAAACGAGTCGAGCAGGATGCTCACACCGACGCCTCCGGCGCGACGCGGTCCTTCAGCCACGCGTAGCCGTGCTGCTCCAGCTCCAGCGCGAGTTCCGGCCCGCCGCTCTCGACGATGCGGCCGTCGGCCAGCACGTGCACCACGTCGGGCTTGATGTAGTCGAGCAGGCGCTGGTAGTGGGTGATCACCAGGAACGCGCGGTCCGGCGAGCGCAGCGCGTTGACGCCCTCGGCCACCGTTTTGAGCGCGTCGATGTCCAGGCCCGAGTCGGTCTCGTCCAGGATTGCCAGCTTCGGCTCCAGCAGCGCCAGCTGGAAGATCTCGTTGCGTTTCTTTTCGCCGCCCGAGAAGCCCTCGTTCACGCCGCGGTGCAGCAGCTCGTCTTTCAGGTGCAACACGGCCAGCTTCTCGCGCACGCGCTTGAGGAACTGCATCGAGTCCAGCTCCTCCTCGCCGCGCACCTTGCGCTGGGCATTGAGCGCCGCGCGCAGGAAGTAGGTGTTGTTCACGCCCGGGATCTCCACCGGGTACTGGAACGCCAGGAACACGCCGGCCGCGGCGCGCTCCTCCGGCTCCAGTTCCAGCAGGTCGCGGCCGTCGAACGTCACCGTGCCTTCGGTGATCTCGTAGCCCTCGCGCCCGGCAATGATGTTGCCCAGGGTGGACTTGCCCGCACCGTTGGGGCCCATCAGCGCGTGCACCTGGCCCGGCTTCAGTTCCAGCGTGAGGCCCTTGAGGATTTCGCGGCCGCCGACGGCGGCGTGGAGGTTTTCGATCTTGAGCATGTCGTCTGTCTCGGTTCCCGCATGCGCGGGGAATGGGGTGCTGCAGGAGCGGCTTCAGCCGCGATCTGGAACGGGGCGTGCGGTCCGGTTGCCGTTCGCGGCTGAAGCCGCTCCTACAAAAAATGGACTCAGCCGACGCTGCCTTCCAGGCTCACGTCCAGCAGCTTCTTGGCTTCCACCGCGAACTCCATCGGCAGCTCTCGGAAGACGCTCTTGCAGAAGCCGTCGACGATCATCGACACCGCGTCCTCCTCGCCGATGCCGCGCGAGCGGCAATAGAACAGCTGGTCGTCGCTGATCTTCGACGTCGTCGCCTCGTGCTCGACGGTGGCGGTCGGGTGTTTGACCTCGATGTACGGGAAGGTGTGCGCGCCGCACTTCTTGCCGATCAGCAGGCTGTCGCACTGCGTGTGGTTACGTGCGCCTTCTGCCGTGCGTTCGACCTTCACCAGGCCGCGGTAGGTGTTCTGCCCGCGTCCGGCGCTGATGCCCTTGCTGACGATCTTGCTCTTGGTGCGCTTGCCGACGTGGATCATCTTGGTGCCGGTGTCGGCCTGCTGGCGGTGGTGGGTCAGCGCCACGGAATGGAACTCGCCCACCGAGTCGTCGCCCAGCAGCACGCACGAGGGGTACTTCCAGGTGATGGCCGAACCGGTCTCGACCTGCGTCCACGTCACCTTGCTGCGCGCACCGCGGCATTCGGCCCGCTTGGTCACGAAGTTGTAGATGCCGCCACGGCCTTCCTCGTCGCCGGGATACCAGTTCTGCACGGTGGAGTACTTGATCTCGGCGTCTTCCAGCGCGACCAGCTCGACGACCGCCGCGTGCAGCTGGTTCTCGTCGCGCATCGGCGCGGTGCAGCCTTCCAGGTAGGACACGTACGCCTTGTCCTCGCAGATGATCAGCGTGCGCTCGAACTGGCCGGTGTGGCCGGCGTTGATGCGGAAGTAGGTGCTCAGCTCCATCGGGCAGCGCACGCCCTTGGGGATGAACACGAAGCTGCCGTCGGAGAACACCGCCGAATTGAGCGCGGCGAAGAAGTTGTCGCCGACCGGCACCACGCTGCCCAGGTACTGGCGCACCAGGTCGGGGTACTCGCGGATCGCCTCGGACATCGAGCAGAAGATCACGCCCTTCTCGGCGAGCTCCTTGCGGAAGGTGGTGCCGACCGACACCGAGTCGAACACCGCGTCCACCGCGACGCCGGCCAGCCGCGCGCGCTCGTGCAGCGGCACGCCCAGCTTGTCGTAGGTGTCGAGCAGCTCCTGCGGCACCTCGTCCAGCGAGGCGTATTTCGGGCCCTTGGGCGCGCTGTAGTAGCTCAGCGCCTGGAAGTCGATCGCGGCGATCTTGAGCTTGGCCCATTCGGGCATCGGCATAGTCAGCCAGTGGCGATAGGCCTCCAGCCGCCACTGCGTCATCCACTCGGGCTCGTCCTTCTTGGCAGAAAGCGCGCGCACGATGTCCTCGTCCAGCCCGGGGGGCAGGCTGTCGGACTCGATGTCGGTGATGAAGCCCGCGTCGTACTTGCGGCCCAACTGCGCATGGATCTCGCGGTTGCGCTCGGCGTCGGGGGCCGGGGGGGCGATGATGTCG
>CAMPJI010000159.1 GCA_946886865.1 uncultured Lysobacterales bacterium | reverse complement strand
GGATCACCATGAAGACCACCGTCACCGCCAAGCTGAGCCAGGGCGTCAACCTGACCCCGCAGCTGCTGCAGTCCATCCGCCTGCTGCAGCTGACCGCGCCGCAGTTGGAGATGGAGCTGCGCGAGGCGCTGGAGCGCAACCCGCTGCTGGAGACCGAGGGCGACGACGAGGCGGGCGAGACCGATGCCTCCGCCGAGGCCGGCGACGACGCCGCGCTGGAGGCGGCGGCCTGGGACGAGCTGCCCGAACCGGCCTTCATGTCCGGCCTGTCCGCCGGCGGCGGCGGGGACGACGACGCCACCGCGCGCATCGCCGCCGGGGAGTCCAGCGACTGGCGCGTGCGCACCCTGCGCGAACTGGCCGCCGATTGGAACGATGCCGACCTCGCCATCGCCTCCTGGTGGCTGGACCACTGCGACGACCAGGGCTTCCTGGAGGTTCCGCACCCGGAACTGCTGACCCGCGCCACGCACGCGCTGGGACTGGAGCCGCTTGAGATCGAATCCGTCCGCCTGCGCCTGCTGCACGGCGACTGGGCGGGCCTGGCTGCCGGCGACGCGCGCGAATGCCTGCTGGCGCAGCTGGCCGCGCGCGACACCGACCATGCGGCCCACGCGCTGGCGCGCCGCATCGTCGCCTCCCACCTGGAGCTGCTGGCCCGCCACGACCAGGCCGCGCTTGCCAAGGCACTCGGTGCCGACCTCGACAGCGTCCAGGCCGCCATCGCCGTGGTGCTGTCGCTGCGCCCCTCGGCGGTGGAAGAACCCGCGTCCGTCGAAGGCACCCACATCATTCCCGACGTCGTCGTGCGCCACCTCGGTGGCGGCTGGCGCGTCGCGCTCAACGGCCGCAGCACGCCGCGCGTGCGCATCGCCGCGCATTGCGAGCAGGCGCTGGCGGGCGCGCCGGGCGAACACAGCGCGCTGCGCGGCCTGCTGGACGAGGCCCGCTGGCTGGTGCGCGGCATCGCCATGCGCAACGACACCCTGCTGCGCACCGCGCAGGTGCTGGTCGAGCGCCAGCAGGCGTTCCTGGAGCGCGGCGAGGAGGCCATCGCGCCGCTGACCCTGCGCGAAGTCGCCGACGCCATCGGCATGCACGAGTCCACCGTCTCGCGCATCACCAGCGGCAAGTACATCCAGACCCCGCGCGGCACGTTCGAGCTCAAGCGCCTGTTCGCGGTGCGGCTGGACGGCGCGGCGGTGTCGGGCAGCGCGGTCAAGGCGATGGTCAAGCGCCTGATCGACGCCGAGCCGCCGCACGCCCCCTTGGCCGACGACGTGATCGCCGGCATGCTGGCGCGCCAGGGCGTGCGTATCGCGCGCCGCACCGTCGCCAAGTACCGCGACCAACTTTCGATCGGACCCGCGCGCGCCCGGATGCGCCCGCCTGCCGCCGCCCGCGCGGCCTGCTGAGGACACTGCAATGAAGACCCTCCGGATCCTGCTGGTCGACGACCACGCCGGTTTCATCAATGCCGCGATGCGCCACCTGCGCAAGCTCGAATGGGTGGACGTGATCGGCTCGGCCAACAACGGCATCCAGGCCATCGCCCAGTGCGAGGCGCTGCGCCCGGACGTGGTGCTGATGGACCTGGCGATGCCGGAGATGGGCGGGCTGCAGGCCACGCGCCTGATCAAGGCCCAGGACAACCCGCCGTTCGTGGTGATCGCCAGCCACTTCGACGACAGCGAGCACCGCGAGCATGCCGCGCGTGCCGGCGCCGATGCGTTCGTCAGCAAGCTCTCCTACATCCACGACGTGCTGGAGCTGCTGGAGCGCATCGCCGGCGACGGCGCGCCGTCGGTTCTCGACCCGGCCCCCGCGGGGTCGGCGGGATGAGCGAGTCACGCATCCTCCTGCTCGACCAGGATGCGCAGCGTGCCGAACGCGTCGCCACGCTCCTGGAGTTCATGGACTTCTCGCCGCGCATCGCCGATGCCGCCGACATCGACCTGAAGAAGGCGCGCGCCAGTGACTGGGTCGCCGTCGTCGTGGGCGATGTCGAGGGCGATGCCGGTTTCGACGGCTTTGCGCAGTGGCTGTCCAGCCAGTCCCTGCACCCGCCGCTGATGGTGCTGCCGGGCCACGACGGCGCCGACTGGCGCCAGCAGCTGCACCCGGAATCGGTGTGGACGCTGGACTACCCGATCCGCCGCACGCAGCTGCAGGAGGCCCTGCGCCGCGCCAGCCTCAAGCGCATCGACGAGGACGAGCGCCGCAGCACGTCCGAGGGCGACCAGGGCCCAACCGGTCGCAGCCCCGCAGTGCGCAAGCTGTCGCAGATGCTCGACCAGGTGGCGCCGTTCGACACCACCGTGCTGATCCTGGGCGAGTCCGGCACCGGCAAGGAGGTCGCCGCGCGCGCCATCCACCAGCGCTCCAAGCGCGCGGGCAAGCCGTTCGTGGCGATCAACTGCGGCGCGATCCCGGCCGACCTGCTGGAGAGCGAGCTGTTCGGCCACGAGAAGGGCGCCTTCACCGGCGCGCTGACCCAGCGCAAGGGCCGCTTCGAGATGGCCGAGGGCGGCACGCTGCTGCTCGACGAGATCGGCGACATGCCGATGGCGATGCAGGTCAAGCTGCTGCGCGTGCTGCAGGAGCGCACCTTCGAGCGCGTCGGCGGCACGCAGACCATGCAGTGCGACGTGCGCGTCATCGCCGCGACCCACCGCAACCTGGAAACGCACATCGCCGAGGGCAAGTTCCGCGAGGACCTGTTCTACCGGCTCAACGTGTTCCCCATCGAGATGCCGGCGCTGCGCGAGCGCGCCGACGACCTGCCCGACCTGATCGCCGCCATCGCCCGCCAGCTGGCCGACTCCGGCCGCGGCAGCGTCCGGCTGGCGCCCGATGCGGTGCAGGCGCTGAGCCACTACGCGTGGCCGGGCAACGTGCGCGAGCTGAGCAACCTGCTGGAGCGCCTGTCCGTGCTGCACCCCTCCGGCCAGGTCACAGCCGACGACCTGCCGGCCCGCTACCGCGCCGGGCTGCCGGACACGCCCGCCGCCCCGATGCCCGAATCGCCCGTCGCCGCGGCGGCGGCCGCGCCGGACCCGTCCACGCTGTCGCCCAACACCACGCTGCCGCCGGAAGGCATCGACCTGCGCGGGCACATGGCCGAAATCGAAGTCGAACTGATCCGCGCCGCCCTGCAGCAGGCCGACGGCGTCGTCGCCCACGCCGCCCCCCTGCTGGGCCTGCGCCGCACCACGCTGGTGGAGAAGCTGCGCAAGTACGGGTTCGACCGCGACGAGTCGTAGGCACGCGGGTCGCGACCCCAGGGACCGTAACCGCACGAATCGCCACCGCGGGGCTCGCGAATGCATCGATCGCGATCGCGCCGCCCCTGTAGGAGCGGCTTCAGCCGCGAAGCCCGGTCGCCACGAACCCACACCCCCTTTGTAGGTGCGACGTAAGTCGCGACCGGACACCCCCCGCGGCACCGGTTCCGGATCGCGGCTGAAGCCGCTCCTACAAAGGCGAAGGGCACCGGCTTCGGAGGGCGGCCGCGTATGCGGCCTGTAGGAGCGGCTTCAGCCGCGAAGCCCGATCGCCGCGCCACGCTCACCCGCCCCCTCTTGTAGGAGCGACGTCAGTCGCGACCCACACCCGCCCGAAGTTTCGCGGTCGCGACTCACGTCGCTCCTACAAAGGAAATGTGGCGCCGGTCCCGGGCGTGCGACACGCGAGCCGCCCTTCCAGCGCCCCGCCAACC
>CAMPJI010000158.1 GCA_946886865.1 uncultured Lysobacterales bacterium | reverse complement strand
CTGGGTGCCGGTGATCGCCACGCGCAGCGGTTGGGCGACCTTGCCCATGCCCAGCTCCAGCGCGGCAGCGGTGTCGTGCAGCGCCGTGCTGATCGCGTCGACGGTCCACTCGCCCAGCCCGGCAAGGCGCGCACGCGCATCGGCCAGTGGGGCGCGCGCCGCCGGCTTGAGGTGCTTGGCGACCGCAGCCTCGTCGTACTGGACCAGCGGGCCGAACCACACAGCGGCCCGTTCCGCCATCTCCTTCAGCGTCTGCACGCGGTCGCGCAGCGCCAGCACGATGTCCGCCGGTGCGGGTCCCTTGGCGAGGTCGTAGCCGGCCTCGCGCAGGTGCCACTCCAGGTGGCGGGCGACGTCTTCGGGCGCATCGCTCTTGAGGTACTGCTGGTTGAGCCAGCCGAGCTTGGCCGGGTCCATGCGCGCGGCCTTGGCGTTGACGTCCTTGAGGTCGAACAGCGACTGCAGCTCGGCAATCGAGAAGATCTCCTGGTCGCCGTGCGACCAGCCCAGGCGCACCAGGTAGTTGAGCAGCGCGTGCGGCAGGTAGCCCATGTCGCGGTACTGCATGACGTCCGCGGCGCCGGTGCGCTTGGAGAGCTTCGCGCCTTCGGGATCGAGGATCATCGGCAGGTGCGCGAAGTGCGGCACCGCGGCGCCCAGCGCCTTGTAGATGTTGATCTGGCGGGGCGTGTTGTTGACGTGGTCGTCGCCACGCACGACGTCGGTGATGCCCATGTCCAGGTCGTCGACGACCACGGCGAAGTTGTAGGTCGCATAGCCGTCGGAGCGGAAGATCACCAGGTCGTCGAGCTCGCTGTTGGCGATCTCGATGCGGCCCTTGACCTTGTCGTCCCACGCCACCGTGCCGTCGAGCGGGTTGCGGAAGCGGATGACGCGGTTGGGGTCGTCGCGATACGGCAGGTGGGCATCGCGCGCAGCGCCGCTGTAGCGCGGCTTGTCGCCCTTGGCCATCGCGGCCTCGCGCATGGCCTCGAGCTCGTCCTTGGTCTCGTAGGCGTAGTACGCGTGGCCGGCGGCGACCAGCTGCTCGGCGACCTCGCGGTACCGGTCCAGGCGGTGGGTCTGGTAGACCGGGCCTTCGTCGTAGTCCAAGCCCAGCCAGTCCATCGCCTGCAGGATGGCGTCGATGGCGGCCTGCGTACTGCGCTCGCGGTCGGTGTCCTCGATGCGCAGGATGAACTGCCCGCCGCGACGGCGTGCCTCCAGCCAGCAGTACAGCGCGGTGCGCGCGCCGCCGATGTGCAGGTAACCGGTGGGGCTGGGGGCGAAACGGGTGCGGCAGGTCATGCGGTCGGGCTCGGGGCGGGCAAGCCCGGCATTTTACCGGGCCGGGCCGGCACCTGTAGGCGCGCAATTGATGGGCCCTACAATCGCCGCATGACCACGCTCTTCATTTCCGACCTCCACCTGGACGCGCAGCGGCCGCACATCACCGACCTGTTCTGCCGGTTCCTGCAGGACGAAGCCCGGGGCGCGGACGCCCTGTATATCCTGGGCGACCTGTTCGAGGCGTGGGTGGGCGACGACGACCCGTCCGAGGCCGGCGCGCGCACCGCCGACGCGGTGCGCGCCGTGGTCGACGCCGGCACGTCGGTGTTCTTCATCCGCGGCAACCGCGACTTCCTGCTGGGCGATGCCTATGCGCGCCGCGCCGGCATGCGTGTCCTGCCCGACCCCAGCGTGGTGATGCTCTACGGCCGCCCCACCCTGCTGATGCACGGCGACACGTTGTGCACCGGCGATGTCGCCTACCAGGCCTTCCGTGTGCAGACGCGCGACCCGGCGTGGCAGGCGCAGTTCCTGTCGCAGCCGCTGCAGGCGCGGCTGGCATTCGCGCAGCAGGCGCGCGCGGCCAGCCAGGCGCACCAGTCGGGCCTCAAGGGCCAGGGCACGATGGAAACGATCACCGACGTCGCGCCCGAGGCCGTCACCGCGACACTGGCGCGCTTCGGGATCGACACGCTGATCCACGGCCACACGCACCGGCCGGCAGTGCATGAGCCGGTGGTGGAGGGGCGTGACTGCAAGCGTGTAGTGCTCGGGGACTGGTACGAGCAGGGGTCCGTCCTGCGGTTGGACGCCGAGGGTATGACCTTGGCGACGCTGTAAAGCGCAAGCAGGCCGCTTCGGTTGCGCGCTGCGGCGCGATGATTTTCGACGCAACAATGCTCTACCGCGGCGCGGTACGAGCAGGGGTCCGTCGTGCGCGTGGACGCGGACGGCCTGGCCCTGGCGGCGATGTAAGCCCCGCGGGCGATCGAAGCGCCCTTCTGTTGTAGGAGCGACGTGAGTCGCGACCGCGCAACTCCGGCAACTGCGCGGGTCGCGACTCACGTCGCTCCTACAGAGCCGCGCGAACTCGATCGCGACTGAAGCTGCGCCTACAGGGATTTGGCGGCAAAGCCCTGTAGCAGCGCGAGCTCGTCCTCGTCGAAGCCCGCCGCGGCGCGCGCGTCCAGGTTGAACGGCCCGTGCAGCACGGCGCGGGCGTATTCGCCCAACAGGCGCTGGAACGTCGACGCCGGCTCGACGCCAGCGCGCTCGCAGTACCAGCGGAACCAGCGCGAGCCGGCGGCGACGTGGGCGACTTCCTCGCGCAGGATCACCTCCAGGATCGCCACCGTGTCAGCATCGCCCATGCCCTGCAGGCGCGCGATCATCCCCGGCGTCACGTCCAGGCCGCGCGCCTCCAGCACCCGCGGGACCAGCGCCATGCGCTCCAGGCCGTCGTGCGCGGTCTTCTCGGCCATCTCCCACAGGCCGTTGTGCGCGTCGAAGTCGCCGTAGTCGAACCCCAGCTGCCGCAAGCGGTCGCGCAGCATGACGAAGTGCCGCGCTTCGTCGGCCGCACACGACACCCAGTCGGCATAGAACCCGTCGGGCAGGCCACGGAAGCGGTAGGCGGCGTCCCACGCCAGGTCGATCGCGTTGAACTCGATGTGCGCGATGGCGTGGATGAACGCGGCGCGGCCCTCGACCGTACCGAATCCGCGCTTGGGCAGTTCACGCGGATGCACCAGGCGGGGCCGCTCCGGGCGGCCCGGCATGCGGACCGGCTCGGGGGCCGGTGCATCCGACGGGATCGACAGCCCTCCGCGCGCGAATGCGTCGGCCGCCGCGAACGTCGCCGACACCTTGCCGTCGGGCGAGGCCGCATCGAGGCATCGGCGGGCCGCCTCGAACAGCGTGCCGGTCATCGGTACACCTGCCGGCGCGGAATCAACCGCGCGTGGCCGCCACCGGCACGCGTCGCGTGGTCTTCGCCTCGTCCGAACGCAGGTGCTTGATGCGCTCGAAGTAGTCGGCCTCGGTGCCGGTGACGTAGTTGCCGTTGAAGCACGAGGAGTCGAAGTGCGTCAGGCGCGCCTTGGGACCGGCCACCGCACGCTCCAGGTCCTCGAGGTCCTGGTAGATCAGCCAGTCGCAGCCCAGCAGCTGCTGGATTTCCTCCTCGCTGCGCTGGTGGGCCACCAGTTCCTCGGCCGTCGGCATGTCGATGCCGTAGATGTTGGGGTGGCGCACCGGCGGCGCGGCAGAGGCCAGGTACACCTTGCGCGCACCGGCGTCGCGCGCCATCTGCACGATCTGCTTGGACGTGGTGCCACGCACGATGGAGTCGTCCACCAGCAGCACCACGCGATTGCGGAACTCCAGCGGGATCGGGTTGAGCTTGCGGCGCACCGACTTCGCGCGCTGGCCCTGCCCCGGCATGATGAAGGTGCGGCCGACGTAGCGGTTCTTGATGAAGCCCTC
>CAMPJI010000157.1 GCA_946886865.1 uncultured Lysobacterales bacterium | reverse complement strand
CCTTCCCTTCCCGCCCCGGTGGCCGCCACCCGGCTGCGGGTGGTGCTGGTCGGCACCCAGCACCCCGGCAACATCGGCTCGGCTGCCCGGGCGCTGAAGACCATGGGCCTGTCACGGCTGGTCCTGGTCGCTCCCGAGAAGGCGCCCAATGCCGAGTCCAGCGCGCTGGCGGCCGGCGCCGACGACGTGCTGGCGGGCGCGCAGATCCACGCCACGCTGGCCGAGGCCGTCGCCGACTGCCGCCTGGTGCTGGGCTGCACCGCCCGTAGCCGGCGGGTGTCGCTGGAGGAGTTGCCGCCCCGGGTCGCGGCGCCGCGCGCCGTGGCCGCGGCGGCGGACGGGGGCGAGGTGGCGCTGGTGTTCGGCCGCGAGCGCACCGGCCTGGACAACGAGGAGCTGCAGCTGTGCCACGCGGCCATCCACATCCCGGCCAACCCGGACTACAGCTCGCTCAACCTGGCCGCGGCGGTGCAGGTGATGGCCTACGAACTGCGCCTGGCGCTGCTGGGCGGGACCAAGGCGACTCCGCTGGCGGCCACCGCCCGGCCCGCCGGGGACGCGGATGCCGGCGACCCTCGCGACGAACCCGCCACCCACGCCCAGCTGGAAGGCTTTTTCGCCCAGCTGGCCGACACCCTGGACGCCATCGACTTCCACAAGGGTCGCGCCCCGGAGTCGGCGATGCGCAAGCTGCGGCGGGTGTTCCTCCGGGCCGACCTGGACGTGCGCGAGGTGCGGTTGCTGCGCGGGATATTGGCCGACGCCCAGCGCATGGCCCGCCTGGCGGGCGATGAATGACCCCGGGCCGCCGCGGGCGCCGCCCTTGAGCCGGCTGGCGCCGTATCCGCCGGGCGCGGCTTGCATTAGGCTCGCGCTCTGTCGTTGCCGTTGCCGGGGCCGTCCTTGACCGCATGCTTCAGTCGCCTGTTCGGCGTCGTGCTCGCGCTTGCGACCGGCGTCGTCATGGCCGCGCCGCCCCCGCCCTACGAGGATCCGGGCGTGCTGGTGCTGGGGCGCATCAGCGACGATCCCAAGTCCCACTACGAGCAGCTCAAGCCGCTTCTGGACTACGTGGTCCCGCGCATGGCCGATGTCGGCATCCGCGAGGGCCGCATCCTGATGGCGCGCGATGCCCAGCAGATGGCCAGCTACCTGCGACGCGGTCGGGTGGACTGGGTCACGGAGACCGCCGGCACCGGCATGCTGCTGCGCGCGCGTGCCAACGCCACACCGTTGCTGCTGACCGAGCGCGACGGCGTCCGCCACTACCACAGCGTGTTCTTCGCCCGCCGCGACAGCGGGATCGAAACGCTGGCCGACCTCAAGGGCCAGCGCCTCGCGTTCCAGCTGCCGTCGTCCACCAGCGCGTATTTCGTCCCCGCCGGAGAGCTGCTCGCCGAAGGCCTGGACCTTGAAATACTGCTCTCGCCCCAGGACCGCCTGCAGTCCGATGCCGTGGGGTACCTGTTCGCGCGTTCCGAGCTCAACATCGCCACCTGGGTGCACAAGGGGCTGGTCGACGTCGGCGTGATGAGCAACCTGGACTGGTCGAACCCCCAGCGCGTGCCGCCGGCGTTCCGGGGCGACCTGGCGGTGTTCGCGCGCAGCCCGGATTACCCGCGTGCGATCGAGCTGGTGCGGGGCGACATGGACGCACGCGTGCAGGCGCGCCTGGCCGAAGTGCTGATGCAGGCCGCGCAGGATCCGGCGGCCGGCGACGCGCTGCTGCGGTTCTTCAAGACCACCCGCTTCCTCCCGCTGGACGACGAGTCCCGGCGTGCACTGGACCGGATCGCCCGCGACGTCGAGCGCGTGCGCGCGGAGGTCGAATGAACGCCCCGCGCCTCGGCCTGCAGGCACGGTTCCTGGCGTTGATGGCGCTGGCCCTGGTGGTGGTGGTGGCGCTGATGGCGCTGATGCTGCACCGCCAGGACCGCATGCAGAACGAGGTCGAGGCGGTGAGTCGCGACGCCCTGCGTGACGCTGTCGGCGACGGCCTGCGCCGGCGCGGCGAGGGCACGGTGAGCCAGCTGACCGAATCGCTCACCAACCCGCTGTACTACTTCGACCTGGACACGATCGGCCAGATCACCGCCGTCGCGCTGCGCCAGCCGGGCACGCGCTATGTGATCGTGTTCGACGACGACGGCAACGTGGTCCACGACGGCAGCGACGAGATCCCCAGCTACGGCAAGCGCATGGACGATGCGATGGCCTACGAGGCGATTGCCGCCACCGGCCTGCACATCCAGGTGACCGACGAGCTGATGGATGTCGCCTCGCCGGTCATGATCGGCAACGAACGCATCGGTGGCGTCCGCGTCGGGTTCGACCTGGCCTCGGTGCGCGCGATGGAGGACGAAGCGGTCGCCGACCTGCGCACGCGGCTGGAGACCCTGGGCCGCCGCCATTTCTGGTGGATCGCCGCACTGGGGCTGGGACTGCTGGCACTGGGCGCGGTGATGCTGTGGTTCACCCAGCGCTGGCTGGTGCGGCCCATCCGCGAGCTCGCCGACTCGGCACGCTCGATCGAGGCCGGCGACTACGACATCGCGCCGCCCGACAGCGACCGCAGCGACGAGGTCGGCGACCTCACCCGCGCCTTCGGTCGCATGAGTCGCAGCGTCGCCCGCCACGACCGCGACATCCGCCGCATGGCCTACACCGATGCACTGACCGGCCTGCCCAACCGGGTCGCGTTCCGCGAGTCGCTGGACCAGCGGCTGCTGCAGTTGCAGGGCGCGGGTGACCCCCTGGCGCTGCTGTTCGCCGACATCGACGACTTCAAGCGGGTCAACGACACGCTCGGGCACGACGCGGGCGACGAGGTGCTGCTGCAGTGCGCGCAGCGCATCCAGGACGTGGTCGCGCTGCACGGCGGCCGCCATGCGGTCCTGGCCCGCTTCGGCGGCGACGAGTTCGTCATCCTCATCCAGGCCGCGCAGGGCGCCTCCATCCGCAGCCATGCCAACGACTTGGCCGAGCGCCTGGTGGACGCCACGCGCCAGCCGCTGGTCATACGCGAGCGGCCGCTGTTCCTGGGCACGTCGATCGGGATCACGCTGTTCCCGGACGATGCCACCGTCGCCACGCAGCTGATGAAGAACGGCGACATTGCGATGTACCAGGCGAAGGTTGCGGGCAAGAACTGCCACCGCTTCTACAGCCGCGCGATGGACCAGGCGGTGGAGCGGCGCGTCACGCTCGAGCGCGAACTGCGCGGTGCCTGGGAACGCGGCGAACTGAGCGTGCTGTACCAGCCCGTCTACCACCTCTCCAACGGCCGCATGGTCGGCGCCGAAGCGCTGCTGCGCTGGCGCCACCCCGAGCACGGCATGGTCGCGCCTTCGGTGTTCATCGAGGTGGCCGAGCAGAGCGGGCTGATCGAGACGCTCGGCCCGCAGGTGCTGGAGGCCGCCTGCAAGGATGCCGTGCGATGGCAGCAGCGCCGGGGCGACAAGGGCCCGCTGTTCGTCTCGGTCAACGTCTCGCCCCGGCAGTTGCGCAGCCCCGTGCTGCCGCAGGTGGTCGCCGACTGCCTGGAACGGACCGGGCTGGATGCCCGCTGCCTGCACCTGGAGCTGACGGAAACCGCCGTGATCGGCGACGAGGCCCAGGTCAGCCGCCTGCTCGCGCAACTGCGCCAGCAGGGCGTCAAGATCTGGCTGGACGACTTCGGCACCGGGTTCTCCGGCCTCAGCCACTTGCGCCGCGTGCCGATCGACGGGGTGAAGATCGACCGCAGTTTCATCGCCGACATCCTGCGCGACCCCGACGACCTGGCGCTCACCACCGCCATCATCTCGATGGCGCATTCGCTGGGGATCACGGTGGTGGCCGAGGGCGTGGAGCGCGAAGGCCAGTACAACCTGCTGCGCGAACGCG
>CAMPJI010000156.1 GCA_946886865.1 uncultured Lysobacterales bacterium | reverse complement strand
ACGCGCCTGCGGCTCCATCAGCCCGCTGGCGACCTCGATGCCGGCCTCACGAAGCGCATCGAACCCGGCGCCGTCCACCTGCGGGAACGGGTCGCGCATCGCCGCGACCACGCGCCCCACGCCGGCGTCGATCAGTGCCTGCGCGCACGGCCCGGTGCGTCCCGTATGGGCGCAGGGCTCCAGCGTGACGTAGGCGGTGGCGTCCGTGGCCCGGCCGCCGGCCGCCTGCAGCGCCAGCACCTCGGCGTGCGGCTCGCCGGCGCGCACGTGCCAGCCCTCGCCCACCACCTCCTCGCCGTGCGCAACCACGCACCCGACCATCGGATTGGGCCGTGTGGTCCACGCCCCACGCTCGGCCAGGCGCAACGCGCGGGCCATGTGCAGGTGATCGGTGGCGGTGAAGGCGGGCGGCGTGCTTGGCGTCATGGGACTCTCGGCGTGTGGGCAGCGTAAGGAATGGACAGAAGTGACAGGCTGACACCTCCGCGCCCACCTGTCGTCCCGAACGCAATGCACGACCGGGTGCAGCCTGCCGCGATCAGGCTGCCCCGCAGCGCCGGGGATGACGGCAGCCGCTTACCGCCGGCGGCCCTTGGTCCGCGGCGCGGCGTCGTCGAGCAGTGGCAACTGGCCTTCACCGGCACTGTCGCTTTCCAGCCGGTCGAGCTCCTCACGGAAGTCGGCAACATCCTCGAACGCGCGGTACACCGAGGCGAAGCGCACATAGGCGACGTGGTCGAGCTTGCGCAACTCCGCCATGACGAACTCGCCGACGCGCAGCGACGCCAGTTCGCGCTCGGCGGTCATGCGCAGCTGGTGCACCACCGCGCGCACCGCCGCCTCGATCTGCTCGTCCGACACGGGGCGCTTCTGCAGCGCCCGGTCGAAGCCGTGCCGCAGCTTGCGCGCGTCGAACGGCTCGCGCCGCCCGTCGGACTTGATGATCGCCGGCAGCTTCAGCTCGATGGTCTCAAGCGTCGAAAACCGCTCCCCGCACGCCTCGCACACACGCCGGCGCCGGATCGTCGCACCGTCGTCGGACACGCGTGAGTCGATCACGCGTGTGTCGGTGTGCTGGCAGAAGGGGCAGTGCATGGAGCCGGCTTACCGCGGATCGAAGTCGAGCGGCAGGAGGATTGCAGACCGGGACGGAACGCCGTCGCAAACACCCGGCGAAAACGTCATCTGCTTCACGGTGTCTCCCGCCGCCATCGCGAAGCGTTCGTCGCTGGCACAGACGGCGCGGGTCGCAGCCACACGTCCATCCGCATCCACGAGAACCAGCATGTGCGCGCTCCCCCACTCCAAACGCCCGTCGCTTCGCGGATAAAGCGCGTCGGCGGGTAGCGCAAGCTTGAGGGGGTCGCTGCATCCGGGCCCGAGCCGCCAGTCGAGGGTCGCCGCCTGCAACTCTTCGGATGACATCAGTTGCTGCGCTCCTTCCGAGCAGCTCGCCGTTTCCTTGCTATAGCGGGCTGCAGAAGGACCTGGATCTCCAGTGCCATGCACGATCTTCGCCCGCGACGCCTGGCCCGCTCCCGCTTCGTGGGCTCCGGACACGCAGCCGGTCAAGCTCATGAGTCCTACGCAGATGAGAAGTTCCTTCTTCATGACGCCTCCTTGTGGTTATCCGTACACCGGGTACTTCGCGCACTGCGCCGTTACCGCCTCGCGAACGCGGGCGATCACCGCCTCGTCATCGGGCGCGTCCAGCACGTCGCAGAGCCAGTTCGCCAGGTCCACGCAGTCGGCTTCGACGTACCCGCGCGTGGTCACCGCCGGCGTGCCCAGGCGCAGGCCCGAGGTCACGAACGGCTTCTGCGGGTCGTTGGGGACGGCGTTCTTGTTGACGGTGATGTGGGCGCGGCCGAGCGCGGCCTCGGCGGCCTTGCCCGTGATGCCCTTGCCGATCATGTCCACCAGCATCAGGTGGTTCTCGGTGCCGCCGGACACGATCTTGTAGCCGCGCTCGATGATGGTGTTGGCCATCGCCTGCGCGTTCTTGACCACCTGCTGCTGGTAGGCCTTGAACTCCGGCTCCAGCGCTTCCTTGAACGCCACCGCCTTGGCGGCGATGACGTGCATCAGCGGGCCGCCCTGGATACCGGGGAACACGATGGACTGCAGCTTCTTGGCCAGGTCCTCGGACGGGTCCTTGGCCACGATGATGCCGCCGCGCGGGCCGCGCAGGGTCTTGTGGGTGGTGGAAGTCACCACGTGCGCGTGCGGCAGCGGGTTCGGGTAGACACCGGCGGCAACCAGCCCGGCGACATGCGCCATGTCCACGAACAGCAGCGCGTCGACCTTGTCGGCGATGGCGCGGAAGCGCGCCCAGTCGATCTTCTGCGAGTAGGCCGAGAAGCCGGCGACCACCATCTTCGGCTTGTGCTCGACGGCCAGTCGCTCGACTTCGTCGTAATCGATCAGGCCCTGGTCGTTGACGCCGTACTGCACGGCGTTAAAGAGTTTCCCGCTGATGTTGACCTTCGCGCCATGGGTCAGGTGGCCGCCGTGCGCCAGGCTCATGCCCAGGATGGTGTCGCCCGGCTGCAGCAGCGCCAGGTACACGGCCTGGTTGGCCTGGCTGCCCGAATGCGGCTGGACATTGGCGTACATCCCTTCCGTGGAGCCTGCCCCGAAGAGCTCCTTCACCCGGTCGATCGCCAGCTGCTCGGCGACATCGACGTACTCGCAGCCGCCGTAATAGCGCTTGCCCGGGTAGCCTTCCGCGTACTTGTTGGTCAGCACGCTGCCCTGGGCTTCCAGCACGCGCGGGCTGGCGTAGTTCTCGCTGGCGATCAGCTCGACGTGGTCCTCCTGGCGGCGGCGCTCGTCGCTGATGGCCTGGGCCAGTTCGGGGTCGAAACCTTCGATACGTGCATCGCGCGGGAACATCGGCGCTCCGGGAGCTGGTGGGAAGGCCTGCGAGTTTAGCCCGGACCGGTGCACGCCAGCCGGTCGGGACTGCGCCGCCTGCATCGCCCCCACGCCGACCGCGGCACGGCACGCCCGTCTGAACGTCCCACGCCATGGCCCGGACCGGGGGCCTGCCGGCCCGTATAATGGCCGGCTATCCCGATCCATTTGCGATGTCCCGCCCGCCGGGACGTCGCCGTCCGCCTGCGGAGCCCCCATGTCGCAATACATCTACACCATGAACGGCGTCAGCAAGACCGTGCCGCCGAAGCGCCAGATCATCAAGGACATCTCGCTGTCCTTCTTCCCGGGCGCCAAGATCGGCCTGCTGGGCCTCAACGGCGCCGGTAAGTCGACCGTGCTGAAGATCATGGCCGGCGTGGACACCGACTTCTCGGGCGAGGCGCGCCCGCAGGCGGGCATCAAGGTCGGCTACCTGGCGCAGGAGCCGCAGCTGGATCCGGACAAGACCGTGCGCGAGGCGGTGGAGGAAGGCGTCGGCGAGGTCATGCAGGCGCAGGCCGCGCTGGACGCCGTGTATGCCGCCTACGCCGAGGAAGGCGCGGACTTCGACAAGCTGGCCGCCGAGCAGCAGCGCCTGGAGGCCATCCTGGCCACCAACGACGCCCACCTGCTGGAGCAGCAGCTGGAAGTGGCCGCCGATGCCCTGCGCATCCCGCCGTGGGACGCCAAGATCGGCCCGCTGTCGGGCGGCGAGAAGCGTCGCGTCGCGCTGTGCCGCCTGCTGCTGAGCAAGCCGGACATGCTGCTGCTCGACGAACCGACCAACCACCTGGACGCCGAGTCCGTCGAATGGCTGGAGCAGTTCCTGGCCCGCTACACCGGCACCGTGGTGGCCGTCACCCATGACCGCTATTTCCTGGACAACGCCGCCGAGTGGATCCTGGAGCTCGACCGCGGCCGCGGCATCCCGTGGAAGGGCAACTACACCGAGTGGCTGGTGCAGAAGGA
>CAMPJI010000155.1 GCA_946886865.1 uncultured Lysobacterales bacterium | reverse complement strand
GGGGAGGGTCGGGGTCGCCATCAGGTCCACCCGGTCGCGGTACTCGGGCACGCAGGCAGGCCAGCCGAGTTCGCGCTCCACGCGCTGGCGCAACGCGTCCGCCGCATCCGGCTCGCCGTGCGTGAGGTAGACGCCGCGCGGCTGCCTTGGAGCGGAATCCAACCAGGTGATGAGTTCATCGGCGTCGGCATGCGCCGAGCCGGTGTCGAGCTGGAACACTTCCGCGCGCACGTCCACGTCCACGCCGTACACCCGGATGTGGCGCTCGCCGCGGGCCAGCGCGGCCCCGCGCGTGCCGCCGGCCTGGTAGCCGCACAGGATGATCGCGTTGCGCACGTCGCCCGCGAACGCCAGCAGGTGGTGGAGCACCCGCCCGCCCGTCAGCATGCCGCTCGCCGACACGATCACCTTGGCGCCCTTGCGGGTGTTGAGCGCCTTGGACTCCTCGACGCTTCCCACCGTGCGCACCAGGCGTTCCATCCGGTCCAGCGCGGCCGCGTCCAGCCGGTGCGCGCCCATGTGGTCGCGATACAGCGCGGTGACGCGCGCGGCCATCGGGCTGTTGAGGTAGAGCGGCACCGGCGGCAGGTCGCCGTCCTGCACCAGTTCGGCGATGACATGCAGCAGCGCCTGCGCGCGACCCACCGCGAACGCCGGGATCACCGCCGTGCCGCCCCGCGCCAGCACCTTGGCCAGGATCGGCCTGAGTTCGGCGCGCAGCGAGCCGGGCACGTGGCGACGGTCGCCGTAGGTGGACTCGCAGACGATCCAGTCGCTTTCGGCCGGCGGCTGGGGCGGCATCGCCACGGGGTCGTGCGGGCGGCCGATGTCGCCGCTGAAGGTCACCCGCATGCCGCCGTGTTCGAGCGTGACCGCGGCTGCGCCCAGGATGTGGCCCTGCGCGCGCAACATGGCCATGAAGCCTGGCGCGGGCGCGAAGTGGGCGCCGAAGTCGACCACCTTAAGCCGCCGCAGTGCGCGCGCGGCGTCTTCCTCGGTGTACAGCGGCCTGGCGGGATGGTGGCGCGAAGAGCCGACCCGGTTGGCGTAGGTGGCCTCCTCCTCCAGCAGGCGCGCCGAGTCCGGCAGCATGATCCCGCACAGGTCGCGCGTGCCGCGGCTGCACCACACCGGGCCCTCGAATCCATCGGCCACCAGCCGCGGCAGGTAGCCGGCGTGGTCCAGGTGCGCGTGCGTCAGCACCACGGCGTCGATGCTTGCGGGCTCGATGGGGAAGGGCGCCCAGTTCTTCAGCCGCAGCGGCTTGTAGCCCTGGAACAGCCCGCAATCGACCAGCACGCGGCTCTGTGGCGTCTCCAGCAGGTAGCGCGAACCGGTCACGGTACCGGCGGCACCGAGAAAGGTCAGGGTGAAGCCGCCCTGCGAACCGGCGCCACTCATCACGTGCACCCCGGCGCTGGGCGGCGAGCGGTCAGTGGGAGGCAAAGCGGGCTCATGGCGGGCGCCTTTGGCTGGGGTCGCGTCCATCAGGCGCCTTTGCATGCGCGCGCGCCTTGATCGCGATCAATCCCGCTGTCCAACGCCATGCCGGGCAGGGTGCGGACATGACGGCGGAATGACGATGCGTTGCTGCGCGGGTGTGCCAAATCGGGCGCCAGGCCACGGGGCATAGCCAGGGTTCAGGAAAAACGCCCGTTTGGGGCCTTCGCTCCACGGTATGCCCACCTGCGCCTGCCTAGTCTGGACCGCCTTCCCCCGCACACGTGCAAGGCCGAGGCATGACGCCACCGCTCGCTCCCCACGCCCTCCGACAGACCCACGACGACGCGCACACCGACATCTCCCCTGATCGCAGCGCGGCGTTCCTGAAGCACATCGAGAACCCCGACTTCCCATGCGTCGGTTCCAAGGCCGCGCTGGCACAGGACGCCATCCGCACGCTGGAGCTGGACGCGCTCGGCCAACGCAGCAATGACGCCCCGCTGCTGGACGGGCTGGCCGGGTTTGCGCGGCACCTGGCGGCGCAGCCGGCGGATTCGAAGGTGGTGCACTCGTTCGTGGCCATCTTCGACGGCCCCACCGACTCCGATGAGATGCGCTTCGAGGCGCTGCTGTGGTCGCAGCTCCAGCGCCTGCACCTGCTCGACGTACGTCGCGGCAACGCGTGGGCCGATGGCGTCAGCCGCAACCCGGACAGCCCCAAGTTCAGCCTGAGCCTGGCCGGACACCCGTTCTTCGTCATCGGCCTGCACCCAGGCGCCTCGCGCATCGCGCGGCGCTTCGCGTGGCCGGCAATGGTGTTCAACTCGCACGTGCAGTTCGACCGCCTGCGTGAGGACGGCCGCTACGAAAAGATGCAGAAGGCGACCCGCGCGCGCGATCTCGCGTTGCAGGGCTCGATCAATCCCAACCTGGCCGATTTCGGCACCGCGCCGGAGACGCGCCAGTACAGCGGCCGCAAGGTCGAGGCCGACTGGAAGTGCCCGTTCCATCCGCTCAATGCATCGTCAAAACAAGGAGCTCCGCGTGACTGAGGCCGTCGCCCACGATTGCACCCGCATCTCGCCATGTTCGGCCCAGGCCATCGAACTGGACGAAGGCGACGAGTTGATCGTCATCGACCCGCAGGGCCAGCAGGTGAGCGACCTGGTGGCCTTCAACCGCGATGACCTGGACGAGTACCTGTCCTCGGGACGTTCGATCGACTACGCCTCCAAGCTGTGGCTGACCACCGGCGACCCGCTGTACTCCAACCGCAGCCGCGTGATGTTCGACATCGTCGAGGACACCTGCGGGCGGCACGACTTCACCCTGACGCCATGCTCGAAGGACACCTTCTCGATCATCTACGGCGAGACCGAAGGCCGCCCGGGCTGCGAGGGCAACCTGGCGATTGCGCTGGCGCCGTACGGCATCGGTGTGGACCGCGTGCCGATCGCGTTCAACGTCTTCATGAACGTGTCGGTGGACGGCGACACCGGCCGCATCGCGGTGCTGCCGCCCAAGAGCAAGGCTGGCGACCACATCCGCCTGCGCGCGCGCATGCCGCTGGTGGTGGCAATGACGGCGTGCTCGGCCGGGCAGTCGAACAACTTCCAGTACAAGCCGATCGATTACCGGGTGGTGCGCAAGGCGGATTAACGGTGCGGGCGGGCTGCAGCGCGGGTCGTAGCCCGCGGCCCGGCGGCCCGACATCATCAAAGCCGTGACCTCACGTGGATCGCCGGCCGTCTCGGCCGGCGCGACTTGGATTGCCCATACCCCCCAAGTGCATGCGATCCGGTAGGGCAGGCCGCGTATCCGATCGTGGACGCGCGAGATAACACTGCATGCGTGCTGTGATAAAACGTATCACTGCATATGCGCCGCCTTTGCCGGGGAGGGGCGGGCTCATGTGAATCCTGGGGATGCCGTAAGCTATTGTTCTGATTATTTTTTTCTCAATCTTTTGCAGGGGCTGCGTAGTCTTCTTCCTCTTTAACACCCCATTTTTGGGGTCTACTTAGTGTTAGGCGCTCATGAGCATTCGCGCATTCTTCAAGCGGAGGACAGATGGTTTTCGCACATGGTGGCGTGCACCACCCACGGTAATGGACCGAGTGCTCTCGTCATTCCTTGGTGGGTGGGCTGGGCTGTGGATTGGAGCCCTTGGGCGCATCATCATTGGACCGGCATCGTTTCCTGAGCTACTCCAGTACTCTGTTGGCACTGCGATAGCGCTCCTTGCAATGGGCGCCTTGTTCCCCAAGGCCATGCGAATCGTTGCCTTTCCGTTCTCATTTGTCGGCGCTCCTTCCTAGCAGCACCGCCTAACAACTCATTCAAGCCGAACCCGCTTCGCGGCTTCGGCAACACTGACGCCCCGCCAAGCGCGCCGTTCTGCTCTTCTTCGCGCTGCGGGTCGGCTTAATTCAGGTGTTAGACGCGTATGACACATCAAGAGAAAGTTGAAGAGATGTACCGGCACAT
>CAMPJI010000154.1 GCA_946886865.1 uncultured Lysobacterales bacterium | reverse complement strand
CCGTCATGACCCAGACCGACACCATCCCCACCCGCATGCGCGCGCTGGTCAAGCGTGAAGCCGCCAAGGGCATCTGGATGGAGGAGGTCGAGGTGCCCACGCCGGGCCCGAACGACGTGCTGATCAAGCTGGAGAAGACCGCGATCTGCGGCACCGACCTGCACATCTACCTGTGGGACGAGTGGAGCCAGCGCACGATCAAGCCCGGGCTGGTGATCGGCCACGAGTTCGTCGGGCGCGTCGTGCAACTGGGCACGGAGGTCAAGGGCTACCGCATCGGCCAGCGCGTGTCGGCGGAGGGCCACATTGTCTGCGGCCATTGCCGCAACTGCCGCGCCGGCAAGCAGCACCTGTGCCCCAACACGGTCGGCATCGGGGTGAACCGCAATGGCGCCTTCGCCGAGTACATGGTGATGCCGGCCACCAACCTGTGGCCGATCCCGGACCAGATCCCCAGCGAGCTGGCCGCGTTCTTCGACCCGTACGGCAACGCCGCGCACTGCGCGCTGGAGTTCGACGTGGTCGGCGAGGACGTGCTGATCACCGGTGCCGGCCCGATCGGCATCATCGCCGCCGGCATCTGCAAACACATCGGCGCGCGCAACATCGTGGTCACCGACGTCAACGACTACCGGCTGAAGCTGGCCGCCGACATGGGCGCGACGCGCGTGGTCAACGTCGCCAACCAGTCGATCAAGGACGTCATGAAGGACCTGCACATGGAGGGCTTCGACGTCGGCCTGGAGATGAGCGGCAACCCGCGCGCGTTCAACGACATGCTCGACTGCATGTACCACGGCGGCAAGATCGCGCTGCTCGGCATCCTGCCCAAGGGCGCGGGCATCGACTGGGACCGCATCATCTTCAAGGGCCTGACCGTGCAGGGCATCTACGGCCGGCGCATGTACGAGACCTGGTACAAGATGACGCAGCTGGTGCTGGGCGGGTTCCCCCTGGGCAAGGTGCTGACACACCAGCTGCCCGTGGACGAGTTCCAGCAGGGCTTCGACCTGATGGAAGCAGGCAAGTCCGGGAAGATCGTCCTGAGCTGGAACTGACCGTTACCAGCCCCCGCCTCCCGCAGAAGCGGCCGGGCCGCCGCGGAAGCCCCTCCTACCCCTTGTGGAACTGCCATGTCCCTGACCGACCGTTACGCGCACGAACTCGACACCATCCGTGAGCAGGGGCTGTTCAAGGCCGAGCGCATCATCACCTCGCCGCAGTCTTCGGAAATCACGCTGGCAGACGGCCGCAAGGTGCTGAACTTCTGCGCCAACAACTACCTGGGCCTGGCCGACCATCCGGACATCATCGCCGTCGCGAAGGATGCCCTCGATACGCACGGGTTCGGCATGGCGTCGGTGCGCTTCATCTGTGGCACGCAGGACCTGCATAAACAACTGGAGAAGACGATCTCGGACTTCTTCGGCAAGCAGGACACCATCCTGTACGCGGCGTGCTTCGACGCCAACGGCGGCCTGTTCGAGCCGCTGCTGGGTGAGGAGGACGCGATCATCTCCGATGCGCTCAACCACGCCTCGATCATCGACGGCGTGCGCCTGTGCAAGGCCAAGCGCTTCCGCTACGCCAACTGCGACATGGCCGACCTGGAGGCGCAACTGCAGGCCGCCGACGCCGCCGGCGCGCGCACCAAGCTGATCACCACCGATGGCGTGTTCTCGATGGACGGCTTCATTGCGCCGCTGGATCGCATCACCGAGCTGGCGGCGAAGTACGGTGCGCTGGTCCATATCGACGAGTGCCATGCCACCGGTTTCCTCGGCGCCACGGGGCGCGGGTCGGCCGAGGTCAAGGGCGTGCTGGAGAAGATCGACATCATCACCGGCACCCTGGGCAAGGCGATGGGCGGCGCGCTGGGCGGTTTCACGACGGCCAGTGCCGACGTGGTCGAGCTGCTGCGCCAGCGTTCGCGTCCCTACCTGTTCTCCAACTCGCTGCCGCCCCACGTGGTGGCAGCCGGCACCAAGGCCTTCGAAATGCTGGCGTCCGCCGGCGACCTGCGCGCGCAGCTGGTGGAGAACACCGCCTATTTCCGCGAACGCATGACCGCCGCCGGGTTCGACCTGAAGCCGGGCGAGCACCCCATCGTCCCGGTGATGCTGTACGACGCCCCGCTGGCGCAACGCTTCGCGCAGCGCCTCCTGGAAGAAGGCATCTACGCGATCGGGTTCTTCTTTCCGGTGGTGCCCAAGGGGCAGGCGCGCATCCGCACGCAGATGTCGGCTGCGCATACGCGCGAACAGCTGGACCGCGCGATCGATGCATTCGGCCGGATCGGCCGCGAGCTCGGCGTCATCCCGGCCGGATTCGGCGCGGCACGCAGCGACACGCTGGCCTAGGAGGGCGCGGGCGTCGAGAGGCCGGCCACCTCGTCGCGCGACAACGGGCGCCACGCCCCCTTGGCCAGGTCGCCCAGGTCGAGGGGGCCGATCGCGACCCGTACAAGGCGCATCACCGACAGGTCGAACGCCGCCAGCAGCCGCCGGATCTGGCGGTTGCGGCCCTCGTCCAGCACCACCTCGAGCCACGCGTTGTGGGTGCCCTCACGCAGCAGCCGGACCGTTTTAGCGCTCAGGTGATCACCGCCCTCCACGCAGCCGGCCCGGACGGCCTCCAGCAACCTGCCGTCGGGCACCCGGTCGATCTGCACGTGGTACGTCTTGTCAGGCCCGGTGGCAGGGTCGGTGATCGCCGCCGCCCAAGCCGGGTCGTTGGAGAGCAGCAGCAGGCCCTCGCTGGCCCTGTCCAGTCGACCCACGGGCGCCATCCACGGCAACCCGCTTCCTTCCAGGCAGCGGTAGACGGTGTCCCGGCCGCGCTCGTCGCGGGTCGAGGTGACCAGCCCACGCGGTTTGTTCAACGCGATGTAATGGCGATCGATGCTGGGCAGCGGCTCGCCGTCGACATCGATCGCATGGAGTCCCTGCACGACGGGGAATTCAGGGTCGCGCACCACGCGTCCGTCAACACGCACCCGGCCGGCCGCGATCCACTGGGCCGCCTGATTGCGCGAGCAGATGCCGCGCTTGGACAGCACACGCGCCAGACCATGTCGAACCGGTGGAGGCATATGCGAAGGCGGCCGCTGGAGCGGCCGCGATACTGGATCTTCGAGACTGCGGCGCGACCTTACTGGTCGCCCTCGGCAGTCGCCTCGGCGTCTTCCTGCACGGGGGCCTCGGCCGGCATGGGCGCGCTCGCGCCAGGCGCCGCGACCGGTGCCTCACCCTCGATCGCCGGCGCGGCCGGATCGACAGCTGCGGTGGCCGCCGGCTTGCTGGCACCACGCGCAACGCGCACGCCCTTCGACTTCATCCACGCACTGAACTCGTCGGCGGTCATGCGCTTGCCGTTCTGGTTCATGTCGAACCGCCAGGGTGTGTTGTCGAACTCGGTCTTGGGCTGGTACGCAGCCGGATCGGTCGCAGACGGCGCCGTGGTGGCCGACGTGGCATCGGGTGCCGCTGGTGCCGTGCCCGGCGCCGCCGCCGGCATACCCGGCACGGCCGCAGGCAGCGGCGCGTCCGGTGACACCGGCGCGGTCACCGACGCCACGTTGCGGCACTGGTCCACCTGCAGCCGGAACAGGACCTGGTCGACAGAGCGCGACTCGTCAAACGCATTGGCCAGCACGCCCGTCGGGGCGCCCAGCTGGTGACCCGGCGCAGCCAGGCCCGGTGCGAGCGGCGCGACCACGGTCGGCTGCACGGGAAGCGCCCGCGGGGCGGCCAGCGAGGCGCACGACTCGGCAGTCTGCGCATGCGCCAGAGCGGCGCCGGTCAGCGAGACGAGGGCAAGGACGAGACGGCGCATGCGGTGCTCCATTGAGTCGGACTGGATGATGCGTACACGAGCGCGCATCGACGGCCCAGTGTAGGTGGGCGCCGCGTGTGTCACAACCGAATCGCGCACAAAAAAGCCCGGCACAAGGCCGGGCTCTCGATGCGATGGGCGGACCCCGAAG
>CAMPJI010000153.1 GCA_946886865.1 uncultured Lysobacterales bacterium | reverse complement strand
CACCCCGGCGGTATGCTCCCCCGGTCTTCGCCCCGGGATCCGACATGCGCTTTCTGCTCCTGCTGGTCGCACTCGCCGCCATGAACGCCCACGCCCAGAGTTCCGATGACATGCCGTCCAGTCCGCCGCCGCGTACCGCGCTGGTGATCCACGGCGGCGCGGGCTTTGTCCCCAAGGACGCCCTGAGCGAGGCCGACGTGCGCGACGTGCATGCCACGCTCAACCGCGCGCTGGATGCCGGACACGCGGTTCTCGCGGCCGGTGGCGCCGCACTGGACGCCGTGGAGGCGGCCGTGCTGGTGCTGGAAGAGTCGCCGCGGTTCAACGCCGGAAAGGGCGCGGTGTTCAATGCCGACGGCGGGCACGACCTGGACGCGGCGGTGATGGAGGGGCACACGCGGCGTGCCGGCGCCGTGGCGGGCTTGACCACCGTGCGCAATCCCGTCCGGCTGGCGCGCGCGGTGATGGAGCACAGTCCGCACGTGTTTCTTGCTGGCGACGGGGCCGAAGCCTTTGCCGACACCCGGCCGGACATCGCCCGCGTGCCCAACGAGTGGTTCGACACGGATTCGCGTCGCAGGGCGCTGGAGGCCGCGCAGCGCAAGGCGGCTGTCGGCGAGGCGCCGGATGCGTACTTCGGCACCGTCGGCGCGGTGGCGCTGGATGCGCACGGCCACATCGCCGCGGCCACGAGCACCGGCGGGATGACCAACAAGAAGTGGGGCCGGGTTGGCGACGTGCCGGTGATCGGCGCCGGCACGTGGGCGGACGCGCGCTGCGGGGTGTCAGGCACCGGCTGGGGCGAGTTCTACATCCGCAATGCCGTGGCGCACGACATCTGCGCACGCGTGGCCTACCGCGGCGACAGCCTGGCGGCGGCCGCCGATGAGGTGGTGAACCGGATCGTCCCGGAAGCGGGCGGCGACGGCGGCGCCATCGCGCTGGACGTCGAGGGCAATATCGCCATGCCCTTCAACAGCGGCAGCATGTTCCGCGGCTGGATCCACCCCGACGGCCGCCGCGGCACCGCGATCCACGAGGACGGCGACGCGCGCTGAGGCGCCCCTCGCCTGTTCAGGTGCCGCGTGACCGGCGCCTGCCGGTAGGGGGCTGGCCACCTGAACGGCCTCGCCGCCGGTGGTGGCAGGCCTTATGGCAAAATTGCGCCCTTGCGGCCGGCCCGGGCCGTGGCACCGGCGCAGGCCGGGGCCAACCCTTTCACCCTGCCGCCATCCACTTCATGCCGAAAACGCACGCGTTCCGGAGCGCCCTGCGCTCGCCCGCCCCTGTCGACGCCCAGACCGTGGAGCGTGCCTGAGATGGCCGACGAACTCGGCCACCTGCCGCGCCGTCCGGACCGCATCCTCAAGGCCGCCAAGTGGTCGATGCAGGGCCTGTGGGCGGCGTGGCTGCATGAGTCGTCGTTCCGCCTGGAGGTCTACCTGTTCGCGGTGCTGGCACCTCTGGCCTGGTGGCTCGGCGACACGCCCGTGGAGCGCGTGCTGCTGATCGGTTCGATGCTGCTGGTCATGAGCGTGGAACTGCTGAACTCGTCCATCGAGGCGGTGATCGAGCGCTACGGCGCCGAGTTCCACGAGCTGGCCGGTCGCGCCAAGGACATGGGGTCGGCGGCGGTGTTCGTGCTGATGCTCAATGTGGCGCTGACCTGGGGCGTGATCCTGGTGCCGCGCCTGCTCCAGCCCTGATGGCCTCACCCCTCATCCGTTTTCGCCCAAGGAATTCCTTCCGTGCTTGAAATGCTTTCCGATCCGCAGGTCTGGTTGACCCTCATCACCCTCAGCTCGATCGAGATCGTGCTGGGCATCGACAACCTGGTCTTCATCTCCATCGCGGTCAGCAAGCTGCCGGTGCACCAGCGCGAGGTCGCCCGCAAGTTCGGCATCGCGGTGGCCTGCATCACGCGCATCGCGCTGCTGCTCACCCTGGCGTGGCTGGCCGGCCTGACGAGCGACCTGTTCGAGGTGCTCGGGCAGGGCATCTCGGTGCGCGACCTGGTGCTGATCCTGGGCGGTGCGTTCCTGGTGGTGAAGGGCGTGATGGAAATCCGCGACTCCATCGAAGGCGAGCACGAATCCGAGGATGTCCACAGCAAGCCGCTGGCGTCGTTCTGGATGGTCATCGCGCAGATCGCGGTGATCGACATCGTGTTCTCGCTGGATTCGGTCATCGCTGCCGTCGGCCTGGCCAACCAGACCTGGATCATGGTCGTCGCCATCCTGCTGGCGGTCGCGGTGATGCTCATGGCGGCGACGCCGCTGGGCAAGTTCATCGACCGCAACCCGACGATCAAGATGCTGGCGCTGGCCTTCATCGTGCTGATCGGCGTGTACCTGGTCGCCGACGGCCTGGAAATGCACATTCCGCGCGGCTACATCTACGGCGCGATGGGCTTCTCCGCGCTGGTCGAGATCCTCAACCTGTGGGCGCGCCGCAACAGCCGCCGCCGGGTGCTGGAGACCTGACGGCACGGCGGCGCGTCGTCACGCCGCGTCCATTGCGCGTGGCCGGGGGGCGGTGGTGCAATGCGCCATCGCCCCGTCGGAGCCGCCCCATGTCCCTCACTGTCCTGCGTCGTGCCGGCCTGCGCGCCGGCGTGCTGGCCCTGGTCGCACTGCTGCTGTCGGGCTGCGGCTACAACACCATCCAGCAGAAGGACGAGGCCGTGAACGCGGCCTGGTCGCAGGTGCTCAACGTCTACAAGCGGCGTGCCGACCTGGTGCCGAACCTGGTCGCCAGCGTGCGTGGCTACGCCAGCCATGAGCGCGAGGTGCTGACGGCGGTGACCGAGGCGCGCTCGCGCGTAGGCAGCATCAACGTCAATGCCGACGACCCGGCATCGCTGGAGCAGTTCCAGCAGGCGCAGGGCGAGTTGCAGAGCGCGATCGGGCGCCTGCTGGTGGTGGCGGAGAACTACCCGCAACTCAAGGCCAACCAGAACTTCCTGCAACTGCAGGCGCAGCTGGAGGGCACGGAGAACCGCATCACCGTGGAGCGCCAGCGCTACATCCAGGCGGTGCAGGACTACAACACGTACATCCGTTCGTTCCCCCAGAACCTCACGGCCAAGATGTTCGGCTATTCGACCAAGCCCAACTTCTCCGTCGAGAACGAGGCCGAACTGGCCGAGCCGCCGAAGGTGGACTTCGAGTCGCCCGCCCCCGCGGCGGGCTGAGGCCCCGATGGCGGCATGGCCCCAACGGCTGCGTGGCCGGCTGGTCGGTGTCGTCGCGTGCGCGGCGCTGCTGCTGGCGTCGGCGGTGTCGGCGCAGGACCTCGCGCCGATCCCGACGCTCGATACCCCCGTCGTCGACACCACCGCGACCCTGGATGCGGCTGCGCGCGCGCGGCTCCAGGCGCAGGCACTGGATCTGCAGCAGCGCAAGGGCAGCCAGCTGCAGGTGCTGGTGGTGCCCACCACGCAACCGGAAGACATCGCCCAGTACGCGGTGCGGGTGTTCGACCAGTGGCGGCTGGGGCGCGAGGGCGTGGACGACGGCGTGCTGCTGCTGGTGGCCAAGGACGACCGGCGGGTGCGCATCGAGGTCGGGTACGGCCTGGAGGGCGCCATTCCGGACGCCACGGCCTCGCGCGTCGTGCAGGAGTACCTGGTCCCGCGATTTCGCGAGGGCGACTACGCCGGCGGCATCGAGCAGGCGACCGGCGTGCTGGTCGGGCTGGTCGACGGCGAACCGCTGCCGCCGCCGATGGCCGATGCCCCCCGCGAGCGCGGGCGCAGTGGCGGCAGCTGGATCCTCGCGGTCTTCGCAGCGGTGTTCGTCGCGCAGTTCGTGCGCGCCATCCTCGGTCGCGCGCCACGGCCGTTCCGCGGCCTTGCCGGCGCCGCGGCCTCCGGCGGTATCGCTTGGCTGCTGGGTTCGCTGGCAACGGGACTGATCGGCGGCGTGATCGGCCTGCTGCTCGGACTGGCGGCCGCGCCGCGCGGTCGCTTCGCCCGCGGAGGTCACGGACACGCCGGCACCTGGGGCGGCTTGGGTGGCGGCCATTGGGGCGGCGGTGGATTTGG
>CAMPJI010000152.1 GCA_946886865.1 uncultured Lysobacterales bacterium | reverse complement strand
TCAGAAGGTCGAGCAGGTTCATGTCTGGGCCTTGGTGGATCCAAAATTAGCCGGGGATTATGCCATGGCGGGAGGTGGGGCCCTCCGGCCCGCGTCGAGCGGCAGCGCCGCGCCGGCTTGAACCCGCCTCCCTTCGGGAGAAGAGGCGTACGTCACCCGACTCACGCCCGCGCGGCGTAGAAGGACTCGCGGAACGCGGCGAAGGTTCCCTGCGCGATGGCCTCGCGCATCTGCCCCATCAGGCGCTGGTAGTAGCGCAGGTTGTGCAGCGTGCCCAGCATCGGGCCGAGCATTTCGTTGCAGCGGTCCAGATGGCGCAGGTAGGCACGGCTGAAGCCGCCGGCACAGGCCCGGCAGTCGCACCCTTCTTCGATCGGCCGCAGGTCGTGCTCGTAGGCCGCGTTGCGGATGCGCACGGTGCCGGTGGACGTGAAAAAGTGCCCGTTGCGCCCGTTGCGGGTCGGCATCACGCAATCGAACATGTCGACGCCGCGCGCGACCGCCTCCACCAGGTCCTCCGGCCGGCCCACACCCATCAGGTAGCGGGGCCGGTCCTCGGGCAGTTGCGGCGCGGTGTGGTCGAGCATGGCGTTGCGCTCGTGCTCGGGCTCGCCCACCGCCAGGCCGCCGATGGCGTAGCCGTCGAAGCCGATGTCGCGCAGTGCCGCCGCCGACCGGCTGCGCAGGTCGTGGTGCACGCCGCCCTGGACAATGCCGAACAGGGCGGCGTCATTGCCCTCGTGGGCCTTCTTCGACCGCTCCGCCCAGCGCAGGCTGAGCTCCATCGAGGCGCGTGCAACCGCCTCGGTCGCCGGGTACGGCGTGCACTCGTCGAAGATCATCACGATGTCCGAGTCGAGCACCTTCTGGATGTGCATGCTCTCCTCGGGCCCGAGGAACACCTTGCGGCCGTCGGTCGGCGCGGCGAAGGTCACGCCGGCCTCGGTGATCTTGCGCTTGTGCGCCAGCGAGAACACCTGGAAGCCGCCCGAGTCGGTGAGGATCGGCCCGTCCCAGCGGCTGAAGCCGTGCAGGCCACCGTGCTCGCCGATCACCTCCAGCCCGGGCCGCAGGTACAGGTGGAAGGTATTGCCCAGGATGATCTCCGCACCCAGCGCGCGGATGTCCTGCGGGAACACGCCCTTGACCGACCCGTAGGTGCCGACCGGCATGAAGGCCGGCGTCTCGACGGTGCCGCGCGGGAACGTCAGCCGGCCGCGGCGGGCACCGCCGTCGGTGCCCAGCAGCTGGAAGTCCATGCGGCTCATGCGGCCCGCCCCGCAGGCGCCACGTCACATCGCACGTTGACCGGGGTCGCCCACGCCCGCGCGCCGGCGATCACGACCGCGTCTCCGCGTCCGGGCGCGGCCACAGCAGCATCGCGTCGCCGTACGAGAAGAACCGGTAGCGCTGCGCGATGGCATGCCGGTAGGCGTCGAACACCCGGTCCTTGCCGGCGAAGGCGGAAATCATCATCAGCAGCGTGCTCTCGGGCAGGTGGAAGTTGGTGATCAGCGCGTCGACCGCGGTGATGCGGTAGCCGGGCAGGATGAAGAGGCGCGTTTCGCCAGCAAAGGGTTGGAGACTCCGCGTGCCGTCGGGTGCTTCGCGCATCGCCGATTCCAGCGCACGCACCACGGTGGTGCCGACACCGATCACGCGGCCGCCGGCCGCGCGCGTGCGGCGGACCTTCTCCACCAGGTCGGCACCGACGTTGAGCCACTCGCTGTGCATCACGTGCTGGTCGAGCTGCTCCACGCGCACGGGCTGGAACGTGCCGGCACCCACGTGCAGGGTCACGTGGCCGAAGTCGATGCCGCGCGCGCGCAGGGCGGCCAGCAACGCGTCGTCGAAATGCAGGCCGGCAGTGGGCGCGGCCACGGCGCCGACTTCACGCGCGAATACCGTCTGGTAGCGCTCGGTGTCGTCGCGGCCCGGCTCGCGCTGGATGTACGGCGGCAGCGGCAGGCGCCCGGCGTCCAGCAGCCACGACTCCAGCGGACGTTCGACATGGAATTTCAGGCGGTAGAACTCGCCGTCGCGGCCCAGCACTTCGGCCTCGCCCCCGGCGTCGAGCTGGATCCGTGCGCCCGCTTTGGGCGATTTGCTGACACCCAGTTGCGCGCGCGCCTCGTCGTGGCCGAGCAGGCGCTCGATCAGGATCTCCACGCGGCCGCCGGTTGCCTTCTGGCCGAACAGGCGGGCCGGGATCACGCGGGTGTCGTTGAACACCAGCAGGTCGCCGGGCGCCAGCCGGTCCGGCAGGTCGATGAATGCGGCATCGGCGTACGGCGCCGGCGCGGGCGGCACCACCAGCAGCCGGCTGGCCGAGCGCGACGCCAGCGGCGCCTGCGCAATCAGCTCGGGCGGCAGGTCGTAATGGAAGTCGGATTTCTTCAAGGCAGTGGGGTGGCGCGCCGTGGGGCCGCCGGCGGCGGGCCGGCATTATCGGCCCACGGGTGCGGCACGCCAAACCGCGGATCCCACCCTGGACCGGACGCACACGGCGCGGCAGGGGGTTACGCCGACTTTGCCCGGATGCTAAAATCGGCCGCAAGTTGTTGTTTTGATTGACCCCATTCAAGCGCGAGGGCCCCCTCGCGTTTTTTCGTTCCGGTTACCGGAGGACGCCATGACCCTGCTCGACACCCTCGCCCCGCTGCGCGCCCACGGCGGCGCTCGCCGCACCGTCGGCCTGGACGACGCCACCCTCGCCCGCTTCGCCGGCAACGCCGACCTCAAGGCTGCCGTGGAGGCCGCGGGCGCCGAATACGCCCGCATCCGGGAGGAGTTCGCCGACCTGCTCGACCTCGACGAGGACGCCCAGGTGCAGGCCACGCAGGCCGGCTTCGTCAACTTCTACCCCGACGACGGCGTCAATCCGTACGTCGCGCTGACCGCGCGCGGGCCCTGGATCATCACGCTCAAGGGCGCCGTGCTGCACGACTCGGGCGGCTACGGGATGCTCGGCTTCGGCCACGCCCCGCAGGACGTGATCGACGCCATGGCCAAGCCGCAGGCGATGGCCAACATCATGACCCCGAGCCTGTCCCAGCTGCGCTTCGAGCGCGTGCTGCGCGAGGCCATCGGCGTCGGCCGCGACTGCCCCTACGCGAAGTTCTTCTGCCTGAACTCGGGTTCCGAGTCGGTCACGCTGGCCGCACGCATCGCCGACGCCAACGCCAAGGCGATGACCGAAGGCGACAACCGCACCATCAAGCGCGTGGTGGTCAAGGGCAGCTTCCACGGCCGTACCGACCGCCCGGCGCTGTATTCGGACTCCACCCGCAAGACGTACCTGCAGCACTTGGCCAGCTACCGCGGCGAGTCGTCGGTCATCGCGATCGAGCCCTACGACATTGCCGCGCTGAAGCAGGCCTTCAGCGATGCCAGGGCGAACGGCTGGTTCATCGAGGCGATGTTCCTGGAGCCGGTGATGGGCGAAGGCGACCCGGGCCGCGGCGTGCCGGTGGACTTCTACAAGGCCGCGCGCGAGCTGACCCGCGAGCACGGCACGCTGCTGCTGGTCGACTCGATCCAGGCCGGCCTGCGTGCGCAGGGTGTGCTGTCGATCGTCGACTACCCGGGCTTCGAAGGCGTCGAAGCGCCGGACATGGAGACCTACTCCAAGGCGCTCAACGCCGGCCAGTATCCGCTGAGCGTGCTGGCGGTCAACGAGCGCGCGGCCGCCATCTACCGCAAGGGCCTGTACGGCAACACGATGACCTCCAACCCGCGTGCGCTGGACACCGCGTGCGCGGTGCTGGGCAAGGTCACGCCGGCGCTGCGCGAGAACATCCGCGCCCGTGGCGTGGAAGCGCTGGAGAAGCTGGAAGCCCTCAAGGCGGAACTGGGGGGACACATCACCAAGGTCCAGGGCACCGGCCTGCTGTTCTCCTGCGAGCTGAGCCCGCAGTTCAAGTGCTTCGGCGCCGGCTCCACCGAGGAGTGGCTGCGCGAGCGCGGCATCGGCGTGATCCACGGCGGCGTCAACTCGCTGCGCTTCACCCCGACCTTCACCATCACCAGCGAGGAGATCGACCTGCTGG
>CAMPJI010000151.1 GCA_946886865.1 uncultured Lysobacterales bacterium | reverse complement strand
GTCCGTCCCCCACCTCCCGCGAGGCCTTCGCCCATGCAGAAACCCGCCGTCACCCTCATGGTCAAGGCCGCCCGCGCCGCCGGCAACGTGCTGCTGCGGCACATGTACAAGCTCGACGCGCTGAACGTGGTCGAGAAGGACCGGATGGACTACGCCAGCGAAGTCGACGAGCTGGCCGAGAAGGAAATCATCAAGGAATTCCGCCGCTCCACGCCGGACTACGCGATCCTCGGCGAGGAAAGCGGCCAGACCGCCGGGCGCGGCGGCAGCCGGTTTACCTGGGTCATCGATCCGCTGGACGGCACCAGCAACTACCTGCGCGGCATCCCGCACTTCTGCGTGTCGATCGCGCTGGTGGAAAACGGCGAGCCGATCCACGGCGTGATCTTCGACCCGCTGCGCAACGAGCTGTTCACCGCCAGCCGCGGCAGCGGCACCCAGCTCAACGAGAAGCGCGTGCGCGTGGCCGACCGCAAGGACCTCAATGGCGCGATGCTAATCACCGGGTTCCCCCCGCGTGAGCGCAGCCGCGCCAGCGCGCACCTCAAATGCGTCGACACCCTGCTGACCGAAGCCGAGGACATCCGCCGCACCGGCTCGGCCGCGCTGGACCTGGCCTATGTCGCCTGCGGCCGCGCCGATGCCTACTTCGAAGCCGGCGTGAAGCCGTGGGACATCGCCGCCGGCGCGTTGATGGTGCGCGAGTCGGGCGGCAGGATCTCCGACTTCCGTGGCCGCACCACCGGCCCCATGGACGCCCGCGGCGTCGCACCGCGCACCCTGGTGGCCGGCAACATCAAGGTCGCCGATGCGTTGCAGCAGAAGATCGTCAACACCGGGTACGCCAGCGCGTTCGACTGACGGGAGAGGGCGCCGCGGGTGGCCCGGGCGCCACTCGTTGCAATGGATGAAGGCCCCTGCCCGTCCTTCGTTGTGAAAACAGGCGTGGACTGGGCGCGCCGCCGGTCACGCTGGACCACCGACAAGAAAAAAAGGCCGCGCAGATGCGCGGCCTTTTTCGTTGCCTCGTCGATAGCCCGTCAGGGACGGCGTGCGAGCGCCGCCTCGTCGCGCGCCTTGGGCATCAGGTCCTGCTTGGTGACCTTCATGAAGCCCAGGGTCAGCAGCGGGCAGGCGACGAAGATCGACGACAGCGTGCCGACGATGATGCCGACGATCTGCGACTCGGCCATGCCCTGCAGCGAACCACCGCCGTAGAGGTACAGCGCGACCACGGTCAGCAGCGCCACCAGCGAGGTGATGATCGTGCGCGACAGTGTCTGGTTGATCGACGTATTGAGGATCGTTTCCGGGTCGTCGCGCATGGAGCGGAAGTTCTCGCGCACGCGGTCGAACACGACGATGGTGTCGTTGATCGAGAAACCCATGACCGACAGCAGGCCGGCCAGCACGGTGAGGTCGAACTCGTGCCCGAACAGCGCGAACCAGCCGGCGACGATCACCACGTCGTGCAGCGTGGTGATCACCGCGGCGATGGCGAACTTCTTCTCGAACCGGATCGAGATGTAGATCAGGAAACCGACCACCACGAAGATCAGCGCCCAGATGCCGTTGAGCGCCAGGTCCTTGCCGACCTGCGGGCCGACGAACTCGCTGCTCAGCACCTGGCCGGGGTTGTCCGCGGTCGACACCGCGCGCTGCACCTCGGCCGCGGTGTTGGAGTCGACCACGCCCGCTTCCCCGGCCTCGCCCTCCTTGGGCTGCAGGCGGATCAGCAGGTCGTTGCCGGAACCGAAGGTCTGCACCTGCGCGCCCGGGTAGCCCGCCGCGTCCAGGCGCTGGCGCACGTCGTCCACATCCACCGGCCGCTCGAAGCGCAGTTCGGTGACGTTGCCACCGGTGAAGTCCAGCGCGAAGTTGAAGCCCTTGAAGGCGATCGCGCCGATCGCCGCCAGCATGATGGCGAAGGCGATGCCCAGCGAGACCCAGCGCAGGCGCATGAAGTCGAAGCGGGTGCCATGGGGAATCAGGGTGAAGAATTTCATCAGGCGTCCCCGTCAGATCGCGATCGACTTGAGCTTGCGGCGGCCACCGTAGATCAGCGTGGCAATGCCGCGCGAGGCCGAAACCGCGGTGTACATGGAGGTCAGGATGCCCACCACCAGCGCCACCGCGAAGCCCTTGACCGGGCCGGTGCCGAAGGCGAACAGCGCCACGCCGGCCAGGATGGCGGTGATGTTGGCGTCGAAGATCGAGCCCGACGCCTTCTCGTAACCCGTCGCGATCGCCGCCTTGGGTGGCAACCCGGCCCTGAGCTCCTCGCGTATGCGCTCGTTGATCAGCACGTTGGCGTCGACCGACAGGCCGACCGTCAGTGCGATACCCGCCAGGCCCGGCAGCGTCAGCGTGAAGCCGGCGAGCGACATCACCGCCACCACCATCAGCAGGTTGACCAGCAACGCCATGCAGGTGATCAGGCCGAACATGCGGTAGTAGAAGAGGAAGAAGACCAGCGTGAACACGAACGAGTACAGCACCGCCTTCAGGCCGCGCTCGACGTTCTCCGCGCCCAGGCTGGGGCCGACCACGCGCTCCTCGATGAAGTCCATGGGCGCGGCCAGCGAGCCCGAGCGCAGCAGCAGCGCCAGGTCGGCCGCCTCCTGCATGCTGTCCAGGCCGGTGGTCTGGAAGTCGCGGCCGAACACGCCATTGATGTTGGCCACCGAGATCACTTCCTCGTTGACGCGCGTGGTGCGGACTTCCTCGCCATCGACCATGCGCACCTCGGGGATGCGCTCGATGAACACCACGGCCATCGGCTTGCCGACGTTCTGGCTGGTGAAGTCGAACATGCGCTGGCCGCCGGCGGCGTTGAGGCGCACCGACACCGACGGTGTGCCCGACTGCGGGTCCAGACCGGAGGTCGCGCCGACCAGCTGGTCGCCGGTGGTGATCACGCGGCGGCTCAGCAGCACCGGGATCGGCTTGCCATCCGGGCCGACGTCACGGCGGTAGTACACCCGCGCCTCGGGCGGCACGATGCCCGTCGACACGGCGTCGTAGGCGTTGCCCTCGAGCGCCGCGCGGTATTCCAGCGTGGCGGTCGCACCGATGATGCGCTTGGCCTGGGCGGTGTCCTGGACACCGGGCAGCTGCACCACGATGCGGTCGTCGCCCTGGCGCTGGATGATCGGCTCGGCGACGCCGAGCGCGTTGACGCGATTGCGCAGCGTGCCGACGTTCTGCTCGATGGCGTCGGCGGTCAGGCGGTTGAGTTCGGCCTCGGACATGCGCACCACGAGGGTGTTGCCCTGCGGCTCGGCGGTCAGGGTCGCCTGCCCGGCCATCACCCCGGTCGAGCCCTGCGCGAGGTTCTGCACGACCAGCTCGCGCGCGCGCCCGGCGTCCGCCGGCGACGGCAGCGTGGCCAGGATGGTGCCGTCGGGACGGCGTTCGACCGACTGGTAGCGCACGCGGTTCTCGCGCAGCAGCACGCGGATGTCCTCCGCCGTCGCATCCAGCCGCTTCTGCAGCGCCGCGGCCTGGTCCACCTGCATGGTGAAGTGGACGCCACCCTGCAGGTCCAGGCCCAGCAGCATCGGCTTGGCGCCCAGTGCGTCCAGCCAGTCCGGCACAGTGGACGCCAGGTTCAGCGCCACGACGTAGTCGTTGCCCAGTTCCGGACGCAGCGTGTCGGCGGCCTTGACCTGCATGTCGGCGCTGGGCAGCCGCACCAACAGATCGCCATCGTCGATGTCCACCGATTTGACGGTGACGCCGGCGGCCTGGAGTTCGGACTGGATCCGAGAACGCAGGCCCTCGTCCACGACCGATCCGCGGTTGGCGGTGACCTGGACGGAAGGGTCCTGCGGGAACACGTTGGGCAGCGCGTACAGACCGCTGAACAACAGGACGATCAGGATGATGGCGTACTGCCAGCGTGCGTAAGTCAGCATCGAATGGACCCCGCGGCGGCCGGGCGGCCGCCGGAAACGAGCCTAGAGGGTGGCGGCGTTCAGGCCGACTTCAAGGTGCCCTTGGGCAGGACGTTGGCGATGGCGCCCTTCTGCACGCGGATGCGCACGTTGTCGGCGATCTCCACGGTGACGAAGC
>CAMPJI010000150.1 GCA_946886865.1 uncultured Lysobacterales bacterium | reverse complement strand
ACGACACCGGCGCCGACAGCAGCTCGTAGATCGTGCCCGACCACTTGGGCATGTAGATCCCGAACGACGCGTTGGAGATGCTCTCGCTGAGCAGCGACAGCATGACCAGGCCGGGAATGATGAAGGCGCCGTAGCTCACCCCGTCGATATCGCCCATGCGCGAGCCGATCGCCGCACCGAAGACGATGAAGTACAGCGACGTGGTCAGCACCGGCGAGGCGATCGATTCGCCCAGGGTGCGGAACGTGCGGGCCATCTCGAAGCGGTAGATCGCGCGCACCGCGTGCAGGTTCAGGCTCATGCGCGTGCCTCCGTCGAATCGACCGCGGACACCGGTGCGCCATCGCGCACCAGGCTGACGAAGATCTCCTCCAGCGAGCTCTCGCTGGAGTGCAGGTCCTTGAAGTCGATGCCCTGGTCGGCCAGCTGGCGCAGCAGGCTGGCGATGCCGGTGCGCTCGTGCTGCGTGTCGAAGGTGTAGACCAGCGACGCGCCGTCGTCCGACAGCTCCAGCGGCTGCCCGGCCAGCCCGTCCGGGATCGCCTGCAGCGGCGCCTGCAGCGTCAGGGTCAGCTGCTTCTTGCCCAGCTTGCGCATCAGTGTGCGGGTGTCCTCCACCACCACCAGCCGGCCCCGGTTTATCACGCCGATGCGGTCGGCCATCTCTTCGGCCTCCTCGATGTAGTGCGTGGTCAGGATGACGGTGGTGCCGGCGTCGCGCAGGCGTCGCACCATCTGCCACATGTCGTGGCGCAGCTCGACGTCCACGCCGGCGGTGGGCTCGTCCAGGAACAGCACCGAGGGCTCGTGCGACAGCGCCTTGGCGATCAGCACGCGCCGCTTCATCCCGCCCGACAGCGTCATGATCTTGCTGTCACGCTTGTCCCACAGCGACAGCTCGCGCAGCACGCGCTCCAGGTGGGCGTCGTCGGGCGCCTTGCCGAACAGCCCGCGCGAGAAGCGCACCGTCGTCCACACGGTTTCGAATGCGTCGGTCGACAGCTCCTGCGGCACCAGCCCCACCGCCGCGCGCGCGGCGCGGTAGTCGCGCACGATGTCGTGGCCGTCGACCTCCACCGTGCCGCCGGTGGCGTTGACGATGCCGCAGACGATGCTGATCAGCGTGGTCTTGCCGGCGCCGTTGGGGCCCAGCAGCGCGAATATCTCGCCGCGGCGGATGGTGAGGTCGACCGATTCCAGCGCCGTGAACCCGGACGCATACGTCTTGGACAGGTCGCGGATCACCAGCACGTCGGCGGACGGTGCCGGCGGCGCGGCGCTGGACGAGGACGGCGCACGGGACATGCGGGAACTCCAGGCTCGGGCAGGCCGTTCAGCATGCCGCAGCCGGCGCCGCGGAATAACCCCCTTTCCCGCATGGCACCGTCCTGTGCGCGGGGTCGCGCCCACTCGTCGCCCGCGGTCCGGATGAACGGTTCACCCTGCGATCACGGCCTTGGCATTGATGTTGCGTCCCTCCTGCAGCGGAACGGCGCACCGGCGCCACCGCCCCGACGTTCCAAGGAGCCGATGCATGTCCCCGTTTTCCGCACGACCCGCACGACCCGCCACCGGCACCCCGGCCTTGCTGGATGCCGCGGGCATCGATGCGGCGATCGCGCGGCTCGAACAGGACATGCCCGACCTGCAGCACCGGCACCGCGGCCTGTTCGCCTATGCCGCCGCGTGGGCGGAGCGCCACGACGCCATCCTGCGCGCGACTCCGTCCGCCCTGCGCGAGGCCACCGAGAAGCGCCTGCGGCGGATCGGCATCCGCTGGGGCGTGGCGGACGGCGTGCGCATGACGGGGCAGTTTCCGGCGCTCAAGCTCGGCAGCTGAACGGGGCGATCACCCGCGAAAACCGGCGCCATCCGACGCCGCGCGTCCAAGTGCGACCCGTGGCGGCCATCGCGTGCGCGGCGTTCAACCGCATCGCGGACGCCGGGGTCCCGGCGCCGACTGCACGCCCTGGCTGAGGTCGATCGCGTCGATCCAGCCGGCGCGCGCGCCGGGAAAGGCGTCGGCGTAGGGCACGTACGGCTTGATGTCGAGCACCGGCGTGCCGTCCAGCAGGTCCAGCCCCCGTACGTGCAGCACGCGCCCATCGATCGCGTCGAGCTGGACGCACGACAGGCCGATCGGGTTGGGCCGGTGCGGCGCGCGCGTGGCCAGCACGCCGCGGCGACCGCCTCCGCGCGGCGGCCGCACGCGCGGCGTCCAGCCTTCGCTGCGGTGGAAGGCGAACACCAGCCAGATGCGTTCGAACCCGGCGAGGTCGTCGAACGCGTCGTCGGGGATGCCTGGCACGAACTCGATGCACCCCGCCTCCACCTGCCCGCTGCGCGTGCCGGCGACCACGGTCGGCTGGTGCGGCGCATCGATGCGGTGCGCGTACGGGGAGCGCACATGGGCGATGGGGCTGAAGGCGAACACGGGGTCGGTCATGGCGTGCACGGGTCGGGCGGTTGGAGCGGCGGCCGCGCATTCTGCCCGAGCCCTACGGCACCGGGGCGACGCATCCCACATGCCATGATCGGCCGATGCTGTCGTTCATCGTTCCCGCCCACGACGAGGCCGCGCGCCTGCCGGCCACGCTGCACGCCCTGCAGGCGGCCGCCGCCACGGTGGGCGTGGGCGCCTGTGAGCTCATCGTGGTCGACGACGCCTCCAGCGACGGCACCGGCGCGGTCGCCGCTGCCGCGGGTGCGCGGGTGTTGCGAGTCGAGCACCGCCACATCGCGGCCACCCGCAATGCCGGCGCGCGCGAGGCGCAGGGCGACACCCTGGTGTTCGTCGACGCTGACACGCAGGTCGATGCCGCGCTGCTGCGCGCGGCCCTGGCGGCACTGCAGGCGGGCGCGGTCGGCGGCGGTGCCACGGTGGCGCTGCGCGGGCCACTGGCCTGGCACGTACGCGCGGGCCTGGCGCTCTCCAACGCACTGTTGCGGCGCATGGGCGCTGCCGCCGGGTGCTTCGTGTTCTGCCGGCGCGATGCGTTCGAGGCGGTGGGCGGCTTCGACGAGCGCTGGTTTGCCGGCGAGGACATCGCCCTGAGCCGCGCGCTGGCGACGCGGGGCCGGTTCGTGGTGCTGCGCGAGCGCGTGTCGACCTCGGCACGCAAGCTGCGCAGCCACTCGCCGCGTGAGCACCTGTTGCTGATGTGGCGCTTCCTGCTGCACGGCCGTGGCCTGCTGCGCAGCCGCGATGCGCTGGGCCTGTGGTACGGCGGCCGGCGCGACTGAACCGTCTCAGGCGCTGAGACGGTCGGCTGGACAATGGCCCGCCTCCTCGTCAGGAGCCGTCGGGTCCCATGCGGTCAAGACGGGCGGCCTCGGGGCGCGGACTGGGCCCGCGCGCCGGGGCCGCGTCAACACATGCCGTCATTCCCGCGACGGCGGGCTCGCGCCTTGGTTCGGCGGAGCCGGACATCCAGAGACTTTGAAATGCCTTGGCGCGGTAGCCAATCGCATCCTCAAGGGTTCGGACCAGGCGATCAAAGAGCAGCGGCCATGGGTTCCCGCCTTCGCGGGAATGACCGGCAAGCGCCTATCGTCCGGGGCACCCAACGGTCATCCGTTGCGATCGTGACCGCACGCCTCCGCCCGCGCTTCGAGCTGCGCCTGTTCCCTCGCGTTGCGCGTCAGCGACGCGGCCTCGCGGAACGCGGCGGCCGCCTCGCCGTGACGGTCCAGCCGGAACAGCAGGTCGCCGCGCACGGCCGGCAGCAGGTGGTAGCCGGCCAGCGCACCGTCCGCCGCCAACGCCTCCACCAGGGGCAGCGCGGCGGCGGGCCCCTCGGCCATCGACACCGCCACCGCGCGGTTGAGGTCGATCACCGGCGACGGTGCCACCTCGCCCAGGCGCGCGTAGAGCGCCGCGATGCGGGTCCAGTCGGTGTCTTCGGCCCGGACGGCGCGCGCGTGGCAGGCCGCGATGTCGGCCTGCAGCACGTACACGCCATCCGTCCCGCCCAGCCGATGCGCGCGCGCCAGCGCCGCCAGGCCGTGCCCGATGAGCAGCCGGTCCCAGCGCGCGCGGTTCTGCTCCAGCAGCAGGATCGGCGTGCCGTCGGGCTGCGTGCGC
>CAMPJI010000149.1 GCA_946886865.1 uncultured Lysobacterales bacterium | reverse complement strand
TCGATCGGGTTGAACATCTTCATCGCCTCGATGATCGCCAGCGTCTCGCCGGCCTTGACCGACTGGCCGACCGTCACGAACGCGGGCTTGTCCGGCGCCGGCGAGGTGTAGAAGGTGCCGACCATCGGTGCGCGCACGACGTGGCCATCGGGCAGGGACGGTCCCGTGTCGCCCCCGGACTTGCCGCCGGTGGCCGCCTCGGTGGGCGAGTGCATCGGCATCGGGGCCGCCGCGACCGCGGCCGGGGCGTGGTGCATGACCGGTGCGGAGACGCCGATCGCGCCCTTGGGGGTGCGCGCCAGGCGGACCGACTCCTCGCCCTCCTTGATTTCGATTTCGGCGAGGTTCGACTCTTCCAGCAGGTCGATGAGCTTCTTGATCTTGCGCAGGTCCATGGCGGGCCTCTGGGTGGGCCCCGCGGTGCGGGGCGTGGGTACGGAAAGGGCTGGGGTGCGGTCAGGACGGCTTGCGGCGGGCGCTGGCGTGGTTGTCCAGCCAGGCCAGCGCGGCGTCCAGCGCGAAGCGGTAGCTGTGCTCGCCGAAGCCCGCGACCACGCCCAGGGCCAGGTCGCTGAAGTAGCTGTGGCGGCGGAACGGCTCGCGGGTGTGCGGGTTGGACAGGTGCACTTCGATGAACGGCACCTCGATGGCGGCCAGCGCGTCGCGCAGGGCGACGCTGGTGTGGGTGAACGCCGCCGGGTTGATCAGGATCAGGGCGGTGCCGTCGTGGCGCGCGGCCTGCACCCGGTCCACCAGCACGTGCTCGGCGTTGGACTGCAGGCTGTCGAAGCCGTGGCCGGCGGCCTCCACGCCGGCGCGCAGGGCGCCGTCGATCTGGGCCAGCGTGGTGCGACCGTAGATCGTGGGCTCGCGTTCGCCGAGCAGGTTGAGGTTGGGGCCGTGCAGGGCCAGCAGCTTTGCCATGGGGCCACGCGAGGACGGAAAGGCCGGAGTGTGCGTGAGCGCGTCTGCCGTGTCCAGACGTTCGCCGCTCAATCGCCGAAGTTGCCGCGATTTAAGCAACCGTTTGAGTTTTGTCTGGACGCCGGCGTATGGCGGCGTCAGTCCAGTCGTGCCCAGCCGTCGATTTCGCCGTGCTCGAACGGACCGATGCGCTGCTTGACCAGCCGGCCCCGGGCGTCGATCAGCGCGGTGTAGGGCAGCACGCCCTTGGGGTTGCCCAGCCGCACCCCGGCATCGGCCGGGCCCGCGGCATCGAGCGCGATCGGGTAGCTGACCGGTACCGTCCGGAGGAACTCCCGCACCGCGGCCTCGTCGTCCAGCGCGATGCCGACCACGGCGGTCCCGTCATCGCCCTGGGCGGTGGCGAAGCGTTCCAGCTCCGGCATCTCCTCGATGCACGGGCCGCACCAGCTGGCCCAGAGGTTCACCAGCACCGGGCGGCCCGCATAGTCATCGGGCAGCGCCAGCGTGCCGCCGCCCAGCATCGCCACGCGGACCGCGGGAACGGGCGCACCGCGGCGTGCGACCTCGACGCCCGATGGCGGTGGCGGCGCGCTGGCGGCCGCGGCGGCATTGAGCGCGCGCTGGCCGGCTTCCGTGCGCAGCAGGGGGCCGGGACCGTTGACCATCAGGCCGGCGCCCACGCCCAGCAGGCCAGCGGCAACGGCGACCAGCAGCACCTTGGTGGTGCCCGACATCGCCATCAGGGTGCCCCTGCCGCGGCGGCCGGCGATTGCGCGCGGCGTGCGCGCTCGGCGAAGGCGGGTGCCTTCTCGAAGCCGAACAGGCGCAGGTCGCGGCGCTCGGCACCCTGCACGAAGTACAGCGTGGCCGGCGGGCCGATGATGCCCAGGCGCTTCATCAGCGCCTGGTCGAGTTCGTCGTTGGCGGTGACGTCGGCCTTGACCAGCACGAAGCCGTCCAGCGCGTCGTGCACCACGCGCTCGGGGAAGGTGTATTTCTCCATTTCCTTGCAGGCCACGCACCAGTCGGCATAGAAGTCGAGCATCAGCGGCTGGCCGGCCCCGGCGGCGGCCGCGATGGCGGCGTCGAGGTCGTCGGTGGATTTGATCGTGCGGAAGGGCAGTTCGGCGGCCTGCGCCGGCCCGCTGCCGATTCCGGCCAGCGGTTGCAGCGGGTCGCGCCCGCCCGCCATCGCGCCGACCAGCTGCGCGCCGCCGGCCACGCCCAGCAGCAGCGCCACGGTCGCCAGGACGGCACGGCGTCCGGGGTGCAGCGCCGCCCTGCCGACGATCACCACGCCCACGGTGGCGGCCGCGCCCAGCAGCAGCACGCCCCACAGGGCCAGGGTCGCCGGTGCCGGCAGGATGCGCGACAGCATCCATACCGCCAGCCCCAGGAACACGAAGCCGAACGCGCGCTGGATCGCCACCATCCACGGCCCGCTGGTGGGCAGCCCGCGTCCCGCGGCCACGCCGAAGGCGACCAGCGGCGCGCCCATGCCCATGGCCAGTGCGAACAACGCGGCCCCACCGAAGACGGGATCCTGCGTCTGGCCGATGTAGAGCACGGCGCCGGCCAGCGGCGGCGCCACGCACGGCCCGACGATCAGCGCCGACAACGCGCCCATGACCGCCACGCCCGTCCAGGAGCCGCCGCGCTGGCGGTCGGCGACCTCGCCCAGGCGGCTGCGCAGGCCGGCGGGCAGCTGCAGCTCGTACAGGCCGAAGCTCGACAGGGCGAGCGCCACGAACAGCAGCGCGAACGCGACGATCACCCACGGCGTCTGGAAGGCGATCTGCAGGTTGGCGCCGGCCAGCCCCGCGAGCACGCCGGCGGCCGTGAACACGAGTGCATTGGCCAGCACGTAGACCAGCGACAGCGCGGCGGCGCGGCGCGCGCCCAGGCCCGGGCCGTGGCCGGCGATCAGGCCCGAGAGGATCGGGATCATCGGCAGCACGCACGGGGTGAACGCCAGCCCGAGCCCGAGGCCGAAGAACACCAGCAACGCCCACGCGCGCTGCGGGCCGGCCAATGCGGCCGCGAGGCGGCTGTCTTCGGCCAGCGGAGCGGTCGCGGCGTCGGCAGGGCTCGTCGAGCCGGTCGCCGTCGTCGCTGCGGAGTCGTCGTCCACCCCGGCAGCGCCGTCAGATCCGTCCCCGGTGCCAGCCGTTGCCGCGGCAGGCGCGGGGCTTGAATCGAGATCGACGGAAGCGGCCGCTGCGGCCTGCGCATCCGGCGACACGGGCGTGTCGGACGCGGCATCCGCAGCGGCCGTCACGGTTCCCGCGGGCAGCTCCAAGGACACGGTGCGCGTCATCGGCGGATAGCAGATGCCGTCGGACTGGCAGCCCTGGAAGCCGGCGACCACGCGGACCGGTCCGCCACCCGCGCCCTCGCGCCGCAGCGGCAGTGGCACGTCGATCTGCTCGAAGAACACCGTGGTGCTGCCGAAGTATTCGTCCTTGTGGCGCACCCCCGCGGGCCACCGGGGGGCGCCGGGACGGATGCCTTCGCGGCGCGCGGTCTCGCCTTCGATCGCCAGCGTGGTCTTGTCGCGGTAGAGGTAGTAGCCCGGTGCCGGCGTGAAGCGCAGCAGCAGCCGGTCGCCGTCATCGGCGATCGCCTCGAAGCCGAACGCCTGCTCCGGCGGCAGCGGCAGGGCATCGACGCCCGTCGGTGCGCCGCCGCCCAGCAGCGCGTTGCCGCCCGACGCCGGGCCACCCGGCAGCAGCAGGCCCGATGCCGCCGTGGCTGCCGGCAGGGCCACGTCCAGCGTGCGCGTCTGCGGCGGGTAGCAGACGCCGGCGTCCGCGCAGCCCTGGTACTTCACCGTCAGCGTGGCGCGGTTGCCCGCCGGCTGCCCGGGGAGTGTTGCCAAAAGTTCGCCGCGGTAGGTCTCGACGGCGCCAAAGAACTCGTCCTCGTAGGCCTTGCCGGGCGGCAATTGCAGCGGGCCGGCATTGAAGCCGCTGGCCGCCACCGATGTGCGATGGCGGTAGAGGTAATAGCCGTCCGCAATCCGCCAGCGCACTTCGATCCGCCCGGGACCGGCGGCGCGGGCCGACAGCGCGAAGGCCTCGTCCACCGGCAGCAGGTCGTCCTCATCAACCGCGGCGGCAGCCGCGGACACGCTGGCCAGCGCCACCGCGAACACGCACGCGCCGAGCCAGCGACGCAGGGTGGGCCAGCGGTGGGGTTCGGTGGCAATCGGGT
>CAMPJI010000148.1 GCA_946886865.1 uncultured Lysobacterales bacterium | reverse complement strand
AGCGGGCCGTCGGGCACCTTGATGCTGAAGAACTCCAGTTGCTCTTCCCAGTTGGCGCTGGCGATGGAATACGCGCGCAGCAGCGGCCGCGTGCCGCCGCCCGGTTGCTCGACCGGCAGGCCGATCATCACGAACTGGCCGTTGTCGAAGCGGAAACCGTCGTCGCGGGTGGTGGTGAAGCTGAAGTAGTCGTCCGTCCAATGGCGGACGTCCAGCACGGTTTCGGTGCCGAAGGCTGCAGACATGCGTCGGTGGGGCGATGCGTGGGGCCGGGCATTCTAAACGACGCGTCGTTGGCGGCCCGGCGGCCTGGCCCGCCCGTTCCCGTATCCGCCTGCATCAGGCCAGGGCCCGGGCAATGACTAGGGTGCAGCCCCTTCGGCCGCGGCCTTGCCCAGCGATGGCCGGGTGCGGTCGCGTTCCACCTCCCGGCCAATGCCATCCAGGTCGGCCGACCTGATCAGGCCCAGCTGCGCGGCGTGCTCGGCGATCGCGCGACTGTCGCGTGCCCGCAGCATCGGCACGGAAGTGCCGGCCACGCTTTCGATGTGGCGGTCCACGCCGGAGTCCAACGGGCTGTCCACGGCGGGGTCGACGTCGCGGATGTAGATCGCCGCGATCCGGTCGGGGAACGCCCGCGCCGCTTCGGCATACAACTCGGCGTCGGCCTGGCCGGAGTCGCCCAGTAGCACCCACTTCATCGCCGGGAAGCGTTCGATCAGCGCGATGGCTTTTTCCAGCTTGTGACCGTGCCCTTCGCTTTTGATGAACTGCCCGGGCTCCAGGCCCAGGTCGCGCAGGAAAATCGGCCCGCACGGAATGGCGTTGAGTTCCATGAAGTCCTCCAGCAGGTCGTAGAGGTTCCACGGCGAGCTCGACACGTAGAACACCGGATGCCGGCCGGTGCCGTCCGCGCCGCGTTGCAGCGCGGTGTACAGCGCGGCCACGCCATCGAGGGGCTTTCGCGTGCGTGCGTTGTGCAGGAACGTGAGTTGCGCGGCGGTCTTCCAGTCGACGATGGAGCTGTGCAGCACGGTGTCGTCGATGTCGGAAATGATGCCGAAGCCCGCTGTCGGCGCGACCTGCAGCACGGGCTGGGGGGTGGCAAGCGTGCCATCGGCCAGGGACACCATCGCGTTGTCCCACGGGCAGTCGCTCGGGGTAACGTGCGTGTCGAACGACGCGCGGTAATAGCCTTCGTGGTCCGTGCGTACATCGACCTCCACGCCGCGGAAACGGACCTTCAACGCTTCGTCCGGCACCTCGTCGCTGGCGAAGCGGCGGTAGGTGTCGAGCAGGTTGTCCCACCACGGGTCCGCTTCCCGGGGTCCGGTTTCGGGCGCGTCGTTGAGCAGGCGCCCGATCAGTTCCACCCCGCGGTCATCGGCAAACCCGCGATAGGCCGCGATGTGGCGCGGCTGGCCGAACCCGAACCGGGCGTTGAAACGGCGCTTGGCAACGTCGAGCTGCTCGTCCAGGTCGATCGCCGCGTCCTGCAGGTGCTGGCGCACGAGCGCCTGGAAACCGGCGGGGGGCGATGCCGGCGCGCTCATCGCGGCCCGCGCTCCTCGCGCGGCTTCGCACGGCGGTCCGACAGCAACGCGCTGAGCACGATGGCGATGCCCAGCCCGGCGCCGGTCAGGAAGAGCAGCAGCGCGATGGCGGGGTACCCGGCCAGCCGCGGGCCGCCTTCGTGGTCCATCATCATCGCCGAGGCCAGGATCAGCGCGGCCGTGACCACGCCCGCGCTGATGCGGTTGGCAATCTTGTGCAGGCTCTCCAGCAGGTGCGACTCCTCCAGGCCGGTGACGCGCACCTGCATGCGGTTGTCGGCCAGCAGGGACAGCACGTCCGACACCTTGCGGGGCGCTTCGCGCACGAGCTCCTGCACGTCCATCAGCTCGCTGGCGAGGTTGGCCGGCGACAGCGACTTGCGCAGGCGCTGGCGCATCACGTGGTCCAGGTGCTCCTCGACCACCCGCTTCATGTCCATTTCCGGGTCCAGCGCGTGGGCCACGGACTCCAGGTTGAGCAGCGTCTTGCCCAGCAGGCTCATCTCCGGCGGCGTGCGCAGCCCGCAGGCCGTGGCCAGCCGCACCAGCTCCAGCATCAGGCGGCCCTCGGATTGCGCCTGCGCCCCGGAACGGGCGGCATAGCGCGACACCATCTGTCCCACGTCGCGGTAGTAGCGCTCCTCGTCGAAGTCTTCCAGCCGCGTGCCCATCGCCACGGCCTCGGCCGCCACCTGTTCGCCGCGCCCGTCGACCGCCGCGAACAGCAGCTTGAGCAGCCGCTCGCGCTGCTTGGGCGGCACGTGGGCGACCATGCCCAGGTCCAGCAGCGCCAGGCGCCCGTCGTCGGTGACCAGCAGGTTGCCCGGATGCGGGTCGGCATGGATCTCGCCGTGCACGAACACCTGGTCCAGGTAGCCCCGCATCAGCGCGGTGGCCAGGGGCCCCAGGTCGCGCTCGGTGCGCTGCAGGCCGCTGATGTCGGTGGCCTTGGTGCCGGTGACCAGCTCCATCGTGAGCAGCCGCGGGCGGGTGAGGTCCCAGACGGGGGTCGGCACGAACAGCTCGGGATACTGGGCGAAGTGGGCGTTGAACCGGTCGAGGTTTTCCGCCTCGGTGCGGTAGTCGAGTTCCGCCAGCAGCGTCTTGCGGAACTCGTGCACCCAGTCGGCGAACCGCATCCGGCGGCCCAGGTCGGTCATGCGGTCGACGCGGCCGGCCAGGCCCGCCAGCGTCTCCAGGTCGTCGCGGATGGTCTCGATGATGCCGGGGCGCTGCACCTTGACCGCCACCATGCGGCCGTCGCGCAGCGTTGCCCGGTGCACCTGCGCCAGCGACGCGCACCCCAGCGGCACTTCGTCGAACCGATCGAACACCTTGTTGAGCCGGGTGCACAGGGCGTCTTCGATGGCCTCGCGCACCTGCTCGAACGCGATGGGTTCGCAATCGTCCTGCATGCGCTCCAGCGCCAGCAGGTAGGGGGGCGGGACCATGTCCGGCCGGGTCGACAGTGCCTGGCCGATCTTGATGAAGGTGGGCCCGAGCGCCTCCAGGTCGTCGACGAAGGCCTCCGGTCGGCCTTCCGTGGCGTCGTCTTCGATGGCGTCCGCCGAGGCGGCGTCCAGGTCCAACCCGGTGAACACACCGGCGCTGCGATATTTGACGAGGAAACGCAGGATCTGCGCACTGCGGGCGATCCCGCGCGGGGTGTCGGTCATGGGGCGGCTCCGTGGTTGGACGGCAGCCTACGGGGCATGGCGTCAAGGGCGTTTCATGTGCGGACCCGCGACGGCGTTCGAACTGGAGACCAAGGGAGGCGGCAGGATGGCGACGGCAGCGACACTGTGGACCGTGGGGCACTCGACCCGCCGCTGGGAGGACTTCATCGCCATCCTCCAGGCGGCCGGGATCGAAGCGGTGGCCGACGTGCGGCGGTTCGCCGGTTCAACGCGCCACCCGCAGTTCAGCGGGCAGGCGATGGCCGACGCGTTGCCCGCGTCCGGTATCGAGTACGTGCCGATGCCCGACCTGGGCGGACGCCGCACCCCTGCGCCGGACTCGCCCAACGACGCCTGGCGCAACGCCGGTTTCCGCGGCTATGCCGACTACATGGACACCGCGGCATTCCGCGAGGCGCGCGACCGGCTGGCGGCGCTGGCGCGGGACCGGCCTACCGCGGTGATGTGTGCCGAAGCACTGTGGTGGCAGTGCCATCGCGGGCTGGTCGCCGACGCGTTCAAGGCCGACGGCTGGACGGTGATCCACCTGACGGACGCACACCGGTGCGAGCGGCACCCCTACACGCAGGCCGCCCGCCTGGTGGACGGCCGCCTGGCGTACTCGTTGCCACCGCCGCCACAGGGCGGGCTGTTCGACTGAGCCGCGGCACGTGACGCGGCACCTGGCAGGGGCGGTCACCGGTAGCCGGCGGCCTGCAGTTCGAACAGTTCGGCATAGCGCCCGCCGGCGGCCATCAGCGCCTCGTGCGTGCCGCTGGCTTCCAGCCGGCCTTCGGCGAGCACCAGGATGCGGTCGGCCATGCGCACGCTGGAGAAGCGGTGCGAAATCAGCACCGCGGTGCGCTGGTCGGACAGCTCCTTGAAGCGCTGGAACACCTCGAACTCGCTGCGCGCGTCCAGCGCCG
>CAMPJI010000147.1 GCA_946886865.1 uncultured Lysobacterales bacterium | reverse complement strand
AGCAGGGGATTGAAAATCCCCGTGTCGGGGGTTCGATTCCCTCCCCGGCCACCATCTTCGGATCGTGTGGTACGCAAGCCCCGCAAGGCCTCGAGCCGACGCGGGGTTTTTCGTTTGTGGCCATCGCATGGGCAGGGGTGCCTCCATCGACGCCCAAGCACCGTACCTGCGGCCAGCGACGGCGCTGCATGCCGTGCGACAAGCCCGGCACGCATGTTGCCTGCTGGGTAGACTCACCCTTACGCCGGGATGGAGGCAGACATGCCCCTTGCCACGCCACGCTCTCGACCGCTTCGATTCGCCGCCTTTATGGTGGCGGCCGTGCTGCTGGTCGCTGTGGGCGTGGCCACCGTCTGGGGCATCCGCGGCTTTGCGCGCGGCGCCGAATGGGTGGAGCACTCCTACCGGGTGGTGACGGCGATCGGCGATGTCGAGGGTGCCGTCCGCACGGTCGAATCCGCCGCCCGCGGCTATCGCCTGACCGACCGCCCGCAGCAGCAGGCCGAGTACCTGGCGGCCGTGCCTGTCGCCGTTGCGCGCGCCAGCGAACTGGAGGCCCTGACCCGCGACAACCCCGCACAGGTGCAGCGTGCCCGCGCACTGCGGACCAGCGTCGAGTCGCGGCTGGCAGAACTCGCGGCACTGGTCGAGCTGCAGAACACGCAGGGTGCGGAACAGGCCCGGCTGTCATCGGCATCCGGCATCGGGCTGGGCGAATCCGCGCGGCTGGCATCGCTGGCCACCGAGATGCGCGCGGCTGAGCTGGCGCTGCTGGACACCCGGCGCACCGACGCCCTCCTCCGCGCCAACCTGCTGATCGGCTTTGTCGTGCTGGGCATCGTCCTGCCGCTGGCACTGCTGGGCCTGCTGCTGTCGGGCCTGCTGAAGGAAACCCGTCGCAGCCGGTCCCTGGAGCGCGAAGCCCGGCAGGCCATGCACGAGTTGGAAGCGTCGGTTGCACTGCGCGACCGCCTGTCCGAACAGCGCCGCAGCCTCGGCGTGTATGCCGGGCTCCTGCAGAGCTGCCAGAACCTGGACGAGGCGATGGCGATGACCGCCAACGTGATCGCCGAACTGCTGCCCCACGCCGGAGGCCGCTGCTACACCCTACGCGCGTCGCAGAACCTGGCCGAGACCACCGCGCATTTCGGCACCGCGCACGTACACAGTGACGACCTGCTGCAACCGGACCATTGCTGGGCGCTGAGACGGGGCCAGCCGCACCGCACCGGGCACGGACACGGGCATGTGCCCTGCCGGCACCTGTCGATGACGGCGACCCCTGCCGGCCTATGGACGCTGTGCGTACCGCTGATGGCGCAGGGCACATCGCTCGGGCTGCTGCACGTGGCCGCGCCGGAAGGCAGCCATGGCAACGACGGTGACGTCGCGCTTCTGGAGGCGATTGCCGAGCAGCTGAGCCTGGCCATGGTCAACCTGCAGCTGCGCGAGACACTGCGCGTGCAGTCGCTGCGCGATCCACTGACCGGCCTGTTCAACCGCCGGTACCTGGAAGAGAACCTCAACCGCGAGATCCAGCGCTGCGAGCGCCGCGGCCTGCCGTTGTCCGTGCTGATGGTCGACGTCGACCACTTCAAGCGTTTCAACGACGAGCACGGCCACGCCGCCGGCGACGCGCTGCTGGCGAAGATCGGCCAGACGCTGGAGCAGCTCACGCGCGACGAGGACATCGCCTGCCGCTATGGCGGCGAGGAGTTCACCGTGGTGCTGCCCGAAGCCGACGGCGAGAGCGCCCGCCGCCGTGCCGAGGAGATCCGCAGCGCGATCGGCACCACGACGGTCGCCCACCTGCGCAGGACCCTGGGTCCCAACACCGCGTCGATCGGCATTGCCACGTTCCCGCAGGCCGGCGACGCACCCTCGCGCCTGCTGGAAGTCGCCGACGCGGCGCTGTATCGCGCCAAGGCCCAGGGCCGCGACCGGGTGGTAACGGGCTGATCGACCGCCCTGACGGGCATCGCTGTGGTTCAATCCAGCGATCGTCGTCCCGGGGAGACCGCCGTGATCCGTCCTGCACGTCTTGCGCTTGCCATCACCACCCTTGCCTTGGGAACCGCAGCCGCGGCCGCCGAACCCGTCGCGCTGCAGTGCGGCCGCCTGTTCGACGCGCGTGCCGGGCGGATGCTGGACGCGCACACAGTGGTGGTGCGCGACGGCCGCATCGAGCGCGTGGAGGCCGGTCGCGTGGACGTGCCCGGCATCAAGGCCATCGACCTGTCCGCGCGCACCTGCTCGCCCGGCTGGACCGACCTGCACGTGCATCTGGGCAGCCAGTCCAGCCCTCAGAGCTACTCGGAGGGCTTCCGGCTCGACCCGGTAGATTACGCGTTCCGCTCGGTCGGGTACGCACGCAAGACGCTCCTGGCGGGCTTTACCAGCGTGCGCGACCTGGGCGGCGAGGTCAGCCCGCACCTGCGCGATGCGATCAACCAGGGCCTCGTGGTGGGCCCGCGCATCTGGGCGGCCGGCAAGTCCATCGCCACTACCGGCGGGCACGCCGACCCCAGCAACGGCCTCAACGACGCGCTCTCGCACCTGATGGGCCCACCCGGACCGACCGAGGGCGTCATCAATTCGCCCGAGGACGCGCGCCAGGCCGTGCGCCAGCGCTACAAGGAGGGCAGCGACGTGATCAAGATCACCGCCACGGGCGGCGTGCTGTCGTATGCCCGCTCGGGCGATGCGCCGCAGTTCACCGAGGATGAAATCAGGGCGGTGGTCGAAACGGCGCGCGACTACGGCTACAAGGTGGCCGCCCACGCGCATGGCGAGGAAGGCATGCGCCGCGCCGTCGCCGCGGGTGTCGACACCATCGAGCACGGCACCTACATGAGCGACGAGGTGATGGCGCTGATGAAGCGCAACGGCACCTGGTACGTGCCGACCATCCACGCCGGCCGGTTCGTCGCCGACAAGGCCAAGATCGACGGCTACTTCCCCGAGGTGGTGCGGCCCAAGGCCGAACGCATCGGGTCGCTGATCCAGGACACCGCCGCACGGGCCTACCGCAACGGCGTCAGGATCGCCTTCGGCACCGACATGGGCGTGGGCCCGCACGGCGACAACGCGCGCGAGTTCATTTACATGGTCGAAGCCGGCATCCCCGCCGCAACGGCGTTGCAGGCCGCCACAGTGCGGGCGGCCGAGGTGCTGGGCGTGGACGACCAGGGCGTGATCGAGGCCGGCAAGCGCGCCGACGTCATCGCCATGCCGGGCAACCCGGTGGAGGACATCAACGCCGTGCTGGGCGTGGATTTCGTGATGAAGGACGGCACCATCCACGCCGCGCCGGGCAGCTGAGGCGCCCCGGGATCCAGCGCCGAGGGCTCAGCGCCGCCCGGCGAGGGTGACCGCCAACAGCCACGCGCACAGGGCGATGCGCTGCGACACCGGCGCCGGCCACCACGGGAACGGCACCGCCACCATCACCAGCACCACGCCGGCCAGCAGGGCCTGCGCCAGGGCGAACCGGTGCCAGCCGGCCGGGCGAACGAGGCCGGCGGCCAACGCCAACGCGCCGGGCACAAACGCCACCCACCACAGCAGCCAGGCCGCGGCGTGGCGCTGGCTGACGGGGCCGTCGAGCGCGTTGACGTCCAGCGGCAGCAGCCCCTGCGCCGCGAAGGCGATGCCCGACACGGCCAGCATCCAGCAGCCCATTCCCGCCGCCACGCCCGCACCCGCCGGCAGGCGGCCGCGCAGGCGCACGCCGACCGCGGCGGCGGCCACCCCCGGCAGACCGAACGCCAGCACATTGAATGCCGGCGCGCCGGGCATGCCGGCCGCGCCGAGCAGCCCGACCGGATGCACGAGATGCGAGTACCCGTCCAGCGCGGCCGCGAAGGCGATCACCGCCACCCCGCAGGCGACAGCCGCAGCCGTGCCCATGTGCCGCAGGACGCCCTGCACGCGATCGCGTCTTTCCATCCCGGCATGCTAACGGGCCCGGCCCGGTTGCGACCGCGAGGCCCCGCCCCCATCTGCCGTACGACCCCGAACGAGTACCCCCGATGACCGCAGACACCGCCCCCCGCCACGTATTCGATGCCACTGCCGACGCGTTCGAGGCGCAGGTGCTGCAGAGGTCCCTGCAGGTGCCGGTGCTGGTCGATTTCTGGGCCGAGTGGTGCGGGCCGTGCAAGCA
>CAMPJI010000146.1 GCA_946886865.1 uncultured Lysobacterales bacterium | reverse complement strand
TCGTCCTCGATCCGCGCCGACACGCCGACCACGCGGTTGCGCGGCAGCAGCACGAGGTAGCGCGACGGAATGCTGAGCTGGGTGGTGAGCCGCGCGCCCTTGGTGCCGATCGGGTCCTTGACGACCTGGACGATGATTTCCTGGCCTTCGCGCAGCAGCTCGGCGATCGGGCGCGTCGGCGCCGGCGGCAGCGCCGCCTCCTCGCCCTCGCCATTGCCCACCGGCGTGGGTCGCACGATGTCGGCCGCGTGCAGGAACGCGGCGCGCTCCAGACCGATATCCACGAACGCCGCTTGCATGCCCGGCATCACCCGCTGCACGCGGCCCTTGTGGATGTTGCCGACCACGCCGCGCGACCAGCCGCGCTCGATGTGCAGCTCCTGCAGCATGCCGTTCTCAACCACCGCCACGCGCGTCTCGCGCGGGGTGACGTTGACGAGGATCTCCTCGGTCACGCGCCTGCCCCCGCCGCGTGGGCCACGGTCGGGTACCGATGGGTGCTCGGATTGCGATTCATGGCAAGGGCGTCCGTGCGCATCAGGCTCTGTCCGGGGCGGTGGAGGGTTGCAGGACGTGCACGCCGAACTCGGCTAGCAGGCGCGCGGTTTCGTGCAGCGGCAGCCCCATGACGCCGGAGAAACTGCCTTCCAGGTGTTCGACGAACATCTCCGCCACGCCCTGGATGGCGTAGGCGCCGGCCTTGCCCTGCCACTCGCCGGTCGCGAGATACGCGGCGATGGTCGCGTCGTCCAAGGTCATGACGGTCACGCGCGACTCGCTCATCGCCTGGACCTCGCGGCCGGCCGAGACCAGCGACACCGCCGACAGCACGCGGTGCGTCCGACCCGACAGGCGTCGCAGCATGCCGGCCGCTTCCACGGCATCCGCCGGCTTGCCGAACACCTCGTCATCCAGCACCACTTCGGTGTCGGATCCGAGCACCAGCGCAGACGGATTGGCGACCACCTCCAGCAGGCCGGCGCCGGCCTTCTCGCGAGCCACGCGGCGCACGTAGTCGTCGGGCGCCTCGGCGGGCTGGCGCTGCTCGGGGATATCGATGTCGAGCAACCCGAAATCCACGCCGAGGCGGGTCAGGAGCTCGCGGCGGCGGGGGGATTTCGAGGCGAGGTAGAGCATCGCGGAAGAATAACCCGCGCTGACTGAGCGCCGGCCGACACCTGCGGCATCGACCCCGGCGGGGCTCACGACCCGTTCACCGCAGCGGCAACACCCTTCGACCGTTTCGTTCAGGAGCCTTCCATGCCCCGGCACGCCCCCGCTGCACCCCGCGCCACCGCCCTTGCCCACCTCCAATTCAACCGCCTGCGCCCGTTGGCGCTCACCCTCGCACTGGCCCTCGGCACCCTCGCCACCATGCCCGCCTCCGCCCAGAACCCGACGCCCGCCATGGCCGCCCCGGGCGGCACGCTGCTGTCGGTATCGGCCCAGGCCGAGGTGCGGCGCGTGCCGGACATCGCCACGCTGTCCACCGGTGTCGTCACCCAGGGCGCTGACGCCAATGCGGCGATGCGCGCCAACGCCGAGCAGATGGACCGCGTTGTCGCCGCGATCAGGAAGGCCGGCATCGCCGAGCGCGACATCCAGACCAGTGGCGTCAACCTGTACCCGCAGTACCGCCACGCCGAGAACCAGCCGCCCACGATCACCGGGTACCAGGCCAGCAACACGGTCAACATCACCGCGCGTGATATCGACAAGCTGGGCCCGATCATGGACGCGCTGGTCGCCAGCGGCGCCAACCAGGTGAACGGCCCGTCGTTCGATATCGACGACAAGGACGGTGCGATGGACGAGGCGCGCAAGGCCGCGATCGAGAAGGCGCGAGCCCGCGCCGAGATGTATGCCGGATCGCTGGGGATGCGCGTGCGTCGCATCGTCAGCATCAGCGAGGGCGGCAGCTTCGGGCCGCCGGTCCCCATGCCCATGATGGCCATGGCCCGCATGGAAAAGGCGCAGGCCGACACCTCGATTTCGCCCGGCGAGAACACCGTGTCGGCCAACCTCGATGTCGTCTTCGAACTGGGACAATGACCATGAGCGGCAAACATGCGCCCCCCGCCCCAGACCCCAAGCCCGGCCATAACCCGGGCTATCCCGAGCCGCAGCCGCGTGACCCCGGCGATGCCCGGCAACCCGAACCCAGCCACACACCGAACCCGGACGAGGGTGGCCTGGGACGTGAGCCGGACAACGACCAGGACCCGGCGACGGACGACTGAAACCGGATCGGCGCACACCGGACATGCGGCGGACATCGCATGACGGAAGACGAAGAAGCCCGCCTCGCGCGGGCTTTTTTTTGCATGCCTAGCGGTCAACCCCACACCGGCTTTCCCGACGTTGTCGATGCATGACAACCGAAGAGGTGGCCCATGAGCGTTGCAACGCCCGCCGTACGTCAGTACTCCGTTGCGTCCTGCCCTGGGGACGCGCGTGCCCCGCTCGACCCCGGCCGCATTGCCGCCAACGCGACCGCGGTTTGCATCCATGTCGTCGCCGGCCTGCTGTTGATGGCGCCGTTGGCCATGCCGGACTGGCAGCCGCGGGTGCCGTTGGCGCAGCCGATCGAATGGATTCCCCGCCAGCCCCTGCGACCGGTCGACCCACTGCCCGTGCAAGCGACGCCGCGCCCAGTGCCCGCCCCCGTGCCGCGCCCGGTGAAGCAGGACGTGCCGGTCGCCATCAGCGCGCCCGTCCCGGTGGAAGCCGGCGACCTGCAGGTGGAGGCGGAGCCCGCACAGGACCTCCCGCCGCAGGGGCCGGTCGCGCCCGACATCGCGCCACCGCAATCCGGTGTCACGCTGCAGTACGCCGCGGCGCCGGCCCCGCGCTACCCGCCCCGCGCCCTGCGTGAAGGGCGCAGTGGGTTGGTGGTGCTGGCGGTGCTGGTCGACGTGGACGGTCGGCCGATCGAGGTCACGGTGGCGCAGAGCAGCGGCCACCGCGACCTGGATCGCGCCGCGCAGCGGCAGGTCCTGGATGCGTGGCGATTCCGGCCGGCGATGCGCAACGGCGTAGCGGTACGCGCGGTCGGACGCGTGCCGGTCCAATTCAGCCCCGCGCGCTGAGCTGCAGCGAACGAATCACCGGCAGCCGCGACAGGTGTCAGGCGCGGTGGTAGGGGTGGTTGGCCAGCAGCGCGGCCGCACGGTAGAGCTGCTCGGCCATCACCAGCCGCACCAGCATGTGCGGCAAGGTCAACGGCCCCAGCGACCACGCTTCGTCGGCCCGCTCGCGCACGGCATCGGCGTGGCCCTCGGGCCCGCCGATCATGAAGGCCAGGTCCTGTCCCTGGCCGCGCCAGTGCTCCAGCCGTTCGGCCAGCTCCTCCGACGACCACGTCCGACCGCCCCCGTCCAGCATCACCACCCGGCCGGCCTTCGGCACGGACGCAAGCGCCCGGCCACCTTCGTCCGACGCGGCGCGGACGGGGTCGCGGCCCTTGCCGCGAAGGCCCGGTTCGATTTCCACCAGCTCCAGCGGCAGCCAGTGCGACAGGCGTTTCCGGTATTCGCCGAACCCGTCGGCGACCCAGCGCGGCGCGCGTTCGCCCACGGCGATCAGTTTCGCTTTCATGCGGGCATGGTAGCCGGCACCGGGCTCAACGCCGGGCGCCGGCCGCATCCCCGGCCCGTCAAACAGAAGCGCCGGCACTGGGCCGGCGCGTCGTCAGGGCGTGCAGCGGTGCGAGGGAACGCGGTCAGCCGCGCTCCTGCGCATCGTCCACGTCCGATGCCTCGTCGATGTCCTCGGGGGGCTGGTCGCCCACCGTCCACAGGCGCTCGAGCGCATAGAACTCGCGCACGCGCGGCAGCATGATGTGGACCACCACGTCGCCGAGGTCGACCAGTACCCACTCGGCCTCGCGCTCGCCCTCCACGCCCAGCGGCATGACGTCCAGGTTCTTGGCGTGCTTGACCACTTCGTCGGCGATCGACTTGACGTGGCGGGTCGAGGTTCCCGAGGCGACCACCATGTAATCGGTGACACTGCTCTTGCCGCGCACGTCGATTTCCACGACATCCTTGGCCTTCAGTTCGTCGACCGCGCCACGCACGGTGGCCAGCAGCGTGTCGATCGGCGGCGGGGGGTTGGGCAGGCGGGTCTTGATGACGTGGGCTTGGGTGCTCAAAGGGAACGGGCTCTGTGGGGTCGCCGGG
>CAMPJI010000145.1 GCA_946886865.1 uncultured Lysobacterales bacterium | reverse complement strand
TCGTGCTGTGGGCCTGCCTGCTGCCGCTGGCGCTGCTCAACCGCTACCGGCGGGGGCGCGCGCGCCGCCATGCGGTCGGCTGGGTGGTCGGCGGCAATGCGTGGCTGCTGGCGGGCGGGGCAGTGCTCTTCCTGGCCGGCGCGCTGGTGCTGGGTCTGTGGCAACCGCTGGCCCCCGTCGAAGCGTCGGCCGGCCTGGTGTGCGGCATGGCCCTGGGGTGGCTGGGGCTCCGCCTGACGCGGTTCGAGGTCACCGCCTCGGGCCTGGCGTACACCGCCAACCGGTGGCTGGTGCTGGGGTTGACCGTGCTGGTGGCCAGCCGCTTGGCGCTGGCGCTGTGGCAGGGCACCCGGCTGTGGCGCGCCGATGCGCCGGCCGGGGCGTGGCTGGATGCCCAGGCCGGGCTGCTGCTGGCCGGCGGCGTGCTGATCGGCCACTACCTGGCCTATACCTGGGGCCTGAGACGCCGGCTGCGGCGGGGATGGATGGGATGAAGACGGCGGCGACACCCGCCATGTCGATCAACGCGCGCGCCGTGCTCGCAATGGCGCTGGCGGTGGCGTGCTTCTCGTTGATGGACGCGGGGCTGAAGCTGCTGACGGCGCAGTACCCGTCGTTGCAGGTGGCCGCGCTGCGCGGCGCGGCGTCGCTGCCGCTGGTGCTGGCGTGGGCACTGGCGACCGCGCCGGCGATCACACTGATCCGCGTGCGCTGGCCGCTGCAGCTGATGCGCGGCGGGCTGGGCGTGGTGATGATGATCGCCTTCGTCTACGCGCTGCAGACGCTGCCGCTGTCGACCGCGTACACGATCTTCTTCGTCGCGCCGTTGCTGATCACCGCGCTGTCGGTGCCGATCCTGCGCGAGCGCGTTGGACCGCGCCGCTGGACGGCCATCGTGCTGGGCCTGGTCGGCGTGCTGGTGGTGCTGCGCCCGACCGGCGAGGGCATGTTCACGCTCGCCGGCCTGGCGGTGCTGGCGGCGGCCACGGCCTACGCGGTGTCGGCGATCGGCGTGCGGGTGCTGGCGCGCACGGACAACGTGCAGTCGATGATGGTCTGGTTCCTGGTGGTGATCGCGCTGGGCGCGGGCGCGCTGGCGTGGCCGGGCTGGGTGCCGCTGCGCTGGGCCGACGGCTGGCTGATTGCCGGCGTCGGCGTGATGGGCGCGCTGGGCCAGTACGCCATCACCGAGGCCTTCCGCATCGGCGAAGCGTCGCTGGTGGCACCGATCGAATACACCGCGCTGGTGTGGGGCGTCGGGCTGGACGTCGCCCTGTGGGGCGTGCTGCCCGACAGCGTGACCTGGCTGGGCGCGGCGATCATCGTCGCCAGCGGCCTGTACCTGCTGCGCCGCGAGCGGTTGCACGCCGAAGCCGAGCACCCCTGACCGGTCGCCGCGCCGGAATCCGTTGCCTCGCGAGCGCCGGATCGGAGGCGCATCATCGGACGCCCGCCCGGAGACCGCCCATGCGCGCCACCTCCTGCATCGCCATCGGCGCCGCGCTGGCCTGTGCCGGCGCGACCGCGCAGCCCCGAGACGGCCTGCCGCCGTCGGACATCGAAGCCCGCATCCTGGCCGCCGGTTACGTCCGCGTGGACGACCTGAAACTCGACGGTGGCCTCTGGGAAGCCGATGCCCGCACCCGCGACGGGCGCTGGGTCGATGTGCGCGTCCATCCGGAGAGCGGGAAGGTCTACGTGGAAACCACCGTCTCCCGGCTCGAGGCACAGGACGTCGAAGACCGGTTGGCGGAGGCCGGCTACAGCCGCATCCACGACGTCGAGTTCGACGACGGCGTGTGGAAGGCCGACGCGATCAGCTGGGCGGGTGTCAGGGTCGAGGTGGTCGTGGACCCCGACGACGGCCGCGTGGTGTCCGAACACCAGGACTGAAGCCCGCCTGCGGGGCGCGATCGCGCCACCGGGATGACGCGTGCCGCCCGCGGGACGAAAAAAAAACGGGCCCCCGAAGGAGCCCGTCCGTGGTGCAGCAGCAGGTGGGCGATGGGCGTTAGAACCGCGCGCCCACGCCCACGCCCACGATGACCGGGTCGAGCTCGGCCTCGCCGGCCTTGACGCCGTCGAGCTTCACGTCCGAATCGCCCTGCAGGTAGCGCACGTCGGCGCGCGCAAACCAGGTCGGGTTGATGTTGAGGTCGACGCCGGCGGTGGCCATCGCGCCCTTGGCCGTCTCCACGCCGATGCGCTGGCCGGCCAGCGCGCCGCTCGGCTCGGCCGTCTCGCCGTCATAGTTCTGCTCGTAGTAGCCCAGTCCCACGAACGGGCGGACGGTGCTGTCAGCTTGGCGGAAGTGGTACTGGCCGCTCACCGCATACGGCTGCGCTTCGACGCTGCCCAGCTTCTGGCCTTCGCCGTCGCGCACGCGGTGGCTGAACTTGTCGGCCGCGCCCCAGGCTTCGACCGCGATGTTGTCGTTGATGTAGTAGCTCGCGCTCAGCGTGCCGGCGCCATCGCCATCCAGCTGGGTGCGAGCACCGTCGATTTCGGGGTTGCGGGTGGGCTCGGACAGGGCATAGCCGCCGACCACGGCGAAGCGCTTGCCGCTGGCGGTGTCGGTGGAGGCGTCCTGCGCAAAGGCGGCCGGGGTGATGGCCAGGGTGCCCAACAGGGCCAGGGTCAAATGACGAATGCGGATCATGGAGAGAACTCCTCGTTCTAATGAGTGCATCGGCCGCGTGGGGGATGGGGTGTGCGACCGACGCGACGCACGCTACCGCCCGAAAAATGAATCGTGTTTTGCCCGGACGTCCGTCGATGGCGGCGGCACCGGGCGCTGCCCACGAATGCGACAGGCCAGGTGCCTTATCGGATGGCGATGAACCTGCGTTGAGTGCTCCGTCAGTCGCGTCTCGGCAGGCGCGGCCGGCTGAGGGGGCGCGCCGTGAGGGGGCCGTCAAGGGCGCGCGCAAAAGCACGCAGGCGCGCGGTCCGGGCGGCGAGTGCTGGCGACCACGTCGCGCTCGACCGGTGGCTGAACATCCTCAGGCGCACGGCCGCGGTTGATGCGGGCACACAGCGGATACCGCCGCGAGCACGGCCCGGGTACGGATGAAACGGCGACTGAATCCGGCCGTCCCGCCGCGCGGCCCGGTCGGCCCCGCCTTCCCGCGCGATTGGCGCGGTCATGCCGCACCGGCCACAATACGGGTTTCGCGCATGGCGGAGCCCCACGATGGCTGAGTTGAAGGAAGCACGCGTCCCGGATATCGGTGACTTTGACGCGGTGCCGGTGATCGAGCTGCTGGTGTCCGTCGGCGACACCGTCAAGCAGGACCAGGGGCTGGTCACGCTGGAGTCGGACAAGGCCACGATGGAAGTGCCCGCGCCCTTCGACGGCGTGGTGCGCGAGGTCCGGGTCAAGGTCGGTGACGACATCGGCGAGGGCACCGTGGTCGCGATGATCGAGCCGACCGCTGGCGAGGCGGCGCAGGAAGACGCTGGGAAGGGCGAGGCCAAGGCTGAACCCGCATCCAAGGGCGACGAGGCTCGCGCAGCCAAGCTGGAAGAGAAGACCGCGACGGCCGAAACCGGGACGCAGGTCGAACCCGTCTCCACCCCCCGCGAATCCGACCGCATCGCCGCGCGCGAAACCACCGGTGGCCAGCGCAGCGAGCCGCGCTCCCCGCCGGTCGCGTTCGACGCCGGCGAGCTGATGCCCGACCGCGTGCCCTACGCCAGCCCGGCAGTGCGCCTGTTCGCGCGCGAGCTGGGCGTGGACCTGTCGCGCGTGAGCGGCAGCGAGCGCGGCGGCCGCATCAGCCGCGAGGACGTGCAGGGCTTCGTCAAGCAGGCCATGCAGGGCGGCGCCGCCACGGGCGGTGGCGCTGCGGCATCGGCAGGCGGCGGCCTGAACCTGCTGCCGTGGCCCAAGGTCGACTTCAGCAAGTTCGGCGAGACCGAGACCCGTGAACTCTCGCGCATCAAGAAGCTGTCGGGCGCCAACCTGGCGCGCAACTGGGCAATGATCCCGCACGTCACGCAGTTTGATGATGCCGACATCACCGAGCTGGAAGCGCTGCGCGTCGCGCTCAACAAAGAGAGCGAAAAGCGCAAGGACGGCACCAAGCTGACCATGCTGGCGTTCCTGATGAAGGCCGCCGTCAGCGCGTTGCAGCAGTACCCGGATTTCAACGCCTCGCTCGATGCGAGCGGCGAGACGCTGGTGCTGAAGAAGTACTTCCACATCGGGTTTGCCGCCGACACGCCCAACGGGCTGGTGGTGC
>CAMPJI010000144.1 GCA_946886865.1 uncultured Lysobacterales bacterium | reverse complement strand
CCCCCAGGGCGCGTCGCCGGCGCTGGCCGCGTTCCTGCGGGGCGTGGAGCGCCGCGGCGCGGTGCTGGCCGAACTCCAGGCCGGCGACGGCCGCACCGGTGACGGCGCCCTCGGCGCGGCCATGCGGGGGTTTGCCCTCGACGCGCGGGACATGCCCATGGCCGACTGGGGCGTGCAGTTCTGGCAGCGGCTGCTGTCCGAGCCGGGCCTGGCCCGGCGCACCGCGGTGGCCGTGCCGCTGGACGCCGCCGATGGCCTCGACGCGCTGGGCAGCGGCCCGCGCGCCGCGCTGCTGTTGCGCCTCGCGGCCGGCCTGTCGGAGGCGGACGCGGCGCGGACACTCGGCGTGGCCCTGCCCAGCTACCGGCTGGCGCTGCAACGCGCCCTGCCGCGCCACGGCGACGGGCGTGCCGACCCGCAGGCCTGGGCCCGCCTGCGCGAGGCCGTGCACCGCCGCATCAAGACCCTGGACCCGGAGCGGCTGGCGCGCCTGGGCCGGCTGCGCGAGGCCGCGCTGGCCGGTGGGCCGATGCCGCCCGTCGCCGCCGCGGCCCCGGCCCCGCCCGCCGCCCGTCGGCCCTGGCCGCGCTGGGTGTGGGCACTGCCGGCCGCCTGTGTGCTGGCCTGGGCGGGCACCTACTGGCCTCCGGTGGAGCGGTGGCTCAACGGCCGCCTTCACCCGCTCGATGCCGGTGAGGTCCGCATCGGCGCGTTGCCCGAGGAGGCGCCACGTGCGCGCTTCGGCGAGACCGCCGGGCTGCTGGCGCATCGCGATTACGGGCTGCTGGCCGACCCCGACGGCCTCGCCGCGGCGCGGGATGTGGCCTTCCTGAGCTGGTTGGCCGCGCAGGACGCCGCCGATGCCCCCGTGGAGCTGGCCCCGATGCCCGATGCCGCCACGGCGGCACTGGCGCCGCAGGCGCCTGCCGCGTACGTACCGGAGACCCGCGATGCGCCGCGTTGACACCGCGACCCGCCGCACCGTGCGGGCCGGCCTCGCCGTGCTGGTGGCGCTGGCCGCCGCAGGCGTCGCCGCAACCCCGGCGGTGTTGGACGATTTCCGCGAGGTGCTGCCGCAGCTGCAGCCCGATCGCCGCGCCGAGCTGCTGGAGCGCGCGACGCAATGGCAGGGGCTGACCGCCGCCCAGCGCGAGGCCTTCGCGCAGCGTGCGGCGGCATGGGACGCGCTGCCGCGCGCCGAACGCGATGCGCGCCGGCTGGACTACCGCGCCTGGCAGGCGCTGACCCCGGACGAACGGGCACGCCTGCAGGCGCTGGCGGCCCGGTTGCGTGCGTTGCCCGGGGACGAGCGGGCCGCGTTGCGCGCGCGGTTCGATGCCCTGGACAGGAGCGAGCGGCACGGCTGGCGGCTGGGCCCCGCACTGGGCGCCGATTACCCGGCGCTGCAGCCGCTGCTGGCGCAGGTGCCGGCTGCGCAGCACGCGCCGCTGCTGCGGGTGCTGCGTGAGCTCACGCCGGTGCAGCGCCGCGACCTGGGCATGCTGGTGTACCGCACCCCACCGCAACAGCGCGACGTGCTGCGGCGCGAATTGCTGTCCACGGCGGCCGGCCAGCGCGACCGCTGGCTGAGGCAGCGGTTGGGGCGGTAACCCGGGTTGTTGGCCGGGGCCGGGGGTCAGGCCCAGGGTTGAGGCCGAAAGGACCCCGGAACGAGCCCCGTTAGCCGCTCATCCCGGCCCCACGCGCATGACCCGGCGCGTTGCCGTGAAGCGGCCGCCGAAGCGCGCCATGCCATCGCCACGCAGCCGCGGGGCGTGCTCGCGCAGGTAGGTGTCCAGCGCGTCGCTGTCGACCAGCCGGTACTGCACGCTCAACGCCACGCGGCCGACGGCGGCCGGCGGGTCCAGCACCTCGTGGACCTGCGCCCCGGTGAAGCCGGGCAGGGCCAGGATCTCGCGCACGTGGCCGTCCAGCCAGGTGCGGTAGTCGGCTGCGATGGCGGCATCGAGGTCGAGGTTGACCTCGTACACCACCGCGCTCATGCCGACACCACGCCGGCCAGCACCGCGTACATCGCCGCCAGCGCCACCAGCACGAAGTACAGGTTGCCCAGCACCACGTACTTCACCAGCGTCAGCAGCCAGCCCTGGCCGTAGATGCGCTTCTGCATCAGCAGCAGGTAGACCGGCAGCCAGCACCACAGGGCGAACTCCAGCAGGCCGATGCCACGGCTGGCCCAGGCCGAGTGCGCGGCGACCGCGCCGTCCGCCGCCGCCAGCAGGAACTGCACGAGGATGGTGAGCACCAGGAAGACGTGGCTGTACAGCGCCACCACCAGGTGCTCCAGGTAAAGCCGCGCGCTGAAGAGGTAGAACACCTTCAGCAGCAGCGCGAACACCGGCACCAGCAGGAACAGCGCCGTGGGCAGCGCCTGCATCATCGATTCCTTGAGCAGGTCCGGGTTCTGCTGCAGGCGCGGGATGTTGTCCTGCGCGCGGCCGACCTTGCGGTTGAGCCAGTCGTTGGCGAAGTCCGGCCACCACGCGACCGTCAGCGGGTTGTCCACTGGATGCCAGCGCTCGCCGTTGAAGCGCATCACCCACTCCTCGTCGTCCGCCTCGCCGGCATCCCCGGGCGTGGCATCGGCGGCGGCGGCGGCCGCGTCGGCCGCGGACGGGGCCGGTGTGTCGCCGGCCTTGGCGGCCTCGCGCAACTGGGCGATGCGGTTGCCCGCGGCGCCGCGGATCGCGACCTGCGCGGTGACCAGGCCGCGGTCCACGCCCGGGACCGGCACGCTGTCCACCGATGCGCGCGCCGCCTCCACCTCCGCCAGCGCCGCGTCGCGGATGCGGATCACCTCCTCGCGGGTCGTCGCCGCCTCCAGCTGCCGCGCCAGTCCGACATCCACGCCGGCCACGGTCGGCGTGCCGCCGTCGGTGACGATCGGGCTTTCACCGAACGACACCGTGTACTGGCCGACGAAGAACGTCAGCAGCGTGGCGACCACGAAGATGCGCAGCGGCGCGATGTAGCGCGCACGGTGTCCGGCGAGGTAGTCGCGCGCCACGCGGCCCGGCGACAACAGGTCGCGCAGCGTGCGGAACACGCGGCCGTCCAGGTGCCAGAACGACTCGAACACCTCGACGATCGCGTGGTGCGTGTCGCGGATCGGATTGACCGCCGACTGCCCGCAGCGGTGGCAATAGCCGCCCTGCAGCGGGGTCGCGCAGTTCTCGCAGTGCGTCGGCGTGTCGTGTGCGTCCATGTGTTCCCCCGATCCCCTTGCAAACGCGGCGTGGTCGACGCCGCCGGCCGGCGCGGCGTCGGGCCGGCAACGGGCGGCTAAGATAGCGGCCCGCCGCGACCCGGCGCCAGCGCGCGACAGCGGTTCGCGCGCGGCCGCAGTCGCCAGGTGCTTTCCATGAGCCCTCCCATGCAGGCGCCCGCTGCGCCGACGCCGCACCTGCGCGGCGAGCTGCGCGGCACCGCGTGGCTGGCGGCGCCGCTGATCGCCGGGCACGTCTCCACCGGCCTGATCGGGTTCGTCGACAGCGTCATCGCCGGCCACCACGGCACCACCACGCTGGCGTCGGTGGCCGTGGGCACGGCGCTGTTCTGGCTGGCGATGATGGTGCCGATGGGCACGCTGATGGCGCTGCCGCCGTCGGTGTCGCAGCTGGACGGCGCGGGCCGCCGCTACGAGATCGGCCCGCTGTTCCGACAGGCGCTGTGGCTGGCCGCGGCGCTGGGCGTGGCGCTGTTCGCGCTGCTGTCGCTGCTGGTGCACGCGATGGGCCCGATGGGCATCGCCGCGGAGATCCGGCCCGGCGCGACCGACTTCCTGCACGGCATCCGCTGGGGCGTGCCGGCACTGACGTTCTACTACTGCATGCGCTACCTCAGCGACGGCCTGCACTGGACCCTGCCAACCATGGTGCTGGGCTTCGGCGGCCTGCTGCTGCTGGTGCCGCTGGGCTGGGTGTTCACCTTCGGCCGGTTCGGACTGCCGGAGATGGGCGCGGGCGGGCTCGGGCTGGCGTCGGCGATCATGCTGTGGACGCAGGCCATCGTCTTCGCGCTCTACCTGCGGCGCTCGCGCCGGTTCGCCGACCTGCGCCTGTTCGACGGCTTCCTCACGCGTCGCAACCGCCCCGACGGCGCGCGCATTCGCGGGCTGCTGCGCACCGGGCTGCCGATCGGCGTGACGGTGACGATGGAGGGCAGCCTCTTCATCGTCACCGCGCTGCTCATCGGCCGGCTGGGCGAGGTGCCGGTGGCCGCGCACCAGATCGCGATCAACGTCGCCGCGCTGTGCTTCATGGTGCCCTTCGGG
>CAMPJI010000143.1 GCA_946886865.1 uncultured Lysobacterales bacterium | reverse complement strand
ACGTGGTGGTCTTGCCGGCATCGATGTGGGCCATGATGCCGAAGTTGCGGTAACGGTCGATGGGAGTGGTGCGAGCCACGGCTGTTCTCGTATTTTTGGGCCCGGTGAAACCAGGGCCGGAAATGGCCGGACGCCGCCTTGCGGCGGCTTCCGATTCGACGTGCGAGGCCGGTTGCCGGCATCGCGGGTGGGTGTCAGCGCGCGAAGCGCGGCCGGCACCCGGTGGGCGCCGTCATCGACGCCCCGAACTCACCAGCGGTAGTGCGCGAACGCCTTGTTCGCTTCCGCCATGCGGTGGGTTTCTTCACGCTTCTTGATCGCGCCGCCACGGCTTTCCGAGGCATCGATCAGCTCGGCAGCGAGCTTGCGCGGCATGCTGTTCTCGCCGCGCTTGCGGGCGGACTCGATCAGCCAGCGCATCGCCAGCGCCATGCGGCGCGACTGGCGCACTTCGACCGGCACCTGGTAGGTGGCACCGCCGACGCGGCGCGACTTGACCTCGACGGCCGGGGAGACGTTGCCCAGCGCCTTCTCGACCAGCTCGAGGGCGTTGGGGTTCTTCTCACCGATGGCGTCCATTGCGCCATAGACGATCTTCTCGGCGACGGACTTCTTGCCGCTCTGCATGACCATGTTGATGAAACGCGCGATCGTCTCGCTGCCGTGCTTGGGATCGGGCAGGACGGAACGCTGCGGGGCGGAGCCTTTACGCGACATGGGTCAAATTCCTCAGGACTTCGGGCGCTTGGCGCCGTACTTCGAACGGGCCTGGCGACGCTTGGTGACGCCGGCGGCGTCGAGCGAACCGCGGACGGTGTGGTAGCGCACGCCCGGCAGGTCCTTGACGCGGCCGCCGCGGATCAGCACCACCGAGTGCTCCTGCAGGTTGTGGCCTTCGCCGCCGATGTACGAGATGACCTCGTAACCGTTGGTCAGGCGCACCTTGGCCACCTTGCGCAGCGCCGAGTTCGGCTTCTTCGGGGTGGTGGTGTAGACGCGGGTGCACACGCCGCGTCGCTGCGGGCAGTTCGCCAGCGCCGGGGAGGCACTCTTGTAGGTCGTCGCCTGCCGCGGCTTGCGGACCAGCTGATTGATCGTCGCCATCTGGAGCTCTTTGATGAAGGCCGGGCGGTGTGCCATGGGCCTTGTTGAAAAACGAACGGCAAGCCGGGTACACCCCGGCCTACCGAGACGGAAAAGTATAGCCCGCGCCAAACGTTGCCGTCAACGCGAGCCAGTCCGGAGCGCAGGGCCTGCCACCCTGGGGTGGCCTGCCGCCTCCTGTGATCCCGCCCTGCCCTGGGCCCAACACGAGGCGCTCCCTGCGCCTCATTTGGTGATCTGGGGCTGGGCCCGCCGTGCGGCGGGCCCGCCAATACAGCGTGTTACGAAGCGCTCGACTCCTCGCCCGCTTCGGCTTCAACCTCTGCGGAGACCGGGGCGGCCAGCGCCTCCATCTCCGAATCGGTCAGGCCCGAGGCGTTCTTGCGGCGCTGCGAGTGGTACGCCAGGCCGGTACCGGCCGGAATCAGGCGGCCCACGATCACGTTTTCCTTCAGGCCACGCAGGCCATCACGGGTACCGCGCACGGCGGCCTCGGTCAGCACGCGGGTGGTCTCCTGGAAGGAGGCCGCGGAGATGAACGACTCCGTCGCCAGCGAGGCCTTGGTGATGCCCAGCAGGACCGGCTCGAACTGCGGCACGATCTCGTTGCGGCCCGCCACGCGTGCCAGCTCCTCGACGAAGCGCTGGCGCTCGACCTGCTCGCCATGGAGGAACTTGCTGTCGCCGCCGTCGGTGATCTCGACCTTGCGCAGCATCTGGCGAACGATCACCTCGATGTGCTTGTCGTTGATCTTCACGCCCTGCAGGCGATAGACGTCCTGGATCTCCTTGGTCAGGTAGACCGCCAGCGGCTCCACGCCCAGCAGGCGCAGGATGTCCTGCGGGGTCGGCTCGCCGTCCACCACGGTCTCGCCCTTCTCCACGTGCTCGCCTTCGAACACGATGATCTGGCGGTACTTGGGGATCAGCTCCTCGTGCTCGCTGCCGTCGGTGTCGCGGATGATCAGGCGCTGCTTGCCCTTGGTGTCCTTGCCGAAGCTGACGATGCCCGAGCGCTCGGCCAGGATCGCGGGATCCTTCGGCTTGCGCGCCTCGAACAGGTCGGCCACGCGCGGCAGGCCGCCGGTGATGTCGCGGGTCTTGGACGCTTCCTGCGGGATCTTGGCGACCACGTCGCCCACGCCGACGGCGGCGCCGTCCTGCAGGTTGACGATCGACTTGGGCGGCAACAGGTACTGCGCCGGCAGGTCGGTGCCCGGGATCGACAGGTCGTTGCCGCTCTTGTCGACGATGCGGACGATCGGACGCAGGTCCTTGGCCTGGGTACCGCGGCGCTTCGGATCGGTGATCTCGCGCGAGGCCAGTCCGGTCAGTTCGTCGGTCTTCTCGATCACGGTCACGCCGTCGACGAAGTCGACGAAGCGCACGAAACCGGCGACTTCCGAGACGATCGGGTGGTTATGCGGATCCCAGTTCGCGACCTGCTGGCCGGCCTTGACCGCGCCGCCGTCCTTGATGGCGATGGTCGCGCCGTACGGCAGCTTGTAGCGCTCGCGCTCGCGGCCGTGCGTATCGAGAATCGACAGCTCGCCCGAACGCGACACTGCGACCAGGTGGCCACCGGCGTGCTCGACGTGCTTGAGGTTGTTGAACTTGATCGAACCGGTGGTCTTGACCGTGACGTTGTCGATCGCCGCCGCACGCGACGCCGCACCACCGATGTGGAACGTACGCATGGTCAGCTGGGTGCCCGGCTCGCCGATCGACTGCGCCGCGACGACACCGACGGCCTCGCCGTGGTTGACCAGGTGGCCGCGGCCCAGGTCGCGACCGTAGCAGTGCGCGCACACGCCGAACGCCGATTCGCAGGTGATCGTCGAACGCACCTTGATCGACTGGACGCCGGCATCCTCGAGCTTGGCCACCCACTGCTCGTCGAGCAGCGTGTTGCGGGTGACGATCGGATCCTCGTCCTCGCCCGGCAGGAACACGTCCTCGGCCACCATGCGACCCAGCACGCGGTCGCGCAGAGGCTCCACGACGTCGCCGCCTTCCACGATCGGGGTCATGGTCAGGCCGGCCATCGTGCCGCAGTCGTCCTCGGTGATCACCACGTCCTGCGCCACGTCGACCAGGCGACGGGTCAGGTAACCGGAGTTCGCGGTCTTCAACGCGGTATCGGCCAGGCCCTTTCGGGCACCGTGGGTCGAGATGAAGTACTGCAGGACGTTGAGGCCCTCGCGGAAGTTCGCGGTGATCGGCGTCTCGATGATCGAGCCGTCCGGCTTGGCCATCAGGCCACGCATGCCGGCCAGCTGGCGGATCTGCGCCTGCGAACCACGCGCACCGGAGTCGGCCATGATGTAGATCGAGTTCATCGACTTCTGGGCGACCTTCTTGCCCTCGGCGTCGGTGACTTCGTCGGTGCCGATCGCGTCCATCATCGCCTTGGCCACGCGCTCGTTCGTGCGCGACCAGATGTCAACGACCTTGTTGTAGCGCTCACCGGCGGTGACCAGGCCCGACTGGTACTGCTGCTGGATTTCCAGGACCTCGGCTTCGGCCTCGGCCAGGATGCCCTTCTTCTCGTCCGGGATGGTCATGTCGTCGATACCGATCGACACGCCCGCGCGGGTGGCGTAGGCGAAGCCCGTGTACATCAGCTGGTCGGCGAACACGACCGTGTCCTTCAGGCCCAGCATGCGGTAGCACGAGTTGATCAGGCGGCTGATGTTCTTCTTGGTCAGCTCGACGTTGGCCAGCGCGTACGGCAGGCCATCCGGCAGGATCTCCTGCAGCAGGGCCCGGCCGACGGTGGTGTCGACGATCGACGTCTTGCGGCTGCGCTCGCCGTCCTCGCCCGTCACCGTCTCGGTGATCCGGACCTTGACCTTGGCGTGCAGCTCGACGACGCGGTTGTCGTAGGCGCGCTTGACCTCGGCGACGTTGGCGAAGGCCATGCCCTCGCCCTTCTTGCCGACCAGCTCGCGGGTCATGTAGTACAGGCCGAGCACGACGTCCTGCGACGGCACGATGATCGGCTCGCCGTTGGCCGGCGACAGGATGTTGTTCGACGCCATCATCAGCGCGCGCGCTTCCAGCTGGGCTTCCAGCGAGAGCGGCACGTGGACGGCCATCTGGTCACCGTCGAAGTCGGCGTTGAACGCGGTGCAGACCAGCGGGTGCAGCTGGATGGCCTTGCCCTCGATCAGCACCGGCTCGAACGCCTGGATGCCCAGGCGGTGCAGCGTCGGCGCACGGTTCAGCAGCACCGG
>CAMPJI010000142.1 GCA_946886865.1 uncultured Lysobacterales bacterium | reverse complement strand
GACGAAGGCATCCAGCGCCTCAACCAGGAGGCCGCCAAGGTGATGGCCAGCGCCGGCCGCGCCGGCATGGCGATCGCGCCCGAACGCGCGATCCGCTGGGTCACCGCCAACCCCGCCAGATCCATGGGCATCCTCGACCAGACCGGCACGCTGGAGGAAGGCAAGATGGCCGACGTCGTGCTGTGGAACGGCAACCCCTTCAGCGTCTACGCGCAGGCCGAGCAGGTCTACGTCGACGGCGCGCGCCTGTACGACCGCAACGACCGCAGCCGCCAGCCGGTGTCGGACTTCATGCTGGGGCAAGGCGCCAGCGATGCCGCCGGCATGACCGGAGGTGTGCGATGAGCCGCGTCGCGATGAAGGCGCTGGCCGCGGCCACGCTGTCGATCCTCGCGCTGGGCGCGAGCGCGCAGGACCCCGGATCAAGTCCGGGGCAGGCTCTGCTGATCCGCAATGCGAAGGTCCACACCGCCGCGGCGCAGGGCACGCTGGACAACGCCGACGTGCTGGTGACCGGCGGCGTGGTGCGCCAGGTCGGTCCCGGCCTGTCGGCGCCCGCCGGCGCGCAGACCGTCGACGCACAGGGCCGGCCGCTGACGCCGACGCTGTTCGGCGGCATCACCGAGATCGGCCTGGAGGAAGTCTCCGGCGAGCGCAGCACGGTCGACGCCTCCCTCGGACTGGGCGCGGAGACCAAGCAGATGACGGTGCGTCCGGAGTTCGACGTCACCCTGGCCTACAACCCGGCCTCGGTGCTGGTGCCGGTGGCGCGCGTGGAAGGCATCGGCTGGACGCTGCTCGGCGCCAACACCACCAGCGGCGGGTCGATCATCGGCGGCCAGGGCGCGGTGGTGCGCCTGGACGGCGACCCGGACCCGATCGGCGCCAAGGTGCTGTTCGTCGACCTGGGCAGCGGCGCGGCGGGCCTGAGCGGCAACTCGCGCGCGGCGCAGTGGATGATCCTGGACCAGTTGATCGACGAGGTGCGCGGGCGTATCGGCCCGGACGCCAACGCCGCGCTGCTCACGCCGGCCGGCCGTCGCACGCTCGCCAGCTACCTGGACGGTGGCGAGCGCGTGGTGGTCGGCGTGCACCGCGCCGCCGACATCCGCCAGCTGCTGCGGTGGTCGAAGCGCCACAACGTGCGCATCGCGATTGCGGGCGGCGCCGAGGCGTGGAAGCTGGCGCCGGAACTGGCGGCGGCCAAGGTGCCGGTGTTCGTCAACCCGCTGGGCAACCTGCCGGCCAACTTCGACCAGATCGGCGCGACGATGGAGAACGCCGCGCGCCTGCATGCCGCCGGCGTGCCGGTGAGCTTCGCCCAGAGCGGCGACGGCAGCCACAACGCGCGCAAGATCCGCCAGCTGGCGGGCAACGCCGTCGCCGCCGGCCTGCCATGGGAGCAGGGCCTGGCCGGCCTGACCACGGTGCCGGCGCAGGCGCTGGGCGTGGGCGACGAGGTCGGCCGCATCGCGCCCGGCCAACGCGCCGACCTGGTGCTGTGGAGCGGCGACCCGCTGGAGGTCAACGCGGTGGCGCTGCAGGTGTGGATGGACGGCCGTGCGATCCCGATGCGCAGCCGCCAGACCGAACTGCGCGACCGCTACCTGCGCACGAAGGTCCCCGCCGACAACGGCGGCCTGCCGCGGGCGTATCCGTCGGGGGATGCGGCGCGCTGAACGCGCTTCAACTCCCTCCCCTGAATGCATGCGGGGACACTGAAGTGCTCTTCCCCCTGCTCGCAGGGGGAGGTCGGGAGGGGGTGGCGGCGCGCCGCGCCGCGGCGGGCGTGGACTGAAAGCACCCCTTCCCAACCCTCCCCTCCATCGCAGGGGAGGGAGCTGCACCAACCGGACCGGACAGGACCGACCCGATCCCACCCGCGCTAGGCTTCGCCGATCCCAATACCGGACGCCGCCATGCCGCCCCTGCCCGACCTCGACCTCAACTGGCTCGCCATCCTCGTCGCCGCCGTATCCGCGTTCGCGCTGGGCGGGCTCTGGTACGGCGTGTTCAAGAACGCCTGGTGCCGCGAGATGGGCATGGATCCGGCGGTCGCGCCGCCGCACCAGGGGCGCATCTTCGCCACGGCGTTCGTGTGCAGCCTGCTGTCGGCCCTGATGTTCGCCGCATTCCTGCCGCCCGGCGCCAGCGCGGCCGACGGCTTCGGCGCCGGCTTCGTGGTGGGCGTGTTCTTCGTGGCGATGAGCTTCGGCATCAACTACGCGTTTTCCCAGCGCAGCGTGAAGCTGTGGATGATCGACGCGGGCTACCACGTGCTGCAGTTCGCGCTGTACGGCCTGATCCTCGGCGCCTGGCGCTGATCGCACCGCCCCTGACAGCGAGGTCCGCCATGGCCGTGCTCTGGTACTTCGACTTCATCTCCCCGTTCTCCTACCTGCAGTGGCAGAAGGTCCGTCGCCTGCACGAGGACGGCACCGTTGCCACGCCCGCGACGCCGGTGCCGGTGATGTTCGGCGCGGTGCTGGACGCGCATGGGCAGAAGGGCCCGGCCGAGATTCCCGGCAAACGCGAGTTCACCTACCGCCATGTGCTGTGGCAGGCCCGGCGCGAAGGCGTCCCGCTAACGTTCCCGCCCGCGCATCCGTTCAATCCGCTGCCGGCGCTGCGCCTGTGCATTGCCGCCGGCAGCACGCATGCCGCCGTGGACGCGATATTCAACTGGATCTGGCGGGACGGCCGCGCCGCCGACAGCGTCGAAGCCATCACGCCCCTCGTACAGGCGCTGGGCATCGACCCGGCGGTGCTGGGCGAGGACGGGACCAAGGCGGCGCTGCGCGCCAATACCGGGGCGGCCATCGAGGCGGGCGTCTACGGCGTGCCCACCCTGTCGATCCGCGCCGGGCTGTTCTGGGGCAACGACGCGCACGACTTCGCCGTGGCCGCACTGAGGGACCCCGCCCTGCTGGACGACCCCGGCATGGCACGGGTCGCGGCACTGCCGGTCGGCATCCGCCGGACCTGACCCGGCGCCCGGGTTGACGGCACCGGCCGGGCCTCCCGCGGGCCGCCACGGGCGGCCGCCGCGATGCAGCATGAGTGCCGCAGCGGCCCAATGTATGCTCCGCGTCACATTTTTGGGGCGTAGCACCCTGGGGGGATCATGCGCATTGGACTCGTCGTCGACTCGGCCTGCGACCTGCCGCTGGAGTACCTGCAGCAACACGACGTGACGGTGCTGCCCATCACCGTGCGCATCGGCGAGGCGGTGCTGGCCGACCACCGTGACGAGCAGGCCACGCTGGAGTTCCTGCACGCCCACGTCGCCGAGCGCGGCGCCGAGGCCGAAACCATGCCGTTCACGGTGCAGCAGATCCGCGACCTGTTCCTGCAGCGGCTGGTGATCGACCACGACTACGTGTTCTGCATGACGATCACGCGCAGCCGCAGCCCGATCTTCGACAACGCGCAGCAGGCCAGCTTCGCCATCCTCAACGACTACAAGTCGGTGCGCGCCGCGGCCGGCAACGCCACGCCGTTCGCGCTGCGCGTGATCGACACGCAGAACCTGTTCGCCGCCCAGGGCATCACCGCGGTGGAGGCCGTGCGCCTGCGCGATGCCGGCGAGGGCGCGCCGAAGATCCGCGCGCGCCTGGAGCACCTGGCGCTGCACACCCAGGGCTACCTGGTGCCGCGTGACCTGTACTACCTGCGCGCCCGCGCCCGCAAGAAGAACGACCGCAGCGTCAGCCTGCTCAGCGCCGCGCTGGGCAGCGCGCTGGACATCAAACCGGTCTTGCACTGCAACCGCGGCGAAACCGCGCCGGCGGCCAAGATCAAGGGGTTCGAGCCGGCGGTGGAACGGCTGTTCGACTTCACGCTCAAGCGCATCCGCGCCGGGCTGATGACGCCGACGGTGTGCCTGAGCTACGGCGGCGAGCTGGAGGAAATGCGCGCGCTGCCCGGGTATACGCGCCTCAAGGACGCGTGCGCCGAGCACAACATCGAACTGTTCGAGAGCGTCATGAGCCTCACCGGCATGGTCAATGTCGGCAAGGGCGCGCTGGTGGTGGGCTTCGCCGCCGAGACGGTGCCGTTCGAGTAACGCATCGCCTGCAGGAGCGGCCTCAGCCGCGATCGGACTGGCAGCACCGTTGCAGGAGCGACGTGAGTCGCGACCTTCGCACGCATGGCCACCTTCGCGGGTCGCGACCCACGTCGCTCTATGGGTTCACGGGTGGCGCAACCGCCCGAACCGCCACATGCGGCACGCCTCGGCAGGACTTCCGGCCTACATGGCGTCGGGTGATCGCGGCTAGGCTGCGGGATTCGTCCGCCACCCGGCCCTGCAATGACCCCGACCCGCCGCCTGCTCGTTCTCGCGCTCGCCAGCGCGCTCGCCAC
>CAMPJI010000141.1 GCA_946886865.1 uncultured Lysobacterales bacterium | reverse complement strand
CGCCCGAACCGCCTCCGGCGTCCGCCCATGAGGCAGCACCCGCCCCCGCGCCCGGCAAGGCCGGCTGGCGCGACAAGCTGCGCGACAGCGCGTTCGCGCGGAGCTTCGGCGGCCTGTTCTCGCGCAATCCACGGCTGGACGACGACCTGCTCGACGAGGTCGAGACCGCGCTGATCACCGCCGATGTCGGCGTGTCGGCCACCACCGAACTGGTCGAACGTCTGCGCAAGCGCATGAAGGGGCGCGAGTTCGCCGACGCAAACGCGCTGCTCGACGCCCTGCGCACCGATCTCGTCGCACTGCTCGCGCCGGTCGCGCGTCCGCTGGTGATCGACGAGGCGGCCAAGCCCTTCGTGCTGCTGACCGTGGGCGTCAACGGCGTCGGCAAGACCACCACCATCGGCAAGCTCGCGCGCCGGTTCAAGGACGAAGGCCGGCCGCTGATGCTGGCCGCCGGCGACACCTTCCGTGCCGCCGCGGTCGCGCAGCTGCAGGCGTGGGGGGAGCGCAACGGCGTGCCGGTCGTCGCACAGGGCCAGAACGCCGATGCCGCGTCGGTTGCGTTCGACGCACTGCAGGCGGCCAAGGCGCGCGGCACGCAGGTGCTGATTGCCGACACGGCCGGCCGGCTGCACACGCAGCAGGGGCTCATGGCGGAGCTGGGCAAGATCAAGCGCGTGCTGCAGAAGCTCGACGCGTCCGCGCCGCACGAGGTGCTGATGGTGATCGACGGCACGACCGGACAGAACGCACTCAGCCAGTTGCGCCAGTTCCATGCCGCCGTCGGTGTCACCGGCCTGGTGGTCACCAAGCTGGACGGCACCGCGAAGGGTGGCGTGGTGTTCGCGCTGGCCCGCGAGTTCGGCATCCCGATCCGGTTCGCCGGCATCGGCGAGCGCCCGGAGGACCTGCGCGTGTTCGACGCGCAGGCATTCGTCGACGCGCTGCTGCCCGAATCGCTGGGCCGCTGACGGCGCCGGCGTCACCCACGCATGACCGACGCCGCCACCGGTACCGCCGTCGCCCACCGGCGCCGCTGGCCGTACGCGCTGGCCGCGGTCGCCCTGTTGCTGGCGTTCTCGTATTGGGCCACCCGCCCGGTGCGCGTCGCCGCCGTGGTGCTCTCACGCGTGGAGGCCGCGCTCGGGCTCGAGATCACCGCATCCGGCCGCAGTGAGTACCGCCTGCGCGGTGCGCCGACGCTGGTGCTCCGCGATGTCGTGGTGCGCCAGCCTGGCGCCGACGCGCCGCTGCTGCGGGCCGAACGGATCCTGCTGTCGCTGCCCTGGTCGACGCTGCGGGGAGCCGGGGAGACGCTGGTGGTGCGGCGTGTCGAGCTGGACGCACCCCGGCTGGACCTGGCCGCCTACCAGGCGTGGCAGGCCACGCGGCCAGCGGCGCCGGCACGCCTGCCGACACTGACCGACGGACTGCAGGTGGGCAACGGCCGCATCGTCGGCGGCAGCTGGTCCATCGACGGGGTCAACGTCGACGTCCCCGCCTTCCACCCCGATCGCGCGGCGGCCGGGGTGGTGTCGGGCCGCTACCGAGCCGCGCGTGTCGCCGTGCCATTCGCGCTCCACGCGGCATTGACGCGCCCGGCACGCAACGCGGGGCTCAGGCTGGCGGGCGGCGTCGAGGTGCAGGCCGATGGCTGGCGACTCCCGATGTCCGTCACCGCCAGCGGCCGGCTGCACGACGGCGCGGACGGGCTCGGCCTGGATGGGCTGCGCTACGCCGCGGATGCGCGTTACGTGGGCGGCGATGTGGAGGACGCGTTCGCACTCGGCCTGGCCGGGCAGGTGCGCTATCGCGACGGTCGCCTGACGGTGTCCCCGCTCGGCGTCGCGCTGGACGGTGGTGGGCGCCTTCTCCCGGACCTCCACGCGGGCGGGCGTCTGGCGCTGGATGACGCGCTGGCCCTGTGGCTGGACGGCGCGCTCGCGCGATGGCCGCAGGCATGGCCGGCGTTGCCGGCCCCCCTGGGTTCGTCCAATGCGCCGTTGCCCTTCGCCCTGCGCTATGCCGGCGCACCCGACCTGTCCGGCACCACCGGGTTGTCGTTGGCACGCGATGGAACGGCATTCGACGGCCGCTTCCGCATCCCGGACGTGCTGGCCTGGCTGGAGCGCCCGGCAGGCGACACCCCGCTGCCGCCCCTGCGCGGCCACCTGTCTTCGCCGCAGTTGGAGATCGGCGGTGCGCACCTGCTGGGTGTCGAGATCGAATTCGAGGACGACGCAGCCGTGGACGCGGGCCCATGACGGCCGTCGATGACTTCGCGCCGCGCCTGCTGGCGTGGTTCGACGGCCATGGACGTCACGACCTGCCCTGGCAGCACCCGCGCACGCCGTACCGGGTGTGGCTGTCGGAAATCATGCTGCAGCAGACTCAGGTCAGGACCGCGACCGGGTATTTCGAGCGCTTCGTGGCCGCCCTGCCCGACCTGCCGGCGCTCGCGGCTGCCCCGCTCGACGACGTGCTGGCCCTGTGGTCCGGCCTGGGCTACTACGCCCGCGCCCGCCACCTGCATGCCGCCGCACGCGACTGCGCGGAGCGCCACGGTGCCGAACTGCCGCGCGACCAGGAAGCCCTCATCGCCCTGCCCGGCATCGGCCGCAGCACCGCGGCCGCCATCCTGTCGCAGGCGTGGGGCGAGCGGTGCGCGATCCTCGACGGCAACGTCAAACGCGTGCTGGCGCGTTACCACGGCATCGAAGGCTGGCCGGCGCGCCCTGCTGTCGAAAAGCGCCTCTGGGCCGAAGCCGAGCACCATGTCGCCCACCCGGTGCTCACGCGTGCCCGCATGGCCGATTACACGCAGGCGCAGATGGACCTGGGCGCGACGGTCTGCACCCGCGCCAACCCGGCGTGCGTGCTGTGCCCGCTGCAGGACGACTGCGTGGCGCGCATCCAGGGCCGCACCGGCAGCCTCCCGACCCCGCGTCCGGCCAAGGTGCTGCCGCAGCGCACGGCGCAGGTGCTGTGGTTGGAGGACACCCGGGGGCGTGTGCTGCTGGAACGTCGACCGGACACGGGCGTGTGGGCCTCGTTGTGGTCGTTGCCGCAGGTGGACGGCACGGAGGGCATGGACGCATGGTGGGCCGCGCGAGCCACACCCCCACCCGGTGCGGGCATCGCGCTCGACCCCATCGACCACGCCTTCAGCCACTACCGCCTGCAGCTGCACCCGCGCCGCTGGCACGGCGTCGAACTGGCCGCGCACCTGCGCGACAATGACGCCCTGCGCTGGGTGCCGTACGACGCGCTGGCCACGCTGGGCATTCCCGCCCCCGTGCGGCGGCTGATCGAAACCGCCCGCCGCTGACCCCTCACGCCACAGGACCGGACATGCCCCGAACCGTCTACTGCGAATACGAGAAGCGCGAGACCGAAGGCCTGGACTTCGTGCCCTGGCCCGGCGCGCTCGGACAGCGCGTGTTCGCCCACATCGGCAAGGCCGCATGGGCGAAGTGGCTGGCGCACCAGACCATGCTCATCAACGAGAACCGGCTGTCGCCCATGAATCCGGAGCACCGGACGTTCCTGGCCGAACAGATGGAGAAGTTCCTGTTCGGCGGCGATGCCGAGGCGCCCGCCGGCTACGTGCCGCCCGACGCGGCGTAACCGGCTAGCGGCGCTCCACCGGTTCGATCGATTCGCGCCGCTCGCGCTCGGCCTGCTTCAGCGCGGCGCCATCAACCGGCCGGATCTGCTCGATCCGGCACGGGATGCGCGGCGTGTTGGAACCGAGCACCACCACATCGTCGAACCGCGCGTGCACGCGCCCGGACTGGTTCGTGACCGTGATGGCGTGTGCGTACTCCAGGTCGATGCAACTGCCGGCCAACTCCAGCAGATAGGCCTGGCTGGGCCGCGTCCACACCGCCAGCGCGCGGTCGCCTAGGGGCGTCCAGCCGTTGAGGCGGCCGAAGTACTGGAAGCTGTCGACCGGCGCGCCGGCGTTCTCTCGGTACAGCGCCAGGCGCTGCTCATCGCGCAGGCCCGCATCGGTGGCGCATCCTGTCAGCGTGGCCCATATCAGCGCAGCGGCCAGCGCGACCCGCGCATTTGGGGGGATGAATGTACGCGTGCTCGATGGACGTTTCATCGCATGCCTCCTTCTCGATGTGTTCCAAGTGTCATGCGGTCCCGCATGCATCCGCGCAGGCCCGATGGGGTCAGGACGCCCATGATGCGCCTGCCGACGGCGGCGGCATCAATGCGGCGCGCCGGCATTCAGGCCCGATGCGGCTTGCCAGTCCCGCACGCCCTCCGTATGATGCCGCTCCTCGCACGGCCTGCCGTGACGTGGCCGGGTAGCTCAGTTGGTAGAGCAGGGGATTGAAAATCCCCGTGTCGGGGG
>CAMPJI010000140.1 GCA_946886865.1 uncultured Lysobacterales bacterium | reverse complement strand
TGGGCCTGGTCGCGTCGATGGTGCTGCGCTGCGACGACTGCATCAGCTACCACGTGGCCCAGTGCCGCGAGGCGGGCGTCAGCCGCGCGGAGATGTTCGAAGCGTTCTCGGTGGGGCTGGTCGTGGGCGGCTCGATCGTGATCCCGCACATGCGCCGTGCCGTGGACTTCCTCGACCGGTTGGAGCAGGGCGCGACCTCCGCGCCCGACGCACACGAGCACGGCTAGCCGGCGGCCCACACACCCGTCGGCACCGGCGCCCGACCCCCGCCCGGCGGGGGTTTCGACGCGTGCGGCGGCCGGCGGGAACCTGCCCGCCCTGTCAAGTAGCGGCCCGGCGCGGCATAATTACGGGGCTAACCCTCTTGCGCTGCGTGTCCCCCACGCCTGCGCCACCAGCTGGAAACCTCCCCTATGACGAACACCATTACGGTCATCCGTGGCGATGGCATTGGCCCGGAAATCATGGACGCCACCCTGCACGTGCTCGACGCGATGCAGCTGGGCCTGAGCTACGAGGAGGCCGACGCCGGCCTGGTCGCGCTCGAGAAGCATGGCGAGCTGCTGCCGGCGGAGACGATGGATTCCATCCGCAAGAACCGCGTGGCTCTCAAGAGCCCGCTGACCACGCCGGTGGGTGAGGGGTTCTCGTCGATCAACGTCGAGCTGCGCAAGCGCTTCGACCTGTATGCCAACGTGCGCCCGGCCAAGTCGTTCCCGAACACCAAGTCGCGCTTCACTGACGGCGTCGACCTGGTCACCGTTCGCGAGAACACGGAAGGTGCCTACATTGGCGAAGGCCAGCAGCTGAGCGAGGACGGCGAGACCGCGGTCCTGACCCAGAAGGTCACCCGCCGCGGCTCCGAGCGCATCGTGCGCTATGCCTTCGAACTGGCTCGCAAGACCGGCCGCAAGAAGGTCACGGTCGTGCACAAGGCCAACATCCTGAAGTCGACGTCCGGCCTGTTCCTGCGCACCGCGCGCGCGGTGGCCGCCGAGTACCCCGACATCCAGTGCGACGAGATGATCGTCGACGCGTGCTGCATGAAGCTGGTGATGCAGCCTGAGTCGTTCGACATCATCGTGACCACCAACCTCTTCGGAGACATCATCTCCGACCTGTGCGCCGGCCTGGTCGGCGGACTGGGTCTGGCGCCGGGCGCCAACATCGGCACCGACGCGGCGATCTTCGAGGCCGTGCACGGCACCGCGCCGGACATCGCAGGGCAGGGCAAGGCCAACCCGTGCGCGTTGCTGCTGGGCGCGGCCCAGATGCTCGACCACCTGGGCATGCCGGAGAAGGCCACGAAGCTGCGCGAGGCCATCGTCGCCACGCTCGAGGCCAAGGATTCGATGACGCCAGACCTCGGCGGTACCGGCGACACGATGTCTTTTGCCCGGGCGATTGCCAAGCGCGCCATCGCCTGATCGACCTCGTTGACCGCGACACGCCAGCAGGGCGCCTTCGGGCGCCCTGTTGCGTTGGGAGCGGCCGATGGACCTCGTACGCCCTGATCCGGTTTGTACGCTGCGGGTCGCTCACTCCGTCGTCCCTGTGAAAGCAGGAATCCAGTCGCGTTGAATTGCCGGAAGTCGCGTGGCGCCGGGGAGAGTCGAGCGGGATCCCGGCGTTCGCCGGGATGGCGGCCCTGCAGGCATCGAGCTGATATCCGCTTGACCGCTTGCCCCGGGCGCCTGCCACCGGTCGTCCGACAGCGTTCCACCGGCGCCGCTCGACAGGCCGGTACCGTCCCGCCAGACTCACGTGATTCCTGTATCCGGATAAAGCGATGAAGCCTGTGCCGGGCGATACCCGCGACCCCGAAAGGCCGGCGCCGAGCGCGTTGGCGCTGACACCGCTCGTGGTCTTTCTTCTGTTGTTCTTCGGTGCGGGCGTGTACTTCACGGCCCGCGGCGAGGCGATGGGGTTCTACCAGTTGCGGGCGCCGGTCGCGATCCTGCCGGCCCTGGCGCTGGCAGCGTGGCTGGCATGGCGGCGCGGCATCCGCCCGGTCGATACGCTGCTGGCGGGCATGGGGCACAGCAACGTGATGCTGATGTGCCTGGTGTTTCTGTTGGCCGGTGCATTCGCCACCGTGTCGCGGTCCGTCGGCGCGGTGGATGCCGTCGTCGCGCTCGGTCTGGGCGCGCTGCCGGCGTCGCTCATCCTGCCCGGGCTGTTCCTTGTCGCGAGCTTCGTCGCCCTGTCCATCGGCACGTCGATGGGCACGATCGCCGCGGTGGTCCCCATCGCGCTGGGTGTGTCCGACGCGGCGGGGCTGGATGGGGCGCTCGTGATGGGCGCCGTGGTGGGCGGGGCGATGTTCGGTGACAACCTGTCGATCATCTCTGACACCACCATCGCCGCCACGCGCACGCAGGGGTGCCGGATGCGCGACAAGTTCCGCGAGAACTTCCGGATCGCGCTACCCGCGGCCCTGGGCACGCTCGCGCTGCTGGCGGTGTTGGGCGACAGTGCGCCGGTGAGTGCGCCGGACGCGGCCTCCCCGTGGCTGGTGCTGCCCTACCTGCTGGTGCTGGGCCTCGCGCTGGCGGGACTGGACGTGGTGCTGGTGCTGTCGATCGGGATCGCGGTGGCCGGCGTGTCCGGCTGGACGATGGCGGACGGCTACGATGCGGTCACGTTCGCGGGCGACATCTACGCCGGCTTCGAGAGCATGGTGGAGATCCTGCTGCTGTCGCTGCTCATCGGTGGCCTGGCGGCGCTGACGCGTGCGGCGGGCGGCCTGGAGTGGCTGGCGGGCGTCATCGCGCGGTTCGCGCGGGGCCACCGCGGACGGCGGGCGGGCGAGGTGAGCATCGCCGCGCTGGCGGCCGGCAGCGATGCCCTGACGGCCAACAATACGGTGGCGATCCTGGTGGGTGGCGACCTGGCGCGGGACATCGCACAGCGCCACGGCATCAGCCCGCGTCGCTCGGCCAGCCTGCTCGACATCTTTTCCTGCGTGATGCAGGGCGTGCTGCCCTACGGCGCGCAGATCCTGCTGGCGGGCTCGCTGGCCGGGTTGTCGCCGTTGGCGATCGCGGGGCAGGTGTACTACTGCTGGCTGCTGGCCGCGGTGGCGATCGGGTTCATCCTGTGGCCCCGCCCGTCACGCGCCTCGTCCGCCCCGGCCCATTGACTGCCGGCGCGGTCGGAGCAGCGGGCTGAAATGAAAGAGGCAACGGCACTGGCCGTTGCCTCTGTCGCGGCATGGGGTGGCCCGCGCCACCCGGCGGTTGCATCAGTCGCGCAGCTTCGACAGCAGGCGCAGGAACTCGATGTACAGCCACACCAGCGTGACCATCAGGCCGAAGGCGCCGTACCACTCCATGTACTTGGGCGCGCCCTGTTCGACACCGGTCTCGATGAAGTCGAAGTCCAGCACCAGGTTGAGCGCGGCGATTACCACCACGAACAGGCTGAAGCCGATCCCGACGATCCCCGACTCGTGGACCATCGGGATCTGGATGCCGAAGAAGCCCAGGGCGATGCTCGCCAGGTACACCAGCATGATGCCGCCGGTGGCCGCGACCACGCCGAGCTTGAAATTCTCGGTCGCCTTGATCATCCCGCTGCGGTAGGCGAACAGCAGGGCGAACAGCGTGCCGAAGGTCAGCAGCACCGCCTGCATGACGATGCCTTCGTACAGGTGGTTGTACGTGGCCGAGATCGCGCCCAGGAAGAAGCCCTCCACCAGCGCGTACAACGGTGCGGTGACCGGGGCCCACGTCTTCTTGAACACCGTCACCAGCGCGATCACGAGGCCGCCGATGGCGCCGCCCCACACGTAGGGTCCTGCGCCGACAATGCCGTCCGCCGTGCTCACCTGCATCCACGCAAAGGTGGCGGTCAGCACGCTGAGCAGCAGCAGGAAACCGGTCTTGTTCACCGTCCCGTTGAGCGTCATCACGCTGTCGCCGCCGCGTACCACCGCGCCGCTGCCCAGGTCCAGGAACGTGCTGTCCTTCAGTGCCGGATTGCCGCTGCGCATGTGCTACTCCTTGAGTGGTGTGGGGGTGCCGCAGGTTGACGTTGGTCGAAAACCTGAACCCGGCCGCCGGCGAGGATACACAGGCCTGCCGGCCGCATCGCAAGATTGACACGTCCCGGGTCGGTGCCCACAATGGCCGGCCTTTCGCGGCGTTGGCGCGCAACGGAAGTCTGGCCCGGGGCATAGCGCAGTCTGGTAGCGCATCTGGTTTGGGACCAGAGGGTCGGGGGTTCGAATCCCTCTGCCCCGACCATCCTGCCGCGGTGCCTGCCGCGGGTTCAGTTAAGATGCGGGCCGCATGCGCCCGTAGCTCAACCGGATAGAGCACCGGCCTTCTAAGCCGGTGGTTGCAGGTTCGAGTCCTGCCGGGCGCGCCA
>CAMPJI010000139.1 GCA_946886865.1 uncultured Lysobacterales bacterium | reverse complement strand
TCGTCACCAGCGGGATCAGCGTCGCGCGCCAGCTGCGCAGGAACAGGAAGATCACCACGATGACGAGGATCACCGCCTCGGCGACGGTCTTGTAGACCTCGTCGATGGACTTCTCGATGAAGATGGTCGAGTCGAACGCGACCTCGATCTTCATGCCGTCCGGCAGGGTGCGCTGGATCTGCGGCAGCATCTCCTGCAGCGCGGCGGAGATGTCCAGCGGGTTGGCGACGGCCTGCTTGACCACCGCCAGCGGCACCGCGTTGACGCCGTTGAAACGGGCGCGGAAACGCTCCTCCTGCGAGCCCAGCTCGACCCGCGCGACGTCGCGCAGCCGCACCAGGGTGCCGTCGACGTTGCCCAGGATCACCGCGCCGAATTCCTCCGGCGTCTGCAGGTCGGTTTCCGACAGCACCGTGAACTCGCGTGCGTTGCCCTCCACGCGGCCCGCGGGGATCTCGACGTTCTGCGCGCGCAACGCCGCTTCCACGTCCGCCGGGGTCAGCCCGTAGCCCGCCAGCCGCTGCGGCTGCAGCCACACGCGCATCGCGTACGTGCTGGAGAACACCTGCGCCTGCGCCACGCCCGGAATGGTCTGGATGCGGTCCTTCACCAGGCGCTCGGCGGTGTCGGCAATCTCCACGCGCGAGTGGCGGTCGGACGAGAACGCCAGGTAGATGATCGGCTGCTGGTCGGCTTCCTGCTTCTGGATGATCGGCTCGTCGACTTCGTCGGGCAGGAACCCGCGCGCCTGGCCGACGCGGTCGCGCACGTCCGAGGCCGCGCCGTCGGGGTCGCGGTCCAACTGGAAGCGGATCGTCACCTGGCTGGACTGCTCGCGGCTGACGGACTGCATGTATTCGATGCCTTCCACGCCCGACAGCGCATCCTCGATGGGCTGCGTGACCTGCGACTCGATCACCTGCGCGCTGGCGCCCGGGTAGCTCGTGTTGACCGTCACCACCGGGGTGTCGACGTTGGGGATCTGCCGGACCGACAGGCGGTCGTAGGCGATCAGGCCGACGAGCAGCACCACCAGGTTGATGACGGTGGCGAAGACCGGGCGGCGGATGGAGATGTCGGACAGGACCATGGGGGGCCTCGTTTACGTGTCTGTTGCTCGAGTCCTTCTCCCACTGGGAAAAGGTGCCCGGAGGGCGGATGGGGCTCGGCGGAGCGGTGCGATCGAATGCCCCGAATCCGTCGTCAGCGTCGGAAGCTCACATTCCGTGATGTACGCGCACTGCTACGCCGAACCCTCACCCCGACCCGCTCCCGCCGGGAGCGGGTTTTACTGCGGGTCGGCGGACGCGTCGGCCGGCGCTTCAGCCGGGGCGGCCTCGGACGCCGCCGCCGGGGCAGCGCCCGCCGGCGCCTGCGCACCGGCGTCCTGCCCACCCTGGACGGCTGCCGCGGCACCGCCCGGCGGCACCGACACCACCGGCATGCCGTCCTGCATCATCGGCTTGGCCTGCCCCGCGGTGATCACCACGTCACCGGCCTTCAGCCCGTCCACGACCTGGAAGAACCCGGGCACGCGCGTGCCGGTCGTGATCGGCGTGCGCTTGGCCTTGCCGTCGACCACGGTGTAGACGTAACGCGTCTGGCCGTCCTGCATCAGCGCCTGCTCGGGGACCATCAGCGCGGTGCCGCCGTCGCCGGTCTGCAGCTGCAGGCGGGCGAACTGGCCTGGACGCAGGCGGCCGTCGGGGTTGGGGACGCGCGCGCGAAGTCGGGCACTGCGGCTGTTGGCGTCCACCACCGGGTCGATGGCGACCACCTCGCCGCCGAACGTGTCCTCGGGGAAGGCATCCACCGTCAGGCGGATCTTCTGACCCTGGCCCAGCTGCGACAGCGCGGTTTCGGGCACCGAGAAGTCGACCTCGATCGGATCCAGCCGCACCAGCGTGACCAGGTCCTGGCCGACATTGACGAACTCGCCGACGCTGACTTCGCGAAGACCGACCTGGCCGGAGAACGGCGCGGTGAGGGTCATCTTTTCCAGCGCGGCCTGCGCCGAGGCCACCCGCGCGCGGTCCACCGCGAGGGCGGCACGCGTGTTGTCGGCATCCGATCGCGCGATCAACTGGTCCTTGGCGAGCTCCTCGGCGCGCGCGTTGGCGCGGCGGCTGTTGTCGAGGTTGGCGGCGGCCTCGTTGTAGCTGGCGCGGGCCAGGCTGGCGTCGAGGCTGAAGAGCGGCTGCCCGGCGCGGACGGTACCGCCCTCGGTGAAGTGGATGCGCTTCACCCGCCCGGCGACTTCCGGCCGCACGATCACCGACTCGTCGGCCCGCAGGCTGCCCACCGTGTCCAGCCCGGACTGCAGCGGCCGCGGCTCGATCGTGACCGTCTCCACCGGCAGTTGCATGCCGCCCGGCGGCCCGCCGGCGGCGCCCTCGGCGCCCGCGGCTTCATCGCCGCCGCAGCCGGCCAGCCCGATCAGGGCAACCAGCAGGATTCCGGAAAACAGTGCAGTGCGGCGCATGCCGGGCCTCGTGGGGTCAATTCTGTACTCGTCAGTTTAGCGATGTCCCGGCGCGGTGTCCCCGTGCCGGAAGTCCGGGTCAGGGCACATGGCGCCGATCTGCATGGAACGGTGCGTTGCGTGTCCGGTCTCCGGGTGGCTTCACACCGGAAACGTCAGATGGCGCGCCAATGCGGCCGGCTCGGGCCGGGCACGATGGGGCATACAGCCCCAGCACGGTGCCGGCAGCCGCTGCTGGAGCAGGCCCAGCACCGCGTCATTCCGTTCCATGTCGGGGTCGACGGCATTGCCGATCCAGCCCACCAGGCGCAACCCGTCGGCTTCGATCGCGCGCGCGGTCAATCGTGCGTGGCTCTGGCAGCCCAGCCGCAGGCCCACCACCAGCACCACCGGCAGGTCCAGCGCACGTGCCAGGTCGGCCTGGTCCAAGGCCGCCGACAACGGTGCCGCCCACCCGCCGACACCCTCGACCACGACCCGGTCGGCCCGCGCGGCCAGCCGGCCGAACGCGTCGCGGATCGGGTCGAGCTCGACCTGCACGCCCGCATCGGCGGCGGCGATCTCGGGCGCGAGCGGTGCGGGCAGCGCGTACGGGTTGATGTCCGCGTACGGCACGCCCGGCTCGCCGGCCGCCTGCAGCAGCATCGCATCCTCGTTGCGCCATCCGTCGGGTGTTTGGATACACCCGCTGGCGACCGGCTTCATGCCGACCGCGCGCAGGCCGCGCGCGCGCATCGCGTGCAGCAGCGCGGCGCTGGCGACGGACTTGCCGATGCCGGTGTCGGTGCCGGTGACGAAGATGCCGTTGGACGCCTGACCGCGCACGCATCACCCCTGTAAAAACCCTGGAACCCGCCGATGGTACGGCAGCGCCGCTGCTACACTCGCGCCATGTTTGCCGCCACCCCCCTCACCGGCAACACGCCGGAGCAGTACGCCCAGCTGCTGGAGCAGGCCCGCGCGTTGATGCATGGCGAACGCGACCGCATCGCCAACGCCGCCAACCTGTCCGCCCTGCTCTACCACGGCCTGCCCGATCTCAACTGGGCGGGTTTCTATTTCTTCGACGGCACCGAGCTGGTGGTCGGCCCCTTCCAGGGCCTGCCGGCGTGCGTGCGCATTCCGCTCGACAAGGGCGTGTGCGGCGCGGCCGCCCGCGAGCGCGTCACCCAGCGCGTCGACGACGTGCACGCCTTTCCAGGCCATATCGCCTGCGACGCGGCGTCGCGTTCGGAGATCGTCGTGCCGCTGGTGCACGGCGGTGAACTGGTCGGCGTGCTGGATATCGACAGCCCGCGGCCAGCCCGGTTCGACGAGGACGACCAGCGCGGCATGGAGGCGATCGCCGCGGCATTCGTGGAGGCACTGCGATGAGCACCGAGAAGATGCGCAACATCGGCCCCAAGTCGGCGGCGTGGCTGCGCCAGGTCGGCCTGCGCACGCGCGAGGAGCTGGCCGAAGCCGGCACGGTCGAGGCGTTCATGCGCGTCAAGCGTGCGGGCTTCAAACCGACGCTCAACCTGCTCTACGCGATCGAAGGCGCGTTGCAGGACTGCCACTGGCAGGAAGTCCCCGACGCACGCAGGCAGGAACTGGTGAGCGCCGCCGGCGTGGCGATCGACCAGCTGCCGCCGCCGCGCTACAAGCCCGCCCCCGGGCCGGTGCGCACCACGGTGCTGACCGAAGACACGGTGCCGATGCGACCCGACGGCGACGGAAACGACTGGCGTCGCTGATCGCTGCTTGCCTGACGACAGGTCATGTCGATCCAGCGTGCCTGGTGTAGGAGCGACGTAAGTCGCGATCCGGAAATCGTTGGTTACGCATCTAATCGCGGTGGCGTGGTCGCGACTTACGTCGCTCCTACACTCGCTGCGGTAAAGGCACCCCCTCCCAACCTCCCCCTGCACGCAGGGGGAGG
>CAMPJI010000138.1 GCA_946886865.1 uncultured Lysobacterales bacterium | reverse complement strand
GGGGTCCGGGGGCAGTGGGCGCAACGGGGTCGGCGGACTTTCGCATATCCGCGGCGGGTTGGCGGGGTGGCGCCGATGCGTCAGCCGGTTTCGGCCTGGATTGCCGTCGTGTCCGCCGCCGTGAGCTGCTCTGGCAATACCGCGCGGTAGCCCAACGCATCCAGCCGGCCCAACAGCAGGGTCAGGATCTCGACGTTGCGGCCGTGCCCGGCACCCTCGTGCAGCAGCACGATCGCGCCAGGGCGCAGGCCACGCTCGATCCGCGCGACCACCGCGGCCGGGTCGGCGGCCACCGCGTCGAACCCGCGCGCACTCCAGCCCACGCGCGCCAGCCCGTGGCGGCGCAGCGGCGCGTGCACGAACGGGTTGGCCATGCCGACCACGGCGCGGAACCAGCGCGGCGGCGTGCCGGCCAGTTCACCCAGGACCGCCTGGCCACGGTCGATCTCCGCGCGCATCCGTGCCGGCGGCAACGCCCAGAACCACGCCGAAGGGTGCGCGGCGCTGTGGTTGCCGACGGTGTGGCCGCGCCGGAGGATCTCCCGGACCGCTTCCGGCCGCGCAGCCGCGCGGTCGGCCACCAGGAAGAACGTCGCGTGTGCACCGTGCCTGTCGAGCAGGTCGAGGACGGCACGGGTGTCTCCGGAGGGGCCATCGTCGATCGTCAGCCAGACGACCCGCTCCCTCGTGGGCAGCCGGGTCAGCACCGGCCCGAACAGGCGCGAAGCCGGCCACAGCGTGCCCCACACCAGCGCGCCGTGGGTCAGGAAGAGCAGCGGCACGCCGACGCGCCACCCCCACTGCCACCAGGCCGCCGCCAGCACCCCCTGCGATGCGGCGAACGCCCACGCCCACGCGTGGGGCCAGCGCGGCGGGCGGTGCGGGTCGACAGGCAGGGCGGCAGGGGCATCGGGCATGGCGGCGATGATGCCACCGCGCCGCGCCGTCACCCCACGCGCCAGCGGTCGCTCAGGGTGCCGGGCGTACAATGCCCGGCCCCACACGTTGTTACAGGATGGCCGTCATGTCGCTCGACCCTGCCCTGCACACCCGCATCGAAACCCTGCTGCGCGACAACCGCGTCGTGCTGTTCATGAAGGGTCAGCCGCAGGCGCCGCAGTGCGGTTTCTCGGCCAAGGCCGTCGGCGCGCTGGATGCACTGGACGTGGAGTACGCGCACGTCGACGTGCTGTCGGACCCGGAGATCCGCGAAGGCATCAAGGTGTACGGCCAGTGGCCGACGATCCCGCAGCTCTACATCGGCGGCGAACTGGTCGGCGGCAGCGACATCATCGGCCAGATGGCCGCCAGCGGTGAGCTCAACGCCGCGCTCGGGCTGCCGCCGCCGGACCGCACGCCCCCGGAGATCACCATCACCCCGGCCGCGGCGAAGATGCTGCGCGAATCGGTGGCCGGCGCCTCGGCGCAGGGCCCGTTCGCCGTGTCGCTGGAGATCGACCGCCGCTACACCGCCAAGCTCGCGCTGGCGCCGCTGGACGCCAACGCCATCGCCGCCGAAGTCGATGGCGTACGCGTGCAGTTCGATGCCGCCAGCGCGCGCCGCGCGCGCGGGCTGTCGATCGACTGGGTCGACGACGCGCGGGGCCGCGGCCTGGTGATCGAGAACCCCAATGCCCCACCGAAGGTGCAGGCGATCAGTGCCGGCGATGCCGCCGCGCGCGTGCAGGCCGGCGAGCTGACGCTGGTCGACGTGCGCCCGGCCGAGGAGCGCGCCCAGTCCTCGGTCAACGTGCCGTTCGAGACGCTGGAGGGCAATGCCGGTCTGGAGACGCTCGAAGCGCTGCCCAAGGACACCGCGCTGGCGTTCCTGTGCCACCACGGCCAGCGCAGCGCGCAGGCGGCCGAGCACTTCCGCGGGTTGGGCTTCACCCGGGTCTTCAACGTGACGGGCGGAATCGATGCGTGGGCGAAGGACGCCGATACGTCGGTGGCGCAGTACTGATCTGGTTTTTCCGCTTTCCTTCTCCCACCGGGAGAAGGTGGCGCGAAGCGACGGATAAGGGTTCGGAGAAGCGATGCATCTTCATGTTCGCTGACTTCGCCGACCCCTCACCCCAACCCCTCTCCCGAGGGGAGAGGGGCTAAGTAAGCCACTTCATTCAACGCGACCTCAGCTGCCGAAGCCGCCCTCGGCGAGGTAGGCCTTCTCCTCGGCGGTGCTGTCCCGTCCCAGCAGCGCGTTGCGATGCGGGAAGCGGCCGAAGCGCTCGATGATGTCGTGGTGGTGCTGCGCCCACTTGGCCGAGTCGGCATCGCCCGAGGCGCCGTTGAGTTCGACCGAGCGCTTCTGGTCGTCCAGCGATTCCGAATGCATGAACGGGATGTAGAAGAAGCGCTGCAGCTCCGGCGCGACCTGCACGTCGAAACCGTTCTGGATGGCGGCATCGGCCACGCGCCGCGCACGTTTGTCGCCGGCGTAGGCCTTGGCGCTGTCGCGGTGGGTGTTGCGCGGGATCTGGTCGAGCAGGATCACCAGCGCCAGCGCGCCCTCGGCATCCGACTCCCAGTCCTGCATGCCGCCGGCGACCGCGTCGTCGGAGGCGTCGCCGAACGCCATCTCGCACATGTCGTCGAAGGTTTCGTCCTTGGCGAACCAGCGCTCGGGGCCGGCATCTCGCCAGAAATCGACGACTTCCTTGGCGGTCACGGACATGGGATCTCCTTGCTGCGATGGGGGCCGCCTACCGTAACAAGTCGCGTGCGGTCACCGGGTGACCGCGAGGCCGTGCGCGCTCGTGGCACCACCGCGCTCAGCCCTCGACGAGCTCGTCGCCTTCGATGTCGTCCTCGCCGTTGCCCAGCTGCGTTTCGAGTTCCGCGATCCAGCCGAGCGTGATGCCTTCCAGCGTCACCGCGTGGATCAGCGGGCGGATGCCGCCGCCGGCGTAACTGGCGGCGATGAAGGCGGCGTAGCGTTCGCGCAGCTCCAGCCAGGTGGCGTGCGCGTGTTCGAACGTGGCCAGCGCCTCGCCGTCCAGTTGCGCGCGCAGGTGTGCGACCAGCGCACGCAACCGCGCGTCGGCGGCCTCGAACGCCTGCGCCGCGCGTTCCTGCATCTGCGCGTCGCTGATGTCGTCCACCGCCACCTGCCGGGCCACGTGCTCGGCCTGGGTGAAGTAGCGGTCGGCGATGCGCGCGGCGGTTTCGGCCTGGCCGATCAGCCGCGCCTCGAACTGCCGCAGGTCGTCCAGCGACACGTCGGCGCGCTCCATCCCCTGCTTGAGCGCCAGCAGCTTTTCGTGGCGGTCGATCGCCTCCACGTCGGGACGGCGCTCCACCCGCCGCTGGACGAAGTAGAACGCCCAGGTGAGGGCGGCGCCGAGCACCAGGTACAGGGCCTGCTCCATGCGGGTGTCCTCCGGATCATTGCCGGGGAGCCCCGGCCGGACGCCAGTGTGCCGCGTCACCATCGCAGGCGCTGGGACTGGCGTTGCACCGGGCATTGCCGGCCACGCCGCGACGGGGCACGCTGGGGTGGCCGGTACAGGCACCGGACCCGGAGCCACCCATGCACATCCGCCACAGCGGGCCCGGCGACATCGACGCGGTCCGCGCGATCTACGCCCAGCCCAGCAACTACGCCGCCACCCTGCAGCTGCCGCATCCCTCGCGCGCGCTCTGGGAGAAGCGGCTCGACGGGGCCGACGAGCATTTCCATAGCCTGGTCGCGTGCGAGGGCGATGAAATCCTCGGCCAGATCGGTATCGCCACCCACGCCCGCCACCGGCGCCGGCACGTGGCCAACGTCGGCATGGCGGTGTCGGAAACCGCCCGCGGGTGCGGGGTCGGCCGCGCCCTGCTGCAGGCGGCCATCGACCTGTGCGAGGGCTGGCTGGCGGTGCACCGGATCGAACTGGAGGTCTACACCGACAACGCCGCCGCCATCGCGCTGTACGAGGCAGTCGGCTTTGTGCGCGAGGGCACGGCGCGCGGCTACGCCTGGCGCGACGGCCGGTTCGTCGATGCACACCTGATGGCGCGCCTGTCCGGTCCGCTGGCGCGCAGCGGCTGACGCCGCGCTACGCTTCGCGCCACGCACCCGGACGCCGCCATGCCCCTGCACGCCTTCGACGCCGCCCTGTCCAATGCCGCGCCGCGTCCGGACCTGACCGGCCTGCGCCGCGGCGTGGCCGAGTTCCTGTTCTTCGGCATCAAGGAGGCGCGCGCGTGCCTGTTCGCGGGGGTGATCTTCGCGGCGATGGTGCTGGTCCCGCGCGAGGGCGTGCTCGGCCTGCCGCGCTACGACGCGTTGCTGCTCATCGCGGTGCTCACGCAGTGGGCGATGCTGGCCACCGGGCTTGAGACGCGCGACGAGCTCAAGGCGATCACGCTGTTCCACCTCGTGGGCTTCGCGCTGGAGGCGTTCAAGGTGTCGCCGGCGATCGGCTCGTGGTCCTACCCGGACCCGGCCTGGACCAAGGTGCTGGGCGTGCCGCTGTTCTCCGGCTTCATGTACGCGGCCGTGGGCAGCTACGTCATCCAGGCCTGGCGCCTGCTGGACGTGCACGTGCGCCACCACCCGCCGTACTGGCTGGCCACGCTGGTGGCGGTGCTGATCTACGCCAA
>CAMPJI010000137.1 GCA_946886865.1 uncultured Lysobacterales bacterium | reverse complement strand
GGTGCGCGTCGGGCACGCGCTCGGACGCGGACTGGGCTCGACCGGCGTGCGCCGCGCCGCCCTGGCCGGCCTGCTGCTCACGCTGGGCACGCAGGCGCTTTCGGGCCTGGGGCTGCTGCTGGGCCACGACCACCTGGCCGCGCTGTACACCCGTGATGCCGCCGTGGCGGCGCTCGCCGGGACGCTGCTGCTGTATGCGATGGCCTTCCAGTTCCCCGACGGCGTCCAGGTGCTGTCGGCCGGCGCGCTGCGCGGGCTGCGCGACACGCGCGTGCCGATGGTGCTGGCCGCGCTGGCGTACTGGGGCATCGGCATGCCGCTGGGCGCCGGGCTGGGGCTGGGCGTGCCCGGCCTCGTCGAGCCCATGGGGCCACCGGGCATGTGGATCGGGTTGATCGCCGGGCTGACGGTGGCGGCCGTGCTGCTGGGGCTGCGCTTCGTGCGCGCCAGCGCGCCCGGGCACCTGCCGCCGCCCGTCGCGCCCCCCACGCACGCCTCGACTGAAGCCGCGGTGACCTCTGGCGGATGAAACCCCCCAGGCCAGCGGGTACGCTGGCGACCGCACACGAACGCTGTTCCGGAGTACCGCCCGACATGAACGACACCCCGCGCCGCGGCCCGATCGCCCGATTCTTCGTGGGCCTGTGGGATGCGATGAACTTCACCCGCCGGCTGGTCTTCAACCTGCTGTTCTTCGCACTGCTGCTGCTGATCCTGGCCGCCATCGGCGCCGGCGACCGCACCCAGCCGCTGCTCAACGACACCACGCTGGTGATCGCGCCGGAAGGCGCGCTGGTGGAGCAGTACACCTCCGACCCGGCCAGCCGCGCCTTCGCCCGTGCCATGGGCGGCGACGCCGGCGAAGTGCAGCTGCGCGACCTGCTGCAGGCGCTGGACGCGGCCGCCGAGGACGAGCGCATCGATCGCGTGCTGCTGCGCCTGGACGGCCTGGGCGGCGGCGGCATGGCCTCGCGCCGCGAGCTGGCCGCGGCCGTCGCGCGGCTGCGCGAATCCGGCAAGCAGGTCGTGGCCGCCAGCGAAATGATGGGCCAGGGCCAGTACCTCATCGCCGCGCAGGCCGACGAGGTCTACCTGGACCCGATGGGCGGGCTGTTGCTGGAAGGCCTGGACCGCTACCGCCAGTACTACCGCGAGGGTCTGGAGGACAAGCTCGGCGTCGACGTGCACCTGTTCAAGGTCGGCGAGTACAAGTCCGCCGCCGAGCCCTACGTGCTGGACGCCGCGTCGCCGGAATCCAAGGAAGCCGACCTGTACTGGATGAACGACCTGTGGTCGCGCTACCTCGGCGATGTCGCCACCGCGCGCGACGTCCCGGCCGCGCAACTGGTGGCCAACATCCAGCAGCTGCCCGAGCAGATCGAGGCCGTTGGCGGCGACCTGGCGCAGCTGGCGCTGCGGCAGAAGCTGGTCGACGGCCTGAAGACGCGCGAGCAGGTCGACGAGCTGATGATCGAACGCGGTGCCGCCGATGAAGACGCCGAAGGCGGCTTCCGCCAGGTGTCGCTCGACGGCTACCTGGCCCACATCAACGGCGAGCCGTCGCCGGCCGACCGCCGCCCGCAGGTGGCCGTGGTCGTGGCCGAAGGCGCGATCACCGGCGGCGAGCAGCCGCGCGGCACGATCGGTGGCGAGTCCACCGCCGCGCTGCTGCGCGAGGCGCGCGACGATGCGCAGGTGAAGTCGGTCGTGCTGCGCGTGGATTCGCCCGGCGGCGAGGTGTTCGCCTCCGAGCAGATCCGCCGCGAGGTGGTGGCGCTGAAGGCCGCCGGCAAGCCGGTGGTGGTGTCGATGGGCGACCTGGCCGCGTCGGGCGGCTACTGGATATCCATGAACGCCGATCGCATCTACGCCGACCCCTCGACGATCACCGGTTCGATCGGCATCTTCGGGCTGATCCCGACCATCCCGCGCACGCTGGAGAAGATCGGCGTGCGCACCGACGGCGTCAGCACCACGCCGCTGGCCGGCGCGTTCGACATCACCCGCCCGCTGGACCCGGCCGTGGGCGGGATCATCCAGTCGGTGATCGAGAAGGGCTACCGCGACTTCACCGGCCGCGTGGCGCAGGCGCGGGACCAGAGCGTGTCGCAGATCGACGCGGTCGCACGCGGCCGGGTGTGGAGCGGCAAGCAGGCACTGGAGCGCGGCCTGGTCGACGAGCTGGGCGGCCTGCAGGCGTCGATTGCCGACGCCGCGCGCCGCGCCGAACTGGGCGAGGAGGGCGACTACGCGGTCCGCTATGTCGAGAAGGTCGCCACGCCGTTCGAGCGTTTCTTCACCGGCTTCGCCGAGAGCCGCATCGGCGGCGCGTGGCTGCGCGAGTCGGATTTCGCGCGTGGCCTGCTGGCACGCTTTGCCCCGCAGATGGCCGACGACCTGCGCTTCCTGGAAAGCGCGCTGCAGCCGGTCCCGGGCAAGCCCGTGAAGGCCCTGGCGTACTGCTTCTGCGGGCTGTAGGCCACGACGCCGGCGGCGACTCGCAGGCGCGCGACGGCACAACGAAAAGCCCGGCATTGGCCGGGCTTTTTCTTTGCGCGATCGTGAGACGTGCGCGGCAGCGTGGGATCAGGGCGGGTCGATCGTTGCGCGGGTCCGTTCGGCCGCATCGCCCACCTTGGTCTCGACATTGCGCACGCGCTCGAGCGGGGTCTGGTAGCCGTCGCCGTCGAGGGCGTCGCCTCCGGCCGCCTGCGATTCGATGGCCTCCGCCGCGGCGGCAGGTGATTGCCCGATGTCGGCCGCGTCCATTGCCGCGGTCGCGGTGGAGGGCGACGTCGTGGCGGCCGTCCCGGCCTGCGGCTCGGGTGGCACTTCCGGATCGGGCGCCTGCGGCTTTCGGCACCCGCCCAGTGCGATGGCCAGTGCCATCGATGTCACCAGGACGGTCCTCGCGACGGCGTCGCGGCGGGCACGTGTCGTCGGTCGCGGCCGGGGCAGTGAGCGGGAGCGGGTCGTCATCGGCGTCCTCCTGTGCGGGTGCGCGGCTATGCTACGCCGGGCCGCGTGCAGGCATCCGGATGCGGCGGACGACACAGGAGCACGGCATGGACCCACGACGCTGGCGGCTGGACGGACACCTGGCGCTGGTCACCGGCGGCAGCGCCGGCATCGGCCGCGCGATCGCGCGCGAGCTGCTCGGCTTCGGCGCTGACGTGCTGCTGGCCGCGCGCGATGCGGCCGGGCTGGAGTCGGCGCGCGCCGAACTGTTGGAGGACTTCCCCGAACGCGAGGTGCAGGTGTTCGCCGCCGACGTCGCCGACGAGGAGCAGCGGCGCGACCTGCTCGACTGGGTCGAGGATTTCGGCGAAGGCCTGCACATCCTGGTCAACAACGCCGGCAACAACATCAGCCGACCGGCCACCGATTACAGCGACGCCGAGTGGCGCGGCATCTTCGAGACCAACGTGTTCTCCGCGTTCGAGCTGTCGCGCTACCTGCATCCGCTGCTGACGCGGCACGCGGCATCCAGCATCGTCAACGTCGGCAGCGTGTCGGGCCTGACCCACGTGCGCACCGGCGCGCCGTACGGCATGAGCAAGGCGGCGATGCACCAGATGACGAAGAACCTCGCGGTGGAATGGGCCGAGGACGGCATCCGGGTCAACGCCGTGGCGCCCTGGTACATCCGCACGCGGCGCACGTCCGGCACGCTGGCCGATCCAGACTACCTGGACGAGGTGCTGCTGCGCACGCCGCTGGCGCGCATCGGCGAGGCCGAGGATGTCGCTGCGGCCGTGGCGTTCCTGTGCCTGCCCGCGGCGGGCTATGTCACCGGCGAATGCATCGCGGTGGACGGCGGGTTCCTGCGCTACGGGTTCTGATCCGGCGGTGCGGCAGGCGTCTCACGGCTCCCCGTAGCGCAGCCACAGGTCGGCGGTCGCCTCGTCGGCGAACACCCGGGCCTGCAGTCCGGCTTCCCGCGCGTGGATTTCGCAATGCTCCACCGCCTCCAGGCCCAGCGGTTTGGCGTGGGCGATGCGCACGTGCTCCAGGCCCTGCCCGTCCATGGCGGTGACCAGCCCGCGCCAGTGCGCCGCCTCCAGCGGCGGGCCGCCCATCTCGTCGACCAGCAGCAGGCCGCGCACGGGCTGGGCCTGCAGGCGCGCCACGATGGCCTGCCAGTAAGCGAGTGTGTTCTCCAGGCTGCCGGTGCCGGTGACGCGCGCCCTCAGGCCTGCGGGGTGCGGAGAGAACTCGATGTCGAAGCCGGGCGACGGGGTCATGGACGGCACGATCCGGGCGGGGGCGATGGGGTCGAGGTCCGACGGTGCGACCGGCCCGGGCAAGGGGGCGTGATGCCGCGGCGGGTCAGCCGGCGCTGGCGCAGGTGCTGGTGGCCAGCACCTGTTCGATCCGTGCCACGTCGGCCGCGGTTTCGCCTTCGCGTGCCGGCACGCCGAAGCGCTCCGCGCCCTGGGCCGATTGCAGGCGCTCGCGCCAGCGTTCGCACAGCGCGTCATCGGGGACCGCGACGCATTGGTCCTCGCGCTCTTCGCAGGCCGCGCCCGCGCCGGCGCCACCGGCCAGCCCGACGGTGCGCAGCGGTGCGCAGCGGCGTGCCGATGTCTCGCGCTCGGTCAGGTACAGCTCGTCATTCCACGTCCGGCACTGGAACAGCGGCGGCGGGGGCGACAGCTCGACCGGGGGCGGCT
>CAMPJI010000136.1 GCA_946886865.1 uncultured Lysobacterales bacterium | reverse complement strand
GCCACCAGGCGGCGACGCCGAGGTTGAGGGCGATCAGCAGGACGATCGAGGCACGGATGAGCATGCGGCGACTATAAAACGCCGCTGCAACCGTGACGCGTACTCACCCCTGCCCCGCCCATGCCGCAAGTCCCGCCAGGACCAGGTCGGGTGCGTGTTGCGCCTGGGGCAGGCGGGGCAGCAGTGCGGGCGCGCCGCCGCCATGCAGGTGCACGGTCGGCGCGGCGCCAAGCAGCCGGCGGGCGGCGTCGAGGCTGTCGCGCACCAGCGCCGCCGCCGCACCTTCGCACCCCGACGCGAGGGCGTCCTCGGTGTCGATGGCAAAGTCGGCGTAGGTCCCGCCGTCCACCGGCAGCTGCGCTGCACGCGCATGCAGCGCTTCGCGCATCACGGTGGGCGACGGTGCCAGACGGCCGCCGCGGTGCAGTCCGTCGGCATCGAGCAGGTCGATGGTGAGTGCGGTGCCAACGCCGCACAGCAGCGCCGGCCCGGGGATGCGCGCGCGCGCGCCGATCAACGCCAGAAAGCGGTCGACGCCGAATTTGTGCGGCTGCGCGTAGGCGATACGCACGCCACAGGCCGCCGCCTGGGTGCGCGCGAAGCTGACGGCACCGGCGCGGGCCGCCAGTGCGTCGGCCAGCGCCGAGGTCAGGGCCGGCGCCGCGACACTCGCGACCCAGGCGACATCCACCCGCGCCGGCAGCAGTGCATCGAGCGCGGCCGCCCAGTCGCCCGCGTCGTGCGCCAGGGCGTGCACCTCGCCGATGCGACCGTCCTCGCCCAGCCGCGCGCACTTCAGGCGCGTATTGCCCAGGTCGAACAGCCACCGGCTCATGCGGTGGCCTCTTCGCCGTCGGCCAGGCGCAGGCTCGCTTCGCCTGCGTGCACGACGCGCGTGTCGCCGCCCGGCAGCATGACCTCCAGGCCGCCGTCGCCCGCGATGCCGCGCGCCACGCCGTCGATGCGCGCGTGCTCGCCCTGCACGACCACGGCGCGTCCGCGCAGCGCGTCCACGGCGGCGTAACGCCCCAGGAACGGCGCGAGTCCGTCGCGTTCGAATGTGTCCAGGGCCGGCAGCCAGTGGTCCAAGACCGCGGAGGCCAGCGCGTTGCGGTCGACGGCGTCGACGCCGGTGAGCGCGACCAGGTCGCACCACGGCTGCCCGATCGACGCGGCCGCCGCAGCGGGCATGCGCACGTTGAGGCCCAGGCCGATCACGGCGCGCACCGGGCCGGCGTGTTCGCCGCTGCCTTCCACCAGCAGCCCGCCGAGCTTGCGCAGCCCACCGGGGTCCGGCACCACGACATCGTTGGGCCACTTCAGCCGGGGAGCCGCGATGCCGAGGCCGTGCAGCGCTTCGACGGTCGCCACGCCCGCCACCAGGCTCAGTCCGCCCAGCCGTGCAAGGCCGCCGCCAAACGTGCGCGCCAGCGACAGGTAGAGGTGCGCAGCCAGCGGCGAAGCCCAGTGCCGCCCGCGCCGCCCGCGCCCGGCGGTCTGGCGTTCGGCCAGCAGCACCCGGGCGCGGCCGTCGGCGGGCACCGGCGCCGCCATCAGGGCGCTGTTGGTGGAATCGATCGTCCACGCGACGTCGCATCCTGCGAGCCGCCGACGTGCGGCATCCGACAGGCCGCGCTCGATGCGCGACGCCTCCAGCAGGTCGAGCGGCCGGGCCAGCGCGTACCCCGTGCCTGGACGCGCGTCGATCGGCACACCTGCCTCGCGCAGCGCCTGGACGCGCTTCCACACCGCGGCGCGGGTCTGGCCGATCTCACGTGCCAGCGCATCGCCCGACACGGGGCCGGCCATCAGCCGCTGCAGCACCGCGCGCTCGTCCATCAGCGGCCCCGGCGCCAACGGTGCAGCAGTCGCGCACGTGCGAAACGCGACTCGGTGCCGGCGCGCAGCCGCGCCAGGTTGCCGCGGTGCGTCCACAGCAGCAGCGCCGCGGCGGCGCACGCGAACGCCAGCCGCGGCAGCGATGCGTCCGTCGCCCAGGCCAGCACCGGCAGCACCAGCGCGGCGACCACCGTGGCCAGCCCCACGTAGCCGCTGGCCAGCACCGTCGCCATCCATGCCAGCACCACCAGCGCGACCGCCAGCGGCCACAGCACGGCCAGCGCCCCGACCAGCGTCGCCGCGCCCTTGCCACCACGGAAGCCATGCCACACCGGCCAGACGTGCCCGGCGATGGCGGCGAACGCGGCGAGGTAGCCGTGCGCCGTTACCGAAAGTGCGCTGCCGACCGGCGCGAAGCGCAGCGCCAGCCACGCGGCCAGCGCGCCCTTGCCGATGTCCAGCACCACCACGCCCGACGCGAAGCGCCAGCCCTGGGTGCGCAATGCGTTGGTGCCGCCGGCGTTGCCACTGCCCAGCGTGCGGATGTCGACGCCGCGCCGCCGCCCCAGCACGAGGCTGCCCGACACCGACCCGAGCAGGTAGGCGGCCAGCACCAGCAGCCAGGTCGACGGCGGGAGGTCGGTGATCGTGGGCATCGCGGGATTATGCGTGAGCGCGCCCGGCGGTCGCGCCGCGACCGGTGTGCGTGCTCATGCGACCGCGCCTTCCACCCGGTCGCGGCCGCCCCGCTTGGCGCGGTAGAGCGCCATGTCGGCCTGCGTGTAGAGGCGCTCGGCCGCGGCCTCCAGGGCGGTGGCGTCGCCGTCGGCCAGCCAGACGCTGGCGACCCCGATGCTGACGGAGATGGGCAGTTCGAGCCGTCCGATCTCCAGGGGGCTGGCACCGGCGACGCGGCGGCGCAGGCGCTCGGCCAGGGCGCTGGCCTGGGCGAGGTCGGCCCCGGCGGCGATCACCGCGAACTCCTCCCCACCGATCCGCGCGATGGCGTCGGTCGGTCGCAGGCCCTGGTCCAGCAGGTCGGCGACAAGCTGCAGCACGCGGTCGCCGGCCGGGTGGCCATGGGTGTCGTTGATGCGCTTGAAGTGGTCCAGGTCGATCAGCAGCAGCGACAGCGGCTGCAGCTGTTGCCGCGCGCGCTGCATCTCATGGGCCAGCTGGGTGTCGAAGTAGCGCCGGTTGTTGAGGCCGGTGAGGCTGTCGGTCACCGACAGGCGCTCGAGTTCGTTGTTGGCGCTGTGCAGTTCCTGCGTGCGCGCTTCGACGCGCCGCTCGAGGGTGTCGGCCAGCTCGCGCAGTTCGCGCTCGCGCTCGCCCACCTGCTCGAACAGGCCGCTCAGCGCCGTCGAGAGCTGCTGCGCCTCGCGGTAGCCGCCCAACTGCGGCAGGCGCACCACGGTCAGGCCGGTGCGCATGACCGTGGCGGCCTCGGCCAGCGCATGCAGCGGCGCGCTGATCTTGCGCGCCAGCAGCAGCGCGGCGGCGATCGACAGCAGTGCCAGCACCGCCACCACGGCCGTCAGGGTGCGGCGCAGGCCGCGCACCTCCGCCATGGCGACCGCACGCGGCTCGCGCACCAGCACGCGCCAGCCCACCGTGGGCGCTTCGGGGTCCAGCCCGGTCCGGGCATAGCCGGTCAGGTAGTCGAGGCCGTCGCCCCAGACTTCGGCCAGGTGGCCGCTGTGCCGGACCGCGACGGCGCGGGCACTGGCCGTCTCCAGCACCCGTCCGATTTCGTCGCCCGGGCCCATGAGCACCCGCCCCTGCGCGTCCAGCACCCACAGGTCGTACCGGCCGCGGTCGGCCTCGGCGCCCAGCAGGCGGTCGCGCTGGCGCTCGGCCCAGCGCCACGACAGGTGCGCCCCGACCACGCCCAGCAGCGCACCGTCGTGGCCGCGCACGGGCACGGCCACGTCCACCAGCCGCAGCGGCTGGCCGTCGGAGGGCTCCGGCAGCAGGCGTGCGAGCAGCGCCGCCTCGTGCACGTCGCCCAGCGTCGGCGCGGTGCGGGCCGCCTGGAACCACGGCCGCGCGCCGACGTCCGCACCCTCCAGCCGTCCCCCGCTCGCCACGCGCACGGTGCCATCGGCGGTGGCGAATCCGATCCAGGCGTAGTCGGGCTCGGTACGGGCCAGTTCGTTGAACAGCGGCCGCATCGCATCGGCGTCCAGCGGCGTCGTGCGCAGGTCGGGCAGCATCGCCAGCAGCCGCATGTCGTCGAGGCGTTCGCGCACGCCGAGGTCCAGGCGTTCGGCCATGTGCCGGGCCTGCGCCTCCAGCCGGAGGCCGGCTTCGCGCTCCATCTGCCGGGTGGCCCCGACATTGGCGAGCAGCGCCAGCGCGACGGCAAAACCCACCACGATCGCCGCATAGCCCAGCCCGAGCCAGAAGCGCAGGCCGCGATGCGGCGCCATCGCGTGCGCGGCGGCCGGCCGGGCCGGCGCGGCGGGTTCGGAGGTGGCGGTGGGCTTGGACATCGGCGGTGAGGGTTTCATCCGGCCCCGCCGGTCTCGTGGACGGGCCCCGGGTGTGGCGGTCGGGGGCAACACGTACAGGCATCGGGCGATGCCGCCCGCTCATGCTCGGGACTAACGGCCGGCCGGCCCTCCGGCTGAAGCGCGCGCAAAGAAAAACCCGGCCGAAGCCGGGTTTTCCGAAGGTGTCGCCGCGGCCCGGAGGCCGCTGCGTCAGGTAACGCGTCGCCCTTACAGCGGGGTGACGGCGTCGGCCTGCAGGCCCTTCTGGCCCTGGGTCACGGTGAACTCGACCTTCTGGCCTTCCTGCAGGCTCTTGAAGCCATTGGACTGGATCGCGCGGAAGTGCACGAACACGTCCTCGCCGTTCTCACGGCTGATGAAGCCGAAGCCCTTGGCATCGTTGAACCACTTGACGGTACCGGTTTCACGGTTCGACATTTTCTTGCTCCTTG
>CAMPJI010000135.1 GCA_946886865.1 uncultured Lysobacterales bacterium | reverse complement strand
GCTGGGCATGGGCAAGGTCGCCCAACCGCTGCGCGTGGCGATCACCGGCACCCAGGTCAGCCCCGACATCGGCCACACCGTGTACCTGGCCGGTCGCGACGAGGCGTTGGCCCGGATCGACGCGGCGCTTGCAAAAGTGCCGGCCGGGGCCTAGATCAGGGCCATGGGCCACGCCTGCACCGACCCGAAGCACCACGTCCACGACGCCGACGCGTTCGTGGGCGAGGTCGAGCGCGTGTGCAAGCAGCGCGGCCTGCGCCTGACGCCGATCCGCGCCAACGCGCTGCGCCTGATCGCCGATGCCGAGCGCCCGGTCAAGGCCTACGAGCTGCTGGACCTGATGAAGGCCACGCACGACGCCGCGGCGCCGCCGACGGTCTATCGCGCGCTGGAGTTCCTGCTGGAGCACGGCTTCATCCACAAGCTGGCGTCGGTCAACGCGTTCGTGGGGTGCCACCACCCGGCGTCGGAGCCCCACGCGGTGCCGTTCCTCATCTGCGACCGCTGCCAGTCGGCCACCGAGCTGGAGGACGAGCAGATCGTCGCCGCGCTCGATCACCGCGCGCGCGCGCTGGGCTTCGTGCCGCAGGCGCAGACGCTGGAGGTGCATGGGCTTTGTGCGCGTTGCGCGGCGACGGGCTGAAGAAACGCCGGACGACAGGTCTGCTTCTGTAGGAGCGGCTTCAGCCGCGATCACCTCGCGAGGCAAGCACGCCTCTCTGTGGGAGCGACGTAAGTCGCGACCCGCGTTACTTCGAATGCATGCCGGTCGCGACTTACGTCGCTCCTACAAAGGGTTGAAGCATTACCGGCAGCGTGATCGCGGCTGAAGCCGCTCCTACAGGATCACAAGGGCAACCAGCGGCGATCGGAAAAGAAGAAGCCCGCCGGATGGCGGGCTTCTTCGACGCGGTCAACGTGCAGCCAGGCGTCAGAAGAAGGCCCGCACCCCGAACGCCACGCCGCGGCCCGGCAGTGGTGCCAGGTCCTTGAGGAACGACGTGTGGGTACGTGCTTCCTCGTCCAGCAGGTTGCTGCCGTCGAGGAACACCTCCCACGCATTGCCGCCCGCGGTATCGACATGCCACGCCAGGTGGGCGTCCACCAGGGTGTAGCCGGGCGTTTCGGTCTCGAAGGCGGCCACGTCGTCCTGGCGCGCGTAGTGCACGGCGCCCAGCGAGGCCCGCCAGGCGCCTGCCGCCCAGCGAAGTTCAGCGCCCGCACGCGATGGGGCGATGCGCGGCAGGGACCCGCTGCGCGAAATCTCGGCGGTGTAGTCGTGGCTGTGGTCGCCGTGGGGTACGGATACCGCGACGTCGCGCGTGCCGCTGCCGTCGAGCTCGCCGCGGACCACGTCACCGAAGACGCGCAGCGCCCAAGTGCCGGTGGCGTTCTCGGCGAATGTCCAGTCCGCCTCGGCCTCGGCACCGTTGAAGGTGGCCTCCTCCTGCGTCCACAGCCGCACCGGGCCGCCGTCGTCGATGCCGGTGTCGGCCAGGTAGATGAAGTCGTCGAACTGCGTGTGGTAGACCGACGCACTCAGCCGCAACGGGCCGCTGTGCCAGTGCAGGCCCAGCTCGGCGCGGTTGGCGGTCTCCACGTCCAGGTCCGGCGTGCCCAGCTCCACGCTGCCGGTGGCGACGTGGAACCCGTTGGAATACAGCTCCTCGGCCGTCGGTGAGCGTTGCGCACGGTCCAGGCCGAGCGACAGGTGCAGGTCCGGGTTGAAGTCCCATCGCAGTGCGGCCGACAGGCTGGTGGTGTCGAAGTCCCGGTCCGGGCCGATCGCGCCTTCGGCGATGTCGATGCGATTGCGATCGTAACGCGCACCCAGTTCGGTCTTCAGCGCGCCGAACTCACGTTCGCCGATCCAGAACACGCCGGTATCGCGCGACGCCGACCCGGGCACGAACGCCTCCTCGCCGATCGCCACGAAGTCGCGCTGCGACCACTGCGCGCCGAGCGCGCCGTTCCAGCCGGCCAGCGGCTGGTGCACGAGCTCGACCCGCGCCTCGGTGCTGTCGTTGTCGAAGACGGTACCGACCTCGTCACCTTCGAACTCGGTGTGGGTGTACTCGGTGTTGGCCAGCTTCACGCGCAGGGACTGGAACGCGCCCAGGTCGTCCAGGCCGCCGCGCAGCTCGGTGCGGCGCTGGTCCATGACGATGCGGACGGCCGCCTCGCCATGCGCCTCCTCGTGCTCGTGGTCGTCGTGCTCTTCCTCCTCCTCATGCTCATGCCCGTGTCCGTCCTCGTGTGCATGGCTGTGGCCAGGCACCCCATAGCGGGTGTTGAACAGGTTGTAGCCGACGCCGACGAAGCCGCGCTCGCCCACCCAGGACATGCCCAGGCCGGCGGCATCGGTACGGATGGCGCTGTTGGGCAGCACGCCGAAGACGCCGAGTTCCTCCTCGTGCTCCTCCTCGTGCTCTTCCTCCTCGTGGCCCTCGTGCTCTTCCTCGTGCGCCGCTTCGCTTTCGGCGTAGCCGGGGATGTCGTAGTCACCGGTTTCGCGGTGCAGGGCGTCGAAGTGGAACACCACATTGCCGGTGCCTGCTTCGGCTGTGCCGTCCAAGCGGACCATGCCGGTGCGCTCGTCGTTGACGCTGCCCGCCCGCAGTTCGGCGCGGCCCTCCAGCGGCTGTGCGGTGACGGCTTCGGGGATGCGCCCGTCGATGACGTTGACCGCGCCACCGATCGCGCCGCTGCCGTACAGCAGCGTCGCCGGGCCCTTCAGCACTTCGATCTGGTTGGCCAGGAACGGCTCGATGCTGACCGCGTGGTCGACGCTGACAGTGGACACGTCGCCGGAGCCCAGGCCGTCGCTCAGCACCTGCACGCGCGCGCCGTCGAAGCCGCGGATGATCGGCCGGCCCACGCCGGGCCCGAAGTACGACGACTGCACGCCCGGCAGCTTGTTGACCGTCTCGCCCAGGGAGTTGGCCTTGGCGGCGTCGAGCTGCTCACCGGCCAGCACGTCCACCGGGCGGGTCAGGTCCTCGGCCGTGCGGGCCAGCGGGTTGGCGCGGACGACGATCGCATCCAGGTCGGTCGCCTCGGTGTGGCGGGGGTCCTCCTGCGCCCACAGGGCGGGGGAGAGGGCAAGCAGGGCGAGGAACAGGGGCGTACGGCGCAGGGTGGAAGGCTTCATCACGTAGGTCGGGTACACTGGCGACGGGAAGAAACGAAATGTTATATTGTTTCAAATGAGCTCGCACCCCCCCAAAGTCATGCCCCCTGCGCAGACCGTTCCTTCGGCGCTCAACACGGCCGATCGCGTCGGCTTTGCCGCCTCCTTCCTGTGCGCGATCCACTGCGCGCTGCTGCCGCTCGTGCTGGCACTGGCGCCTGCATTCGGGTTGAAGCTGGGCGGCTGGATCGACTTCGACCAGGCGTTCGTGGTGTTCGCCACCCTGCTGGGCGCGACCACGCTGACGCTGGGTTACCGCCGGCACCGCGGCTTCCACGCCTGGGCGCTGCTGGTGCCGGGCCTGGCGCTGGTCTGGGCGGCCTCGTTCACGCCGCTGCACAACCACTCGCTGACGCACCTGGTGATGATGGTGGTGGGCGGCGTGCTGCTGGCGCTGGCGCACCTGGTCAACCTGCGGCTGACGCACGCCGCCACGGGGCGGGGCTGAACGGCGCGGCGCGCCCGCTGTGATAGCCTCTGCGGCCGCTCGCGCCCCCGGCGCGGCCTTATAATGCGACCACCTCGCAGGATTCCGCGCCGACCGGCGCGGTTTTTCACTTTACGGATTCAGGAGCAGCACCATGGGTAAGGGCGACCGCAAGACCGCCAAGGGCAAGCGTTTCAACTCCAGCTACGGCAACGTCCGCACCGCTGGTGCCACCACCAAGGCCACCGGCGCGGCTGCTGCCCCGGTTGCCAAGAAGACCACCAAGTCCGTCGCCAAGGCGCCGGCCAAGAAGGTCACCAAGAAGACCGTCGCCAAGGACTGAGCGCCCCGCGCCCGGTTGCGACGTTCGATCGAAAAGCCCCGCCGATGCGGGGCTTTTTTGTTGCGGGCCGGCCTGTATCAGTCGACGCGCCGGCCCGCGATGCGCAACGAGTCGCAGAGGTCGCCGCCCAGCCAGTAGCCGAGTTCGGACGGGTGGCCAATGCGCCACTGCACGAAGTCGGCGCGCATGCCCACGCGCAGCGCGCCGCGATCGTGCAGCCCAAGGGCGCGGGCCGCGTTGACGGTCGCGCCGCGCAGTGCCTCTTCCGGTGTCAGGCGGAAGTGCGTGCATGCCAGCTGCATTGCCTGGCGCAGCGACAGCAGCGGAGAGGTTCCGGGGTTGCAGTCGGTGGCCACCGCCATCGGCACGCCCTGGCCGCGGAAGGCGTCCAGCGGCGGAAGTTTCGTTTCGCGCAGCACATGGAACGCGCCGGGCAGCAGCACGGCCACCGCGCCGCGCCCGGCCATCGCGCGCACGCCGTCGCTGGAGGTGTGCTCGACGTGGTCCGCCGACAGGCCGGCGTACTCGGCCACCAGCGCGGCGCCGCCGAGGTCGCTGAGCTGGTCGGCGTGGAGCTTGACCGGCAGGTCAAGTGCGCGCGCGGCATCGAACACCCGCCGCGTCTGCGCCGGCGAGAAGCCGATGCCCTCGCAGAACGCGTCCACCGCATCGACCAGGCCCTCGGCATGCAACTGCGGCAGCCATTCGACGACGGCGTCGATGTAGTCATCCGCGCGGCCCTCGAACTCCGGCGGCAACGCATGTGCTGCCAGGTACGTGGTGCGGACTTCGATCCCCAGGACCTCGCCGACCTGGCGCGCCACGCGCAGCATCTTGCGCTCGTTGGCCAGGTCCAGGCCGTAGCCGGACTTGATCTC
>CAMPJI010000134.1 GCA_946886865.1 uncultured Lysobacterales bacterium | reverse complement strand
GTTCGAGGGGGCGTTGGTCATCGCGCTAGTATGATTGCGTCGCACCGCCACGGGCGCCGCCGGATGCGCCGCGTCACCGGCCCGGCGAAATAAATCGCCCAAGCGCTTGATTCGCCAATCATTGGACCGCTATACTCGCGGGCTTGATTTCTCCTATCCGTTGCCGAGGTCTGTCATGAAGGTCCTGTCCTCCCTGAAGTCGGCGAAGGCCCGTCACCGCGACTGCAAGGTGGTCCGCCGTCGTGGCAAGGTCTTCGTGATCTGCAAGTCGAACCCGCGTTTCAAGGCGCGCCAGCGCTGAGTCACCGGGGTCCGGCACTGCCGGGCATCGCCTGAAAGGCCGCCGGAAGGCGGCTTTTCTGTTTCTGGCGAGTGCTCGGCGAGTGCCGGGCCACGTCGCCCCCGCTCCGGGGCGCAGGCCACATCCGGTCCGGCCGGTGTGATTAGAATCGAACCCGCGCGAATGGCGCCGACGACGAGGCCGACACCATGAACCATCGCTTCACTGCTCTCATCAGCGCCGCGCTGTTTGCGTTGCCGCTGGCGGCATCCGCCGAGACGCTGCTGATCGAGCGCGTCCAGGACGAGAGCGCCGTTGCCCTGCCCGCCCGCGGCCTGAGCATGGCCGAGGTCGAGGCCCGCCACGGCGCGCCCGCCAATCGCATGGACCCCCGTGGCGGCCAGAAGAGCCAGTGGCCGACCATCCACCGCTGGGTCTACCCCCAGTTCACCGTCTACTTCGAGAAAGACCGGGTGATCGACGCCGTTCTCAACCAGGCCGACCCCACTGAAGTCGGGCCGAAGCCGGCGATCCTTTAAGCGCACCCCACTCAACCGGGCCGCCCCGCGGGGCGGCCGTCTACCCGTACCCCCATGACCAACACCTATCGATTTCCCGCGGAGTGGGAGCCCCAGTCCGCGGTCCTGATCGCGTGGCCGCACGCCGGCACCGACTGGGCCGACCGCCTAGAACAGGTCGAGGAGACCTACATCGCACTGGTGGAGGCGATCACGCGCTTCCAGCCGGCCATCGTCTGCGTGTCCGATGACGACGTGCAGGCGTATGCCCGCGCCCGCCTGGCCTCGGCCCGGATCGACATGGACCGTGTGCATTTCATCGACGTGCCTTACGACGACACCTGGTTGCGTGATTCGGGCCCGATCACGCTCGGCGGCGGCGACCGCCACCGCCTGCTGGATTTCCGCTTCACCGGCTGGGGCGGCAAGTTCGAAGCCAGCCAGGACGACCGGCTGGTCGAGCACCTGCACGCGGGCGGGGTGTTCGGCGATGCCGAGCGCAGCACGATCGATTTCGCGCTGGAAGGCGGCGCCATCGATACCGACGGCCAAGGCACGCTGCTGACCACGTGGCAGTGCCTGCACGAGCGCCACCCCGACACCAGCCGTGAGGAACTCACTCGCCGGCTCGCCGGCTGGCTGCAACAGGACCGCGTCCTCTGGCTCGACCACGGCTACCTGGAGGGCGATGACACGGATGCCCACGTCGACACGCTGGCGCGGTTTGCCGCCGTGGACGCCATCGTCTACCAGGGCTGCGACGACCCGTCGGACTCGCACTACACCGAGCTGCAGGCCATGGGCCGCGAACTGGCTGTGCTGCGCACCCCGGATGGCCAACCCTACCGTCTGTTCGAACTGCCTTGGGCGCCGCCGATCATCGACGGCGGCCGACGTCTGGCGGCAAGCTACGCCAACTTCCTGATCATCAACGGCGCCGTCCTGATGCCCGCCTACGGGAAGGATGACGCCGGCCGGCGCGTCGACCAGGCGGCAGCCGATGTGCTGTCGCAGGCCTTCCCCGGGCGCGAGATCGTCCAGGTGCCGTGCGGCCCCTTGATCTGGCAGAACGGCAGCCTGCACTGCGTCACCATGCAATTGCCCGCAGGTGCGGCAGCGACGTCGGCCTGAGGCCGTACGATGCCTGGGCGCGGCACTGCACCGTTCGCTGGCCACGCGTCAGCGGCCTGCTGATCCGGGCGCGGCGTCGCGCCCTTACGTCTCCAACCGGTTCACGACACCATGAAGAAGACCCTGCCCGTCGCGCTCATCCAGGAGCGCAACCACGGCGATGCCGACGCCAACCTCTCGGTGATCGAAGCCCGCGTGGCCGAGGCCGCACGTCGCGGCGCGCGTCTGGTGCTGCTGCAGGAGCTGCACAACGGCGCCTACTTCTGCCAGCACGAGTCGGTGGACGAGTTCGACCTGGCCGAACCCATCCCTGGCCCCAGCACCGAGCGCCTGTCCAAGCTGGCCAAGGCCCACGGCGTGGTGCTGGTCAGTTCGCTGTTCGAGCGCCGCGCGGCCGGGCTTTACCACAACACCGCGGTCGTGTTCGAAGCCGACGGGTCGATCGCCGGCAAGTACCGCAAGATGCACATCCCCGACGACCCGGGCTTCTACGAGAAGTTCTACTTCACGCCGGGCGACCTGGGCTTCGAGCCGGTCGACACGTCCGTCGGCCGCCTCGGCGTGCTGGTGTGCTGGGACCAGTGGTATCCGGAAGGCGCGCGCCTGATGGCGCTGGCCGGCGCGGAACTGCTTCTCTATCCCACTGCGATCGGCTGGGACCCGGACGACGCCCAGGATGAGAAGTCGCGCCAGCGCGATGCCTGGATCCTCAGCCACCGCGGCCACGCGGTGGCCAATGGCCTGCCGGTGCTGTCGTGCAACCGCGTCGGCCACGAGGCCTCGCCCATGGGCGCGTCGGGCATCGACTTCTGGGGCAGCAGCCACGTGCTGGGCCCGCAGGGCGAATTCCTGGCCGAAGCCGGCGGCGAACCCCAGATCCTGATGGCCGAGGTGGACCTGCAGCGCAGCGAGCACGTCCGCCGCATCTGGCCGTTCCTGCGCGACCGCCGCATCGACGCCTACGGCGACCTGCTGCGCCGCTACCGCGACTGATCCGTTGCGCCTCGACACCCGAATCGAACACCGCCCATGACCGACGCCGTTGCCCCCGACGCCACCCTTCCCGCCGACTGGCGCGCCCAGCCCCACGAGGTGGTCGAACGCGCTGGCGTGCGCTACACCCTGCTCGGCACCGCGCACGTCTCGCGCGCCAGCGTGGAGGCGGTGCGTGATGCCATCGCCAGCGGCGGGTTCGACGTGGTGGCGGTGGAACTGGACGAAAACCGCCTGAAGGCGCTGACCGACCCCGACACCCTGGCGCGGCTGAACCTGGTCGAGGTGATCCGCAGCGAGCGCACCGCGATGTTCGCCGCCAACCTCGCGCTGTCGGCTTACCAGCGCCGTCTGGCCGAACAGCTCGGCATCGAGCCGGGTGCGGAACTCAAGCGCGCGGTGCTGGAAGCGCGCCACCGCGACCTGCCGGTGCATCTGGTCGACCGTGATGTCGGCCTGACCTTCCGCCGCGCATCGGCGCGCCTGGGCTTCTGGGGGCGCGCCAAGCTGATGGGCGGGCTGCTGGCGTCGTTGCTGGCCGAGGAGTCGGTCGGCGACGACGAGATCGAGAAGCTCAAGCAGGGCGACATGCTGGAGGCGAGTTTCAGCGAGTTCGCGAGCGACAGCCCGGCGTTGTACGAGAGCGTCATCGCCGAGCGAGACCGCTACATGGCCGCACGCCTGCGCGAGGTCGGCGAAGGCATCGGCGGGGAGCCGCTCGCTCCGGGGACGCAGGTGCTGGCCGTGGTGGGCGCCGGGCACCTGCAGGGCCTGGCCCGCCACCTGCGCGACGACACCACCGGCGCGACGGCAGAGCGCGAGTCGCTGGAGGCATTGCCGCCGAAGAGCGACGTGCCCTGGTTCACCCTGTTCCTGGCCGCGTTCGTGCTCGGCGGCTTCGCCTGGGGTTTCTGGCAGGGCGGCATCGACGTGGGCGCGGACCTGCTGCTGCAGTGGGCGCTGACCACCGGCATCCTGGGGGCGATCGGGTGCGCCATCGCCGGCGGCCACCCGCTGAGCATCCTGGTGGCCTTCCTCGCCTCGCCCATCACCCCGCTCCACCCGGCACTGGCGTCGGGCACGTTGAGCGCATTGACCGAAGCCTGGTTGCGAAAGCCGACCTACGCCGACTTCATGGCACTTCGCGAAGACGTGCAGACCGTGAAGGGCTGGTGGCGCAACCGCGTCTCGCGCGTGCTGCTGAACTTCTTCCTGACCAGCCTGGGCACCGCCATCGGCGTGTGGACGGGCGGCCTGCGGATGTTGGGGACGCTTTTCGGCTGAAGTGTCCGCCGGAGGTCCCCGCCTCGCGCGACGGCCCCGTAGGAGCAACGTGAGTCGCGAACACCCTTGCATGTCCAGGTTGACATCGCGACTTTCACGACGCCCCTGGGCATGCACCGGCGATCGCGGCTGAAGCCGCTCCTACAGGCGCTCCATCATTCCGGGCTCATGGCGACCACGGCGCCCTCGGCGGGGGCCCGCCCGCGCCGGGCACGCGCGCGCCGGATCACGCGCGACGTGCCGTTGCTGAGGTCGTCGAGGATGGCGTAGATCGTCGGCAGGAACAGCAGGCTGACCACCGTCGAGAACGCCAGGCCGCCGGCCACCGCACGCGCCATCGGCGAGTACGTCAGGCCGCCCAGCAGCACCGTGTCGCTGAAGGAGATCGGCACCATCGCCAGGATCGCCGTGCCCATGGTCATCATGATGGGGCGCAGGCGCTCACGACTGCCTTCGACCAGCGCGTCCGTGCGCGACAGGCCGCGGCGGCGCAGGTTGTTGATGTGCTCGACCATCACGATGCCGTTGTTCACCACCACGCCCATAAGCACCAGGATGCCGATGAAGGCCATCACCGAGAAGGTGGTGCCGGTCAGCCAGAACAGCCAGAACACGCCGAACACCGAGAACAGCACGCAGCTCATGATCG
>CAMPJI010000133.1 GCA_946886865.1 uncultured Lysobacterales bacterium | reverse complement strand
TCGCGCGCTGCTTCCGCGACGAGGCGCTGCGCGCCGACCGCCAGCTCGAGTTCACCCAGCTCGACATGGAGTTCGCGTGGGTGTCCGAGCGCGACGTGCAGGACACCGTCGAGCAGATGATCCGCGAGGTGTTCGTCGAGGTGATGGACGTGGAACTGGGGGAGTTCCCGCGCATGACGTATGCCGAGGCGATGCGCCGCTACGGCTCGGACAAGCCCGACCTGCGCATCGACCTGGAGCTCACCGACATCGCGCCGCTGGTGAAGGGCTGTGAATTCAAGGTGTTCACCGACTGGGCCAATGCCGAGGGCGGCCGCGTGGTCGCGCTGCGCGCGCCGGGCGCGGCATCGCTGTCGCGCAAGCAGATCGACGAGCTGGGCGCGTATGCCGCCAAGCACGGCGCTAAGGGCCTGGCGTGGATGAAGGTGGAGACGGCCGGGCAGGGCGCGGGCGGGGTCAACTCGCCGATCGCCAAGTTCCTGGACGATGCCACTGTCAATGCCATCGTCGCGGCCGCCGGCGCACAGGCCGGCGACCTGCTGCTGTTCGGCGCCGGCCCGTACGGCACCGCGTCGGACTTCATGGGCGCGGTGCGACTGAAGCTGGGCCGCGACCTGGGCCTGGTCGGCGAGGGCTGGAGGCCGCTGTGGGTCACCGATTTCCCGATGTTCGAGTGGGACGAGGAGGCGCAGCGCTACGTGGCGCTGCACCACCCGTTCACCGCGCCGGCGGTGGACGACGTCGCCGACCTGCGCGCCAATGCCCGCACCGCCGTCAGCCGCGGCTACGACATGGTGCTCAACGGCAACGAGATCGGCGGCGGTTCAATCCGCATCCACCGCCCGCAGATGCAGGCGGCGGTGTTCGACCTGCTGGGCATCGGGGCGGAGGAGCAGCAGGCCAAGTTCGGCTTCCTGCTGGACGCGTTGAAGTACGGCGCCCCGCCGCACGGCGGCATCGCGTTCGGCATCGACCGCATCGCCGCGCTGATGGCCGGCACCGAGTCGATCCGCGACGTCATCGCCTTCCCCAAGACCACCGGCGCGCAGTGCCTGATGACCGATGCGCCGTCGCCGATCGACGCCGCGCAGCTGGCCGAGGTGCACGTGGCGGTGCGGCCGAAACCCGCGAGCTGACTCGCCGTTGTAGGAGCGGCTCCAGCCGCGATCGCAACTTGGGTTCCGTTGTAGGAGCGACGTAAGTCGCGACCGCAACACGCCGGTCGGCTGCGTTGGTCGCGACTCACGCCGCTCCTACACGTGTCGCATCCGCGGACTTTTCGATCGCGGCTGGAGCCGCTCCTACAATTGGGCCATGACCGAATCCGCGTCCCTCGCCATCCGCCGCGCCGGCCCCGCCGACGCGGCGGTGCTGTCGCGCCTTGCTGCGCGTACCTTCACCGAGACCTTCGGCCACCTGTACCCGCCCGACGACCTGCAGGCCTTCCTTGACGAGGCCTATGCCGTCGAGCGGCAGGCGACGATCCTCGCGCACGCCGACTACGCGGTGTGGCTGCTGGAGGACGCCGGCGTCGCCGTCGGCCACGTCGCCGCGGGGCCCTGCGGGCTGCCGCATGCCGACGTGCAGGCCGGCGACGGCGAGATCAAGCGCCTGTACGTGCTGGCGTCGCACCAGAACGGCGGCTGGGGCGGGCGTCTGTTCGTCACGGCGGTGCGCTGGATGCTGCGCGAGGGGCCGAGGACGCTGTGGGTCGGGGTCTGGTCGGGCAACGCGGGCGCGCAGCGGTTCTACGGGCGCCACGGGTTCGAGCACGTCGGCGATTACATCTTTCCGGTCGGCCGGGTGCGCGACCACGAGTTCATCCTGCGGCGACCCGCAGGCGGCGCTGCGTGAGCCGTCCCGTCGTCCTGGTCCACGGCCTGTGGATGCCGCGCGCGTCGATGCTGCCGCTGGCGCGCCGGCTGCAGCGTGCCGGCTTCGCGCCGCGCCTGTTCGGCTATTCCACCGTCGCCGGTGGGCCGGAGGCCGCGGTGCCGCGCCTGGCGGCGATGCTGCGCGACGGCGCCGACGTGGTCGCCCACAGCCTCGGCGGGCTGGTGACCCTGACCGCGCTGCAGCGCGAACCGGACCTGCCGGTCCAGCGCGTCGTGTGCCTGGGCTCGCCCCTGTGCGGCAGCGCGGCCGCCACCGGGCTGGCGCTGCGCCACCCGTTCGCGATGACGCTGGGGCGCAGCGCCGACCTGCTGCGCAGCGGCTGCCGGCCGTGGGACGGACAGGCGCAGGTGGGCGTGGTGGCCGGGCGCACGCCGCTAGGGCTGGGGCAGTTCTTCGGCGGGATCCGCGAGGCGAGCGACGGCACCGTCGCGGTCGCCGAGACCCGCCTGGCGGGCCTGGCCGACCACGTCGTGGTGCCGGCCAGCCACAGCGGCCTGCTGCTGTCGCCGCGGGCGGCGCAGCAGGCGGTGGCGTTCCTGCGCACGGGACATTTCGAGCACCGGGTCTAATGCGGTCCGTATAATCGCCGGTCGCTCCGACGCAACAGGTTTGCAGACGCATGGCCGGCCATTCCAAGTGGGCCAACATCCAGCACCGCAAGGGCGCGCAGGACGCCAAGCGCGGCAAGATGTTCACCAAGATCATCCGCGAGATCTCCGTGGCCGCCCGCAGCGGCGGCGGCGACCCGGCCAACAACCCGCGCCTGCGCACCGCGCTGGACAAGGGCCTGGGCGCCAACATGTCCAAGGACGTGCTCGAGCGCGCCATCAAGAAGGCCACCGGTGAGCTGGAAGGCGTCAACTACGAGGAGATCCGCTACGAGGGCTACGCCCCGGGCGGCGTCGCGGTGATCGTCGACTGCCTGACCGACAACAAGGTCCGCACCGTGGCCGACGTGCGCCACGCGTTCGGCAAGTTCGGCGGCAACCTGGGCACCGACGGCTCGGTCGCCTTCATGTTCAACAAGACCGGCGTGCTGAGCTTCGCCCCCGGTGCCGACGAGGACGCGGTGACGGAAGCGGCCATCGAGGCCGGCGCCGACGACGTGGTGGTGTATCCGGAGGACGGCGCCATCGACGTGCTGACCTCGCCGGACGCCTTCGACGCGGTCAAGGACGCGATGCGGGCCGCCGGCCTGGAGCCGGCGCAGGCCGAGGTCACCTGGCGCGCCGACAACGACATCGCCGTCAGCGGCGACACCGCCCAGCAGGTCGTCAAGCTGCTGGACTGGCTGGAAGACCTCGACGACGTGCAGAACGTCTACTCCAACGCCGAGCTGGGCGAAGACGCGTACGCTTGAGCGCAGGCTCGGCCAACACGGGTGCACACCATCACTTCCATTGACGCCGTCGACGCGGCCCGGGTCGGCCGGGACGCATGATCCGCATCCTCGGCATCGACCCGGGTTCGCAGCGCACCGGCATCGGCGTGATCGACGTGGCCGGCGACGGGCGCTGCACCTACGTGCATTGCGAAGCGCTGAAGCTGCTAGACGCCGACGATTTCCCGGCGCGCCTGGGCCTGCTGTGCGAAGGGCTGGAGCGCGTGCTGGACGAATGGCAGCCGCAGCACGTGGCGATCGAAACGGTGTTCATGGCCAAGTCCGCGACCTCCGCCCTGAAGCTCGGGCACGCCCGCGGCGCCGCACTGGCGACGGTGGTGCGGCGGCGGCTGAAGGTGAGCGAATACGCGCCACGCGTGATCAAGCAGTCGCTGGTCGGCCGCGGCGCCGCCGAGAAGGACCAGGTGCAGCACATGGTGCGATTGCTGCTGAACCTGCCGGGGGTGAAGCTGCAGGCCGATGCCGCCGACGCGCTGGCTGTCGCCCTCACCCACGCCCACATGAGCGCCACCGCCGACCGCACGGGCGTGAGCGTGGCGATGCTGAGGCGGCGGTGATGCGGCATTTCTCACACGCTTTTGATCGTCATTCCCGCGAAGGCGGGAATCCAGGGACTGTGTTCTTACGTATTCAACGTCCATGGAGTCCCGCCTTCGCGGGAATGACGGAACGGGTAACAGGAGCCACACCATGATCGGACGCCTCAAGGGCATCGTCGTGCACAAGCAACCGCCGTGGCTGGTGGTGGACGTCAACGGCGTGGGCTACGAGCTGGAGGCGCCGATGAGCACCTTCTACGACCTGCCCGAGCTCGGCCGCGAGGTGGCGCTGTTCACGCACTACGCGCAGAAGGAGGACAGCGTCTCGCTGTACGGCTTCCTGCGCGAGGCCGAGCGACGACTGTTCCGCGACGTGCAGAAGGTCACCGGTATCGGCGCGAAGATCGCGCTGGCCGTGCTGTCGGGCATGCCGGTGGACGAGTTCGCGCGGCTGGTGCAGGCCGGCGACGTCACCGCGCTGACCCGCATCCCCGGCATCGGCAAGAAAACCGCCGAGCGCATGGTCGTGGAGCTGCGCGACCGCGCTGCCGACTTCGCCGGCGCCGGTGCCGTGGCGGGTGGGCAGGGGCTGCCGGGCGACGCCCAGTCCGAAGCCGTGATCGCGCTGCAGCAGCTGGGCTACAAGCCCGCCGAGGCCGCACGCATGGCCCGTGACGCGACCGAGGCGGGCGACGATGCCGCCACCATCATCCGCAAGGCGCTCAAATCGGCGCTGCGCTGATCCACGCTCAAGCAGACAGGACGGCCATGGCCACCGCCACCAACACGCCCCGGCACGAACAGGCCGGCAGCCACACCCACGGCAACGTCGGCCTTGCCGGTCTGGTCGTGGGCGCGATCGGCGTCGTGTTCGGCGACATCGGCACCAGTCCGCTCTACACGATCAAGGAAGCGTTCTCGCCGCATTACGGCCTGGTTGCCGACCACGACACCGTGCTGGGCGTGCTGTCGCTGGTGTTCTGGTCGCTGATGCTGGTGGTCACCGTGAAGTACGTGACCATCATCATGCGCGCCGACAACGAAGGCGAGGGCGGGATCAT
>CAMPJI010000132.1 GCA_946886865.1 uncultured Lysobacterales bacterium | reverse complement strand
TCAGCGCCGAGCAGATCGTCGGCATGAACGGCGCGCAGATGATGCTGGTGGCGTGGTGGGAGTTCGGCGCCGCCGCCGGCCTGCTGGTGCTGGCGCACGTGCTGGTGCCGATGTACTACCGCTACCGCTGCACCACGACCACCGAGCTGCTCGAACACCGCCTGGGCGACCCCGGGCTGCGGCGCGCGGTGTCGGTGCTTTTCATGCTCGGCTACATGTTCATCCTGCTGCCGGTGGTGCTGTACACCGGCTCGGTGTTCATGAAATCGATGTTCGGCATCGACTGGCCGGTCATCGTGATCGCCGCGCTGTTCGCGGCCGCGGGCCTGGCCTACGCCGCGTTCGGCGGGCTGCGTGCGATCGCCATCTCCGACGCCTTCAACGGCCTGGGCCTGCTGGTGATGGGCATCGCGGTGACGCTGTTCGCGCTGGCCGCCATCAACTGGGACCTGTCGGGCATCCCGGCCGAGCGCTGGACGCTGATCGGCGGCCCGGAGTCCGACATCCCGTGGACCACGCTGCTGACCGGCATGCTGTTCATCCACGTCTTCTACTGGGGCACCAACATGGTGATCGCCCAGCGCGCGCTGGCCGCCGGCTCCGTGCGCGAGGCGCAGAAGGGCATCTACGCGGCGGCGGCGTTCAAGCTGCTCACGCCGCTGGTGGTGATCTTCCCCGGCGTGATCGCATTCAAGCTGTACGGCGATGTCGGCGACGTCGCCTACGGCCAGCTGGTCGGCGACGTGTTGCCGGCGTGGCTGTCGGGCGCGTTCGCCGCCGTCATCACCGGCGCGGTGCTGTCGAGCTTCAACTCGTGCCTGAACTCCGCCGCGGCGCTGTACACCGTCGACATCCACCTGGCGAAGTTCAACCCCGATGGCGATGCCCGGCGCATCGGACAGTGGGTGGCGGTGGTGTTCGCGCTGGTGTCGCTGGCGATGGTGCCGCTGTACCAGCACTCGCAGAGCATCATCGCCACGCTGCAGCAGCTCAACGGGCTGTACTCGATGCCGGTGCTGGCCGCCTTCATCGTCGCCGTGGCGTTCACCCGCATCGACCCGCGCGCCGCACGCACCGGCCTGGTGTTCGGCGCGGTGCTGTATGCGGTGTTCACCTTCGTCTGGTCGCCGCTGCACTACATCCACCTGATGTTCATCACGCTGGTCGCGACCATCGCGCTGACGTGGGGGATGAGCCGGTTATTCGACCGCAGCAGCGGGCGGTTGGCGGTGGGTGCGAACGCCTGATCCGCGCCCACGGCGGGTTCTGTAGGAGCGGCTTCAGCCGCGAGGGCCTTCCTCGTCCACCGACACCTGTAGGAGCGACGTGAGTCGCGACCGTGATGGGCGGCGCGCGGCATGGCTCACGTGGCCACTGGGGTTGCGCGGTCGCGACTCACGTCGCTCCTACAAACACCCAAGGCTGCGCGGCGACGTGGTGCCCACGATCACGCCTGAAGGCGCTCCTACAGAACGCCTGCAGTGGATTGGCATCCCGTCCCTCACCGGGAAGCCCTCGTAGGAGCGGCTTCAGCCGCGAGGGCTTTCCCGGGCATCACCTCACCCACCTGTAGGAGCGACGTAAGTCGCGACTGCAATGGCACACCGGCTGGCGTGGTCGCGACTTACGTCGCTCCTACAAGAGAGCCGCAAGATTCGTCGCATGCGACGGCTCGCGGTCGCGCCTGAAGACGCTCCTGCAGATGCGGCGTGATCAGCGGGCGCCGAGCGCGGCTGCCTCGCGCGCGAGGGCTCCGATGCGGGGCCAGTCGCGGGCGGCCAGCGCATCGGCGGGCACCATCCACGAGCCGCCGACGGTGGCGACGTTCGACAGTGCGAGGTAGCGCGGTGCGCGCTCGGCATCGATGCCGCCGGTGGCGCAGAAGCGCACCTGCGGGAACGGGCCGGCGAAGCCCTTGAGCGCGGCGACGCCGCCCGCGGCCTCGGCGGGGAAGAACTTGAAGCGGCGGTGGCCGTGGTCCAGCCCCACCATGACCTCGCTGGCGGTGGCCACCGCCGGGATCCACGGCAGGCCCGCCTCGCGCGCCACGGCGTACAGCGGCTCGGTGGCGCCGGGCGAGATCGCGAACGCCGCGCCCATCTCGCCCACCGCGATCAGGTCCTCGGGCGTGAGTACGGTGCCGGCGCCGACCACCGCGTCGGGCAGTTCACGCGCGATCCGGGCGATGGCCTCCAGCGCGCAGTCGGTGCGCAGCGTCACCTCCAGCACCGGCAGCCCGGCCTCCGCCAGCGTGCGCGCCAGCGGCACCGCATCCTCGATCCGTTCGATCGCCAGCACCGGCAGCACCGGCGCGCGGGCGAACACCGCATCGACGCGTCGCGCATGGTCATCGGGTTGCCACATCACACGGTCTCCGTTGCGTCGGGCCGGCGCAGCGCAACGGCGGCGCCGAGCAGTCCGGGGTGCGGGTGGGTGACGACCTGCACCGACACCGATTCCAGGTACGCCGCGAACCGGCCCTTCGACAGGAAGCGCTCGCGGAACGCGCTGCTGCGCAGGAACGGGATGAAGCGCGGGATGATGCCGCCGGCGATCATCACCGTGCGCGCGCCGTGGATCAGCGCGGCGTCGCCGGCGACGCTGCCGAGTATCGAACAGAACCGCGCGAGCGAGCGGCGCGCGACCGCGTCGTGGCCGTCGAGCGCGGCGGCGACCACCGCGGCCGGCTCGCGCGGGGCCAGCGCCAGGTGCGGCGTGCCGACATCGACGCCACTCTCGATCCCGCGCAGCACCGCGTCGATCGACGACAGCCCGCTGCCCGACAGCAGCCGCTCCCACGAGGTGCGGCCGTGGCGCGCGTTCATCCAGCGCGCCAAGGCGTGCTCCTCGTCGCCGATCGGCGCGAAGCTGACGTGGCCGCCTTCGGTTTCCACCGCCTGCCAGCCACGCGCCGCATCGCCGATTAGCAGCGCGACGCCGAAACCGGTGCCCGGCCCGAGCACGCTGACCGGCCCTTCGAGGGCGTGGCGCAGCGGGCCGTACAGGTGGACACGCTCGCCCTCGGCCAGGGCCGGCACCGACCAGGCGACCGCGCCGAAATCGTTGAGCAGGTTGAGTTCGTCCAGGCCCAGCGCATCGCGCAGTTCGCTGCGGTTGAAGGACCACGCGCGGTTGGTGAGGCGGATCTCGTCGGTATGCACCGGGCAGGCCAGCGCCAGCGCGGCGCGGCGCGGACGTGCGCCGACGCCGGCCAGGTAGGCCTCGGCGGCGTGCTGCAGGCTGGCGTAGTCGGCGTTGTTGAGCGTGCGCGAATGCAGGATGCGCGGCACCGGCGCGGCATCGGTCAGCGCGAACCGGGCATTGGTGCCGCCGATGTCGGCGATCAGCGCCAGCCGGTCGAGGTCGTCGTCGATGCGCTCAGCCACCGGCCAGCTCCCGTGCGGCAGCCATGTCGGCCAGCGTCGCGTCCGGGAGCGGCGGGAACAGGCTGCAGCCACCCTGCTCGGCGGTGCCGGTGGCGGCGCGCATCAGGCCGAACAGTTCGCGGCCGACACCGCTGTGCGAAGCGGCGGCATCGGGGGGCACGGCGTCGCGTGTGGCCCACTCGGCAGCATCGACCAGGGCTTCGAGGCGCCCCTGCTCGGCATCGATGCGGATGCGGTCGCCGTCGCGCAGCCGCGCGATCGGGCCGGCATCGGCGGCCTCCGGTGACAGGTGGATGGCCGCCAGCACCTTGCCCGAGGCACCGGACATGCGCCCGTCGGTGAGCAGCGCGACATGCTGCCCGCGGTCCTGCAGCACGCCCAGCACCGGGGTCAGCTTGTGCAGCTCGGGCATGCCGTTGGCGCGAGGTCCTTGGCCGCTGACGACGGCGACAAAATCGCCCTGCAGCGACCCGGCCTGGAACGCGGCGAGCACCGCGTCCTGCGATTCGAACACGCGCGCGGGCGCTTCGATGATGCGGTGTTCGGGCGTCACCGCCGACACCTTCACCACCGCGCGGCCGAGGTTGCCGTCCAGCCGCCGCAGGCCGCCTTCCGCATCGAAATGATCGGCCACCCCGCGCAGCACATCATCGTCGAGCGACGCCGGCGGCGGGTCACGCCAGCGCAGGGTCAGGTCGTCCAGGTAGGGCTCCATCGCCTGGTCGCGCAGGCTGCCACCGTGCACGCAGGCAATGTCCTCGTGCAGCAGGCCGGCGTCGAGCAGTTCGGCGATGACGCGGCCCATGCCGCCGGCGGCGTGGAAGTGGTTCACGTCGGCGCTGCCGTTGGGGTAGATGCGCGCCAGCAGCGGCGTCACCCGCGACAGCGCGTCCAGGTCGTCCCAGTCGACCAGCAGCCCGGCCGCGCGCGCGACCGCCACCAGGTGGATGGCGTGGTTGGTCGAGCCGCCGGTGGCCGCCAGCCCGACCATCGCGTTGACGATCGCCTTTTCGTCGACGGTGCGCGCCAGCGGGCGGTACGTGGGTGGCGCGCCATCGCCGGCGTTGCGTTCGGCCAGCGCAGTGGCGCGCAGCGCCTGCTCGGTGGCGGCGACCGTGAGCGCATCGCGCAGCGGCGTGCCGGGGTTGACGAAGGCGGTGCCGGGCACGTGCAGGCCCATCACCTCCAGCAGCATCTGATTGGAGTTGGCGGTGCCGTAGAAGGTGCAGGTGCCGGGGCCGTGGTAGCTGGCGGACTCGGCCTCCAGGAGTTCCTCGCGGCTGGCCTGGCCGGCGGCGTAGCGCTGGCGCACGGCGGCCTTCTCGCGGTTGGGCAGACCCGACGTCATCGGCCCGGCCGGTACGAACACCACCGGCAGGTGGCCGAAGCTGAGCGCGCCGATCAACAGACCGGGCACGATCTTGTCGCACACACCCAGCAGCAGCGCGCCGTCGAACATGTCGTGCGACAGCGCCACCGCCGTGGCCAGCGCGATGGTGTCGCGCGAGAACAGGCTCAGCTCCATGCCCTCGCGGC
>CAMPJI010000131.1 GCA_946886865.1 uncultured Lysobacterales bacterium | reverse complement strand
TCGTTGAACCACTTGACGGTACCGGTTTCACGGTTCGACATTTTCTTGCTCCTTGTAACGGATGTTTTGGATGCCGCGTGCGCGGCGTTTCGCTGGTTGCAAGGAGGAAGCGAGTGCAACGATGTAGCGGATCAGGGATCTACGGCATCGGGCCACGTTTCGGGTGACCCTTGACGAACACAGCGGGCGCACGTTAGCCCGCCCCGGTCCGCAATGCAATCGCCGCGTGCACGGCCGTGTTCAGCCGGACGGCACCGCGGCGTCCTCGGGCGTCTCCACAGGCGCCTCCACGGGGGTGGCCGGCGGGGCCTCCATGGGCGCCACGGCGGGGGCGGCAGCCGCGGCCGGCCGGACCGCCGGGCTTTCCGCCCAGAACCGCGCGCAGTGGCTCAGAAAGGCCTGGTAGCGGGCCTGGGGCACGGCCTCGACGATGGCGTGCTCGGCCTCGCGGGTGTCGCGCGAGCGGGCCACGGCCGCGAACGTGCCATTGGCGTTCACCAGCCGCGCCACCCGCGGACAGGCGGCGTTGCCGCCGCGGTGGGTCACCACGCCGACCTCGCCGCTGGCCAGCCTCACCACGGTGCCGGGCGGGAAGACGCCGATCTCCTTGACCAGCAGGCCCGGCAGCTCCGTGTCGACGGCGGTGCCGCGCTCCAGGAACAGGTTGCGCAGCGCGTTGCGCGCGATGACCGCCTCGCGGTAGGCCCGCGGCCGCACCATCGCCGAGAAGATGTCGACCACCGCCAGCAGCCGTGCACCCTCCCCGATGTCCCGTCCCATCAGGCCGTGCGGGTAGCCGCTGCCGTCCAGCCGCTCGTGGTGGTGCAGCACGGCGTCCAGCCACAGGGGGTCTTCAACGCCGGCGGCCTTGAGCAGCAGCACGGCGTCGTCCGGGTGCGCGGACACCTGCCGGCGCTGCTGTGCGCTGAGTTGGCCCTGCTGGCGGTTGAGCACTTCCGCGACCGGGCCCAGGGCGAGGTCGTAGGTCAGCGCGGCCGCCATCAGCGAGTCGATCTCGGCCGGGTCACGGTCGCGGGCCCGCAGCGCCATCTGGCACAGGATCGCGGCGTGCACTTGGCGGGAGATGTGGCCGGCGTCGTCCAAGTCCAGTTGCACGGCGGCCAGCGCAGCGTCGGCATCGCGCGCGACCAGCATCTGCAGTTCCGCCGCCAGCTCCAGCACGGCCAGCCCCCCGTCGGGCGTGCCGGCGGCGAGCAGCTGCATGTGCACGGCGGCCAGGCGGCGCTTGAGCGCACGCACCTCGCCGAACACCGGCGGCAGGGGCGGCGGGGGCGGTTCGGGTTCGACCGCCGTACCGGCCGGTGCGGCGATGTCCTCGACCACGCACAGCGCGGGGTCGACGTGGCCGCGCTGCAACAGCGTCAGCCGCTGCGCCTCGCACAGCACCATCGCGCCGGCGTCGGCCAGCAGCTTGCCGGCCGGGTCGAACAGCGGCCACGCCAGCGGACGCCCGACGACGAGTTCCTCCTCCTGCACCGGGCGCACGATGTCTCCAGTCTCGGCCAATGGACGGGTCGGCCGGTGGGACGGCCGCGTTTCAGCCACTGGATCGGCCGGGCGCGGCAAACCTGAAGGGCGGGGGCGGCCCGGAGCACACGAGGTCAACGCCGGTGCCGGACGCCCGAGGCGGCCGGCACCGGCGCGGGATCAGCGCGGGTTCGGTACCGGCTGGGGCGGGCGGGCCGCCTGCGCGGCGGCGGCACCGGCACGCACTTCATCCAGTGTCAGCCGCTGGTCGCCGTCGGCATCCAGGCGTTTGTAGGCGGCATCGGTGGCGGCCGCGTGCTCCTGCGCGGCCAGCACGCCATCGCCATCGGTGTCCACGGCTTTCATGCGGTCGGCTGCCGACGGCATGCCCGCCGCGTCGGCGCCGGGCATCGCGCCCATTTCGGCTTCGGTGATCCGGCCATCGCCGTCGGCGTCCATGCGCTGGAACGCGCCGCGGGCGGCGGCCGCGTGTTCGGCCGGCGACAGCACGCCATCCCCGTCGGTGTCGACGGCGGCGGGCGGGGCCGGCGCCGCGGCGTCCTGTGCGAGGGTGGCGCCGGCGGCCGCCACGGCCACGGCGACCAGCGCCAGCACAGCCATGCGACGGACGCGGGGTGCGGTTGAACGGTTCATCGAGTGTCTCTCCCGGAGTAGGGCCGCGCCGGACTGGTGCGCCCCGTGCAGCGGAAGAGAACGCGGACGGCCCGCCGCGCAGGCCACTCAGCCGGTGATGCGCTGCAGCAGCTGGTGCGCGGCCAAGCCACCGCCACCGATCAGCACGCCGAAATAGACGATGGTCGCGATGTTGGCGAGGTGCCCGAGCAGGATCGCACCGCCGTCGCGCTGGATCAGGCCCACCGCGTACAGCAGCAGGGCCACGGCCGGAAAGGTGTTGCTGAAGGGCACGAACCCGAACGGCGCCATCAGCAGCAGGGCGGCAAGGATGAACGCCAGGTTGTTCACCGTGTCGATGCCGCGACCGCCCGCCAGCGCCGGCAGACGATGCGGCCGGCTGATGCGCTCCATCCGCCGCACCCACTCCATCCCACGCTCCAGCCCGGGCCGCAGCCGGTCGGCCGGCAGGCGACGGGTGCGCAGGCGTGCCGGCAGCCACAGCTCGCGTCCGAACAGGCGGCTGATGCCGACCAGCAGGATCGCCGCGCCGAACACGGTGCTCACCCCGGGGATCGACACGGGAATCAGGAAGACCAGCGTCAGCAGGACCGTGAGCAGCAGCAGGCCCTCGTCGCCGAACACGTCCAGCAGCTCGCCCAGGCTGATGGTGTCGGGCGGCAGGTGGGCGATGATCGCGCCCAGCTGGTCGCCCAGGGAGGCATCGTCGGCGTCCAGGCGGCGGGCTTCGGCGGTGCGGGGGTCGGGGGTCGGCAAGGCCGGCTCCGGTGTCAGGGCGGGCCATTATGCCGGCGCGCCCTCCACCGCCGGGGTGCGAGGATGGGCCGTCCCGCCCCCGATGAGGCCGCCATGGCGCGCCCGCTGCCCCCGTTCCACCTCGCCATCCCGGTGCACGATCTCGCCGCCGCCCGTGCGTTCTACGGCGGGCTGCTGGGCTGCGCGGAAGGCCGCAGCGACACGCACTGGGTGGATTTCGACCTCTACGGCCACCAGCTGGTCTGCCATGTCAGCGGCACCGCGCGCGCATTCGCGCCGCAGGCCCGCAACGCGGTGGACGGCCACGACGTTCCCGTGCCGCATTTCGGCGTGGTGCTCGGGCTGGACGACTGGAGCGCCCTGGCGGCGCGGCTGCGCCAGGCAGGCACGGCGTTCGTCATCGAGCCGCACGTGCGCTTCGCCGGCCAGCCGGGCGAGCAGTCGACGATGTTCTTCCACGACCCGTCGGGCAACGCACTGGAATTCAAGGCGTTCGCCGACCCGTCGCAACTGTTCGCGCGCTGAGCGATGGCCGTCTACGTCGACGATGCGGTGACGCTGTGGCGCGGCCAGCGCTGGGCGCACCTGATGGCCGACACGCTGGAGGAGCTGCACGCGTTCGCCGCGCGCCTGGGCCTGCCGCGCCGCGCCTTCCAGAACAAGACCAGCGGCGCGCACTACGACGTGCCCGCGCCGATGCGCGAACAGGCGATCGCGCTGGGTGCGGTGGCGATCTCGCGGCACGTGGACCGCGCGCAGGTGCGGGCTGTGATCGCCACCGCGAAGGCACAGGGGCGGGGCGAGCAACCCTGAACGGCCCGGCGCACCCCAGCGTCCCGTGAACGCGTTCATCCCGTGCGGGCCGCGTAAACCGAACCTTTACACCCGCATCGACAGCATGGCGCCTCCCCCACCCCCGGAACCGCGCCCATGTCGGCTGCCATCCACCCGCGCCTGCGCCCGCTGCCCCTGACCGCTGCCCAGACCCTCCGGGCCACCCAGTTCGGCATCCAGGCGCGCACCCGTTTCGGCTTCCGCGCGTGGAACGCGATCGAGCCGGAACTGGGCGCGCAGTGGCAGGCGACGCAGGCCGGCACCGGGCTGGACTGGCTGGAGGCCGCCGACCAGGTCTACGCTGCATGGCGCGACGCGCTGCCGGGCGACGTGGCCGAGGCGCTCGTCCCGCACGGCTGACGCGCGTTCGACCCGGACCGCGGGCCGGCGTATCCTGCGCGCCCCGCGCCAGGCCGGCGCGCACGTGAACAGCCGACGCGATGTCCGACACGACCCACGACACCCCGCCCGACCGCCTCTCCACCGACCCGCGCAGCCCGCACTACGTCGAGGCCGTGCTCGAGCGTGGCATCGGTATCCGCTTCAACGGGGTCGAGCGCCACAACGTCGAGGAGTACTGCATCAGCGAGGGCTGGGTGCGCCTGCCGGTCGGCAAGTCGCTGGACCGCCGCGGCCAGCCGATGACGATGAAGGCCAACGGCACCGTCGAGGCGTGGTTCCTCGACACCGCCGCGGGCAACGACGACGCGTGATGCGTCGGGGCCTGGCGCGCTGCGTCAGGCCTTGAGCTTCCACCCCGTCCGGAAGATCCACCACACCACCGCCAGGCACGCGAGCAGGAAGGCGAGGATCATCGCCGCGCTCAGCCCGACGTTGACGTCCGACACGCCGTAGAAGCTCCAGCGCATCCCGCTGATCAGGTAGACCACCGGGTTGAACAGCGTCACCTGCTGCCAGAACGGCGGCAGCATGTGGATGGAGTAGAACGCCCCGCCCAGGAACGTGAGCGGGGTGACCACCATCAGCGGGATGATCTGCAGCTTCTGGAAGTCGTCGGCCCACAGCCCGATGATGAAACCGAACAGGCTGAAGCTCAGCGCGGTCAGCACCAGGAAGCACAGCATCCAGACCGGGTGTTCGATCTCGTACGGCACGAACAGCCGTGCCGTGGCCAGGATCAGCAGCCCCAGCACCAGCGACTTGGTCGCCGCCGCGCCGACGTACCCCAGCACCACTTCCACGTACGACACCGGCGCCGACAGCAGCTCGTAGATCGTGCCCGACCACTTGGGCATGTA
>CAMPJI010000130.1 GCA_946886865.1 uncultured Lysobacterales bacterium | reverse complement strand
GCGCTCAACCTGGAGTCGGTGATCACCTACGAGGGCACCGAGACCGTGCACCAGCTGGTGGTCGGCCGCGAGCTGACCGGCATCAACGCGTTCTGACCGTGGACACCGGCGAGGGTCGGGTGGGCACCGTGCCGCTGGAGGGGCGCGTGCCTGACGGGCTGGCGGCCATCCGCCTGGAGACCGAGCGCCTCGTGCTGCGGGTGCCGCGCATCGAGGACTTCGAGCGCTATGCCGACATGTTCGCCCGCGACGAGCTGCGCTCCATCGGCGGCCCGCTGGTTCGCGGAGACGCGTGGCGGCGGTTCCTGCAGATGCCTGGCGCGTGGATGCTGCAGGGCTTCGCCATGTTCTCGGTCATTGAAAAGGACACCGGCCGGTGGGTCGGGCAGGCGGGGCCGTGGCAACCCGACGGCTGGCCCGGCACCGAGGTCGGCTATTCGCTGCATCCCGACGCCTGGGGCAAGGGCTACGCCACCGAGGCCTGCGCGGCCGCGATGGACTTCGCATTCGACGTGCTGGGCTGGGACGAGGTCGTACACACCATCGCCAGGACCAACACCGGGTCGCAGTCGGTGGCACGCCGCCTGGGCTCGATCAATCGCGGGCCGGTGCGCTTGCCTGCGCCCCTGGACACGGTGGAGGCCGATCTCTGGGGCCAGACGCGCGCCCAGTGGCATGCCCGCCGTCCATCCGCCGCTGCTTCCTGACCCCACACTTCCGTCGACCCCGTGGCCGGCCACGGGGCGGAGACCTGCATGACCGCTTCGATTCCGACTCCGATCCCGGCCCGCATGCGCGGCCTCAACCGTGCCGAGATCTGCGACGTCAACTTCACCGAGTTCGTTCGCAGCTGGGACGGACGGCGGGATGCAGCGCCCGCGCCGGACGAGGCGGTGCTGGAGGGCAGCGCGCTGGACGCAGCGGGTTTCCGCGAACTGTTCGAGTCGCAGCTGATCAGCCGCCACCTGGACCTGATGGCGCGCGTGCTGCGCGTGCAGAACAAGGTCTTCTACACGATCGGATCCAGCGGCCACGAGGGCAACGCGATGGTCGCGCGCCTCACGCGCCACACCGACCCCGCGTTCCTGCACTACCGCAGCGGCGGCTTCATGGCCGAACGTTTCCGCAAGCTGCCGGGGATGGATCCGATCATGGATTCGGCGCTCAGCTTCGCGGCCAGCGCCGAGGACCCCGCCAGCGGCGGCCGCCACAAGGTTTGGGGCAGCAAGCCGTTGTGGGTGCTGCCGCAGACCTCGACCATTGCGTCCCACCTGCCCAAGGCGCTCGGCACCGCGATGGCGATCGAGACCGCGCGCCGCCTCGGCCACCCGTTGCCGATCCCGGGCGACAGCATCGCCATCTGCTCATTCGGCGACGCGTCGAGCAACCACGCCACCGCGCAGACGGCCTTCAATGCCGCGGCATGGTCGGCCTACCAGAAGCTGCCCGCACCGGTGCTGTTCGTCTGTGAGGACAACGGCATCGGCATCTCGGTCAAAACGCCCAGCGGCTGGATCGCCCGTAATTTCGCCAACCGTGCGGACCTGGACTATTTTTACGCCGACGGGCTGGACCTGGCTGGCGGGTACGGCGATGTGCAGAAGGCGGTCGAGCACTGCCGCCGCACGCGCCGGCCGACCTTCCTGCACCTGCGCACGACGCGGATCATGGGCCACGCCGGCACCGACTTCGAGATCGAGTGGCGGTCCATTGAGGAGCTGTGCGCGGTGGAGGCGACCGATCCGCTGCTGCGTTCGGCCGCCATCGCGATGGCGTCGGGCCTGATGTCGGCCGACGAAGTGCTGGCGCTGTACGAGTCCACGCGCGAGCGGTGCTTTGCCGCCGCGGGTGAGGCCGACAGGCGGCCGAAGATCGAGACGCTGGAGCACGTCATCGCGCCGCTGGCGCCGTACACCCCGCAGGCGGTGCGCGCGGAGGCCACGCGGGTGGACTACGAGGGCCGGCGGATCGAGGCCTTCGGCGGCGAGTCGAAACTGCCGGAGCGCCAGCCACCGCGCCACCTGGCCATCCAGATCAACAACGCGCTGCACGACCTGTTTGCCAAGTATCCCGAGACGCTGCTGTTCGGCGAGGACGTGGCCCAGAAGGGCGGCGTCTACACGGTCACCAAGGGCCTGCAGAAGGCCTTCGGCCGCCGGCGCGTGTTCAACACGCTGCTGGACGAGACGATGATCCTTGGCATGGCCCAGGGCTTCGCCAACCTCGGCCTGCTGCCGATCCCGGAGATCCAGTACCTGGCGTACTTCCACAACGCCTGCGACCAGATCCGCGGCGAAGCGGCGAGCCTGCAGTTCTTCAGCAACAACCAGTACGCCAACCCGATGGTGGTGCGCATGGCCGGGCTGGGCTACCAGCGCGGCTTCGGCGGCCATTTCCACAACGACAACTCGATTACCGCGCTGCGCGACATCCCCGGCCTGGTGGTGGGGTGCCCGTCGCGTGGCGACGACGCGGCCACCATGCTGCGGACGCTGACCGCACTGGCGAAGGTCGACGGCCGGGTCAGTGTGTTCCTCGAGCCGATCGCGCTGTACATGACCAAGGACCTGTACGAGCCGGGCGACGGACGCTGGCTGACCACCTACCCGGCGCCCGAAGAGGCGATGACGCTGGGCGAGGGCCGTGTGTACCTGCCCGAGGGGGGTGGAGACGGCGATGACCTGGTGATCTTTACCTACGGCAATGGCGTGCCGATGAGCCTGCGTGCCGCCCGCGACATCGAGGCCAGGCACGGCTGGAAGGCGAGGGTGGTGGACCTGCGGTGGCTGGTGCCGCTCAATGCCGGGTACATCGTCGAGCAGGCGAAGTCGGCCAAGCGGATCCTGGTCGTCGACGAGGGTCGCCACAGCGCCGGCGTGGGCGAGGGGGTGATCACCGCCATCGCCGAAGGCGGCTTCGGCGCGCGGCCGTTCCAGCGCGTGGTGGGTGTCGACACCTATACGCCTCTGGCGGGTGCCGCGTTCCTCGTCATTCCGGGCGAAGAGGACATCGTCGCGGCGGCCGACCGGCTCGCCGGTTGATCCTCCGGAAGTCGCTTCACCCGCCATCCAGGTGAACGGCAGAAGCGGCTCCATCCTCGATTCGATCCCACGGACCGCACCCTCGGCAACGGATTCGTCGCGTGATCGCGGCTGAAGCCGCTCCTACACGGGTGGGGTGGGGCGGCGTGCCAGTCCGTCCAGGAGCTCGCCTTCGCGCACGGGACGACCGTCGACGGACAGGGCTGACGCGCCCCGCTCCAGCGGCAGGACGGCCAGCGCGATACACCCGTTGGAGGGCAGGCAGCAGCTCGAGGCGACCGTTCCCAAGGGCGTGTCTCCGGCGCGTACCTCGGCGCCCACGTCCATCGATGCATCGGACTCCAGCAGCGCGACGCCGCGCTTCACCTTCCCGAGGAAATGCGTGCGCGCGACGATCTCCTGGCCCGGGTAGCACCCTTTTTTGACGCTGAAGGCCGCCAGCCGGTCCAGCGACAGTTGCTGGGGCGTCCACTGTTCGACCTGGGAGGCAGGCAGGCGCGGCAGGCCGTGTCGCAGGTCGGCCGCCCGCCAGGCCATCGCCGCGCCCGAATCCGGTGCCGCATCCGCAGGCCCCAGGCGGAGCGTTCGCTCGCCCCCCGCGCCATGCATGTCCATTTCGATGACGCCGCCATCCAGCAACGCGGCACGTGCGCCCTCGGCCGCGGATGGGGCCTCGAAACGTCCGCGCGCCATCACGCCATCCACCACTTCGACCCGCACCTTGCTGCGGAACACGAACCGGGAGAGCGCGGAACGGACCGTTTCGGGATCCGCGTCCGGCAACACCAGCCACAGCGTCTGCTCGTCGCGACGCAGCAGCGCGAACAGGGCGATGACGCGCCCTTTCGGCGTCAGCCAGCCGTTCCAGTGCCACTGCATCACGTCCAGCGCCGCGACGTCATTCATGAACTGGGCCTGCGCGAAGGCGATCGCATCGGGTCCGGAAAGCGCCAGTAGGGCGTGGCCATCGAGCCGGAAGTCGCTTGGCGACGGGCGTTGCGGGTTGTCAGGCATGGGGGCGGGAATTAAGCTTCAACGCCCCGATGATAGGCGAATCCTCCACTTCGACCGGCCCAGCCGACCCTGACGAGACGCCTGTCCCGGCGTCCGCGGGCGAGGATGCCGGGCATCTGGAAGACCGCGACGCGACACCGCCCAGGGAGTGGGGCGGGCGCGAGGGGCCCGATCCCGTGCGGTATGGCGACTGGGAGAAGAACGGGCGCTGCATCGACTTCTGACGCGATGCCCTGATCTTCTCCAGCGCTTCAACCGACGTTCCTTCCGCCACGCGGCCCTGCCGCCCAGCCGAGACCGCCGCCGCCCATGGCCAGTCGCCCACGTCCCTTGTCGCCCCACCTGCAGGTGTACCGCTGGCAGATCCAGATGGTGACCTCGATCCTGCACCGGGCGACCGGCGTGATCCTCACCGTCGGCAGCCTGCTCATCGTCTGGGCGCTGCTGGCGCTGGCTTCGGGCCCCGAGGCTTGGGGGGACTTCACCGGCTTCGCCGGCTCGCCGCTGGGTTTCCTGATCCTGTTCGGCTGGAGCTGGGCGATGGCGTTCCATCTGATCAACGGCATCCGCCACCTCGTGCAGGACGCGGGGCTGGGTTACCGGATCGAGTCGTTCGTCACCAGCAGCTGGATCTCGGTGATCGGCAGCCTCGTGCTGACGGCGATCATCTGGCTGGCCGCCATGTTCCTGCGGGGTGACGCATGAGCCTGCGCCATCCCCTCAAGACCGCCCGCGGCCTGGGTTCGGCCAAGGACGGCACGCACCATTGGATCCTGCAGCGCATCACCGCCATCGCGCTGGTGTTCCTGTCGCTGTACGTCGTCGGGTTCGTGGCGTGGCTGGCTGGTTCGGGCTACGGCGCGGTGCGCGAAGCCGTCGCGCACCCGGCCAACGCGCTGCTGCTGATCGCCTTCCTCGTTGCCGCCTTCTGGCACGCCAAGCTCGGCATGCAGGTGATCATCGAGGACTACGTCCATACCCCGTGGCTGGCCGCGACCGCGCAGCTGACCGTCATTTTCGTGTGCGTCCTCGCGGCCATCGCCAGCGTGCTCGCCGTCATCCGCATCGCGCTGGGAGCCTGATCCATGGGTGCCGCTTACAAGATCCACGAACACACCTTCGACATGATCGTCGTGGGTGCCGGTGGCGCCGGCCTGCGCGCCACCTTCGGCCTGGCCCAGAAGGGCCTCAAGACCGCCTGCATCACCAAGGTGTTCCCGACCCGCTCGCACAC
>CAMPJI010000129.1 GCA_946886865.1 uncultured Lysobacterales bacterium | reverse complement strand
TGAACAGCGCCGGGTGCGACATCATCTCGTGGTAGAGGAAGTTGTCGCGCGTGGTGAGCATCACCGCGCCGTCGATCAGCATGAGGTTGCCCCAGTCGGTGGTCTCGAAGATCTCGATCTTCTGGAAGTCCGACTGCACCTCGTCGAGCTTGCGCGTCACGCGGTAGCCGATGGCCGAACCGGTGGTGTCGAAGTTCTCGTAGTGCCAGGTGGGCTCGGTCATGGGGCGGTCCTGTGGTGGGCGCGGCGGGCGCGGCCCGCGGCGTGGGAAACGAAAGGGCGCGGATTGTAGCGAAGCGCGCATGGTCATCGGGTCACGGCGCACCGGCGGCCCTGGAGCGGCGACACGGGCCGGCCGCGGGGGTGCCTGTAGAATGCGCCTCCCCCCGACACCCCCGGTCCCCGCCGATGTCCGACTGGTCGATCGATCAGGCCCGCGCCACCTACTCCGTCCCGCACTGGAGCGAGGGGTATTTCGACGTCGACGGCGCCGGCCGGGTGGTCGTGCGCCCGCGTGGCGAGGCCGGCCCGACCGTCGCGCTGCCCGACGTGGTCGATGCCGCGCGCGCGGACGGCGCCCGCCTGCCCCTGCTGGTGCGTTTCCCGGACATCCTCGGCGACCGCCTGGGCAAGCTGCAGCGCGCCTTCGGCCAGGCCATGGCCGACTGGAGCTACGCCGGCGGCTACACCGCGGTGTACCCGATCAAGGTCAACCAGCACCGCGGCGTGGCCGGCACCCTGGCCGAGCGCGGCGCGGCCGACCCCGCGCATCCGCAGGCCGCCTTCGGCCTGGAGGCCGGCAGCAAGCCCGAGCTGATGGCGGTGCTGGCGCTGAGCCAGCCCGGCGGCCTGATCGTCTGCAACGGCTACAAGGATCGTGAGTACATCCGCCTGGCGCTGATCGGCCGCAAGCTCGGGCTGGAGACCTTCATCGTCGTCGAGAAGCCGTCCGAGCTGTCGCTGGTCATGGAAGAAGCGGCCGCGCTGGACGTGAAGCCCGGCCTCGGCGTGCGCATGCGGCTGGCCTCGCTGGGCGCGGGCAAGTGGCAGAACAGCGGCGGCGACAAGGCCAAGTTCGGCCTCAGCCCGCGCCAGGTGCTGGACCTGTGGAAGCGCCTGCGCGACGCCGGCATGGCCGACTGCCTGCAGCTGCTGCATTTCCACATGGGCAGCCAGATCTCCAACGTGCGCGACATCGCCAGCGGCATGCGCGAGGCCACGCGCTATTTCGTCGAGCTGTCGAAGCTGGGCGCGAAGGTGCGCTACATGGACGTCGGCGGCGGCCTGGGCATCGACTACGAAGGCACGCGCTCGCGCAGCTACTACTCGATCAACTACGGCCTGGGCCAGTACGCCGCCAACATCGTGCAGCCGCTGGCCGAGGCCTGCGAGGAGCACGGCCTGCCGCCGCCGCGCATCGTCACCGAATGCGGCCGCGCGATGACCGCGCACCACGCCGTGCTGGTGGCCAACGTCTCGGAAGTCGAGCGTGCGCCCGAGGGCCGCGTGCCCGACATCCATGACGACGAGCCGGCCGTCGTGCGCCACCTGCGCGAGATCCACGACGAGCTGGGCCAGCGCCCGGCGGTGGAGCTGTTCCACGAGGCCGTGCACCACCACAACGAGGGACTGTCGGCGTACGCGCTGGGGCAGATCGACCTGGTGCACCGTGCGCGCATCGACGACCTGTTCTACGCCATCGCCCATGGCGTGCGCGGCCGCCTCAGCGCGGGCGAGAAGAGCCACCAGCCGGTGCTGGACGAGCTCAACCAGCGCCTCGTCGACAAGTACTTCGTCAACTTCAGCGTGTTCGAGTCGATGCCCGACGTGTGGGCGATCCAGCAGGTGTTCCCGATCGTGCCGATCGAGCGCCTGGACGAGGTGCCGGCGCGGCGCGGCGTGATCGCCGACCTGACCTGCGACTCCGACGGCCGCATCGACACGTACGTGGAGAACGAGTCGCTCAACACCTCGCTGCCGATGCACGCACTGAAGCCGGGCGAGGCCTACCGGCTGGGCTTCTTCCTGGTGGGTGCGTACCAGGAGATCCTCGGCGACATCCACAACCTGTTCGGCGACACCGACGCGGTGGAAGTGCGCGTGGATGCGTCCGGTGACGGCTACCGGCTGGTGCAGCAGCGCAGCGGCGATACCACCGACGTGATGCTGGACTACGTCGGCTATGGCCTGGACGACCTGCGCGCGGCGTACCGCGCCCGCGTCGATGCCGCCGGCCTGCCCGGTGACGAGGCGCGGCGGCTGGCCGCCGCGCTTGAAACCGGCCTCACCGGGTACACGTACCTGGACGACACCCCGCTGGACGAGGCCACCACCGATTGACCGCCCCTGCCGGCCCCGGCCGGCACGACCCGATCGTGGCACCGCCGCGGCGGCTCCGGATGGTCCGGGGCCGATCGGCCGCGGTCGCCGCGTTGTTCCCTTGGATAACCCGCGCGGCCCGGCCGCGCATCGCAGGACCGAACCATGACCCAATCGATCGACACGCCCGCCACCCCCCGCACCGGCTTCATCGGGCTGGGCGCCATGGGCGCGCCGATGGCCCGCCACCTGCACGCCCGCGGCGCGCTGGTGGTGGTCGCCAACCGCACCCAGTCCAAGGCCGAGGCCTTGGCCAGTGAGTTCGGCGTGCGCGTGGCGCGCTCGGCCGACAACTTCGCCGATTGCGACGTCGTCGCGCTGTGCGTGTCGCTGGACGCGGACGTGCTGGAGAACGTCGCCGCGCTGGCCAAGGTGCTCAAGCGCGGCGCGCTCGTCATCGACCATTCCACCGTGTCGGTGCAGACCGCGCGGCGCGCGGCGGCGATGCTGGCGGTGGAAGGCATCGGGTTTGTCGATGCACCGGTGTCGGGGGGCGTCGAAGGCGCCCGCGCCGGACGCCTGTCGATCATGGCCGGCGGCGACGAGTCGGCCGTCGAGCAGGCGCGCCCGGTGCTGGAGGCGTACGCCGCGCGCATCGCGCACATGGGCGACACCGGCGCCGGCCAGGCCACCAAGTCCGTCAACCAGGTGCTGGTGGCGGGCATCAATGAGGCCGTATGCGAAGGCCTGGCGCTGGCCGAGAAGCTGGGCCTGGACGCGGAGCGCCTGATCCCGACGCTGATGGCCGGCGCGGCCGGCAACTGGTTCCTCGACAAGCGCGGCGCGACGATGCTGCGCGACGAGTTCACCCCGGGCTTCAAGTCCGCGCACATGCTCAAGGACCTGCGCATCGTGCAGCAGGTCGCGCGCGAGACGGGCATCCGCACCACCGTGCTCGACCAGGCCACGGCCGACTACGCCGAGCTGGTCGAGCGCGGCCATGGCGATGCCGACACGTCGGCATTGATCCGGTTGAAGCGGGGCGGCTGACGGGGCCGCCGCCGCGGCCGTGGCTAGGCCGTCCCCGAGGCCATCGCACGCCGTCGGGCCAGACGCTGACCGGCCCACGCCCCCAGCGCGGCCACCGCCAGGCCGAGCACGATCGCCGCGGCGTTGTAGCGCAGCACCCCGCCGACGCTGTGCATCGGCGCGGGGCTGCCAGGGCCGGCGATCGCCAGCAGCGTGACCACCACGGCCACCCAGGTCAGTGCCGTCAGCACCAGTGCCACCGCGATGAAGCCGCGACGCGCCACCCAGCCGCCGGCGCCCATGGCCACGAAGGTCACCGCGAGCGTGACCAGCGAGAACGGGCCCAGGGGCGTGCGCACGTCGGCGTCGAAGCCGGCGTCAGCGAGCGAAGCGAACAGGTCGAACGCGAGCAGCAGGCCCAGCGCCACCACGCCGCCGGTCAGCGTGCGGGTATCGAGTCGGAAGGCAGGCATGCGCAGTCCCCGGTGCGTGAGTCCGGCGAGTCTAAGGAATGGGTCCGCCCGCCGTCATCCCGCCCGCCGTCATACAGATCGGACGCGATGACACAGATGGGCACCGGAGCGAAGGGAAGTCCGGTGTCCCGCCGTTGCTGCGCTATTGCACCTTGATCGCCAGCGAGTCCAGTCCGCCGCTGGACAGCTTGCGCTTGGCCTCGGCCAGGTCGGTGGCGGTGCCGTAGGGCCCCATGCGCACGCGGTAGACGGTCTTGCCGTCGATCTGCGCCGACTCCACGCGCGCACCCAGCCCCAGCAGGGCGATGCGGGCCTTGAGCTCCTCGGCTTGGCCCGATGCCTGGAACGCGCCGGCCTGCAGCAGGTAGCGGCTGCCGTCGCCGGCACCGGCGGCGGTCGCGCTGGCGGGGGCCGCCGCCACCGTCGCCGTCTCGGCGGGCGGTGCGGCCGGGGCCGGCGTGGTATCGACGGGCGCAGGCAGCGGATCGTCGCGCGTCGTTTGCGCGTCCTGCAGGGCCTGCAGGCGCTGCTCCTCGGCGCGCTCGGTGGCGGCCAGCTCGGCATCGCTCAGCGGCACTTCCTTGCCCGGCAGCAGGGTGTAGAAGTCGTACTCGCGCTCCTCGTCGGGCGCCGCGTCATCCGGCTCGACTCCCGCACCCGGTTCATCGACCGTGATGTCGTCACCGCCGCTGCTCACGGGCGCGGGCTGCGCATCCGGGTTGGGCCGCGGCCGGAAGAAGCCGTCGCCGTCGGACTTGAGCAGCTTCGGCGCGGCCAGCACCACGATCACCGTCAGCACGATGCCCAGCACCATCCATGCCCAGCCGGGGAGGCCCTGCGAGCCGGAGTTGCGTCGAGCCTGGGTCTTGCCGCGTCGTGCTGCCAAGTGCGTGTCCTCGTGCCGATAGCCGGCCGCGAGCGCGCGATCCGGGTGGGGTGCCAATCGTGGGTGCCAGTCTAAGTCAAGGTGCCGCGGCGCCGGCGAAGCCTCCGGCGCGCGTGGCCCGGGCGGTTACATCGCCTCGGGCGAATTGACGCCGAGCAGCGACAGGCCGTTGGCGAGCGTTTGCCGCGCGGCCTGCGCCAGCACCAGCCGCGCGCTGCGCAGGCCGGCGTCGTCGACCAGGAACTGGTGGTCGTTGTAGTAGCTCTGGAACGACTGCGCGAGTTCCAGCAGGTAGGCGGCGACCTGGTGCGGCTCGAGGTCGCGGCCGGCCGTTTCCACCACCTCGGGGTAGCGCAGCAGCGTGGCGACGAGCTCGGCGGTGGCGTCGTCGTCCTCCAGCGGGCGCGACAGGCCCAGCGTGGCGTCGTACGTGAGCCCGCGCTCGGCCAGCTGCCGCATCAGCCCGCACATGCGCGCATGCGAAACCTGTACGTAGTACACCGGGTTGTCGAGCGACTGGCTGCGCGCCAGGTCGATGTCGAACGTCAGCTGCGAGTCGGGCTTGCGCGCGACCAGGAACCAGCGCGT
>CAMPJI010000128.1 GCA_946886865.1 uncultured Lysobacterales bacterium | reverse complement strand
GGTGGGTGCTGGGGGGAGCATCCTAGGGCAGGTCGACGTCGGGTGGCGTCAACCTGAAGGCGCGCACCGCGGGGGCCGCCACGCGACCACCCCACGTTGCGGCTGCTCCTCGCTCCGGCTTAACCGGCCCTGCGTCACAGTGCCCGACCGCCCACGGAGACGACCCATGACCATCCACGCCTACGGCGCCCACGCCGCCGACCAGCCGCTCGAAGCCCTCACCATCCAGCGCCGCGACCCCGGCCCGCGCGACGTGCAGATCGACATCGCCTACTGCGGCGTGTGCCATTCGGACCTGCACACCGTGCGCGCCGAATGGCAGGGCACGCTCTACCCCTGCGTGCCGGGGCACGAGATCGTCGGGCACGTCAGTGCGGTCGGCGGCGAGGTCACCGGCTTCAAGGTCGGTGACACGGTGGGCGTGGGCTGCATGGTCGACAGCTGCAAGACCTGCGCGGCGTGCGACGAGGGCCTGGAGCAGTACTGCGACACCGGCTTCACCGCCACCTACAACAGCCCGACCCAGGACCCGCCGGGCCACACGCTGGGCGGGTACTCGCAGCGGATCGTGGTGGACGAGGGCTTCGTGCTGAAGGTGCACCACCCGGCCGACCAGCTGGCGGCCGTCGCCCCGCTGCTGTGCGCGGGCATCACCACCTACTCGCCGCTGCGCCACTGGAAGGTCGGGGCGGGGCAGAAGGTCGGCATCGTCGGCATCGGCGGACTGGGCCACATGGGCATCAAGCTGGCGCACGCGATGGGCGCGCGCGTGGTGGCGTTCACCACGTCCGAAAGCAAGAAGCAGGATGCCCATGCACTGGGCGCCGACGGGGTGGTGGTGTCGCGCAACCGCGACGAGATGAAAGCGCACACGGGCAGCTTCGACTTCATCCTGGACACGGTGGCGGCCAGCCATGACCTGGACGCGTACACCGCGCTGCTCAAGCGTGACGGCACGCTGTGCCTGGTGGGCGTGCCGGAGGACCCGCACCCCTCGCCCAACGTCGGCCCGCTGATCTTCCGCCGCCGCGCGATCGCCGGCTCGCTGATCGGCGGCATCAAGGAGACGCAGGAGATGCTCGACTTCTGCGCCGAGCACGGGATCGTCTCGGACATCGAGATGATCCGCATGCAGCAGATCGACGATGCCTACGAGCGGATGCTGCGCAGCGACGTGAAGTACCGCTTCGTGATCGACATGGCGTCGCTGGGCGGCTGAGCCGCACCGACGACCTGTAGGAGCGGTTTCAGCCGCGAGGGCTCTGCCGGGAAACCTTCACTTGCAGGAGCGACGTGAGTCGCGACCGCGTCGCCGCATTGGATTGCGTGGGTCGCGACGTGCGTCGCTCCTGCAACGGTGCCGTGGGTGGCACCGTTCGCGAGGTTTCGCGGTCGCGGCTGACGCCGCTCCTACAAAGGCGCGACGCATTGCCAGCGGCGCGACCCACCGCCGCGGCCACTCACGTCATCAGGAAGTCGAAGACCTTCGAGCCGGTACCGATGTCCTTGCGATACAGGTCGGTGTAGCCGCAGTGCTGGCACGTGACCGCGATGAAGCGGTGGGTGGAGACGTCGAACGCGGCCGACAGCCAGCCGCCCTCCGTGCGGATTTCGCCCTTCTGGTACTTGGTGCCTTGGCACTTGGCGCAGGTGTAGTCGCTCATGCGGGTGTCCTCCGGGTGCGTGTGGGCCGACTGTACGGCGATGTCGCCCGCGGCACCTGTGCGGAGCCACGGAGCCTTTGTAGGAGCGGCTTCAGCCGCGAGGGGCTTTGCCGGGAAACTCTCACCTGCAGGAGCGACGTGAGTCGCGACCGCGTTGCTGCACCGGGTGCGGCGGGTCGCGACTTGCGTCGCTCCTACAAAGGCGCCGTGGTTGCGTCGTGGTTGTGGCTGCGCGGTCGCGGCTGAAACCGCTCCTACAACGATGCCGCGGGTTGCGCGGTGGTCGCGGCTACGCAGTCGCGGTTGAAGGCAGCGCTACAGGGTGATGGGGCCCGTCTCGTCCATGACCTTGGGGTCCGTCGCGCGGCCGCCGCCGAAGGTGGTGGCGCCGGCGTCGGGTGCCAAGTCGCGGTAGCCCGCGTCGAAGTCCCAGGTGGTCACGTACAGACGCGCGCCGTCCAGCGTGTCGGGGTGGCCCAGCGCATCGGCCGGCAGGGTGAAGGTGAGCGTGCGGGCATTGCGGTCGACCGCGAGCGTCGCGGCCGGGCCGGTGGGCGTGCCTTCGCTGTCGGCATCGGCGCCGTCGTGCGCGAACAGCGCGTTGCTCCAACCGTGCGCGCGCAGCCGGCGGTGCCAGCGCATGCCACCGGGCAGCGTGGCGTGCTGGTGCGGCATGGCGGTGGCGCCGTCGGCGCGGCCGGGCAGTTCGAGGAAGGCGGTGAGCGCGACATGGTCGAAGCCGGCGTCGGGGTTCCACGCCGTGCTGATCGCGCGCAGGGTGACTTCGACACGCAGCGCCCCGCCGGCGGTCCAGGCGCGCACGCGCTGGATGTCGGCCGGGTGCACGTCGCGCCAGCCGGCATCGGTCGGATAGGTGTAGGTGCCCGTCGGGCCGGTGTCGTCGCCCGTGGGGTCTTGGATGTCGGCCGCCGCTTGCCAGTCCAGATCGACCTTGAATGCGCGCGCGTCGCTGGTGGCACCGGTGATGGGATCGAAGGCGACGGCGCGGTGTTCGATGGCCGGGTCGGTCATGGCGTCGGTGCGGACGGTCGCGTGCCAGCGGCCGTCGGCGGGCACGGCCACGGCCTGCGCGTCGGCGAGGTCGCCGTCGATGACGAGGCGGATGCGGTCGCGGCCGGGCGCGTGGCCCGTGAGGGCAAGCGTGCGGGTCGCGACGGGTCCGGGTGGGGCAATGGATCCCGGCTTTGGCCGGGACGACGGCGTGGACGCTTCGACTGTTTCCAGCGTCAGCGGTGCGCCGTGTCCAGGCGTGGCTTCGACCGCTGACGCGGGGTCCTGGGCGTCCGCTGCATCGAACCGCCACACCTGCCCGCTGCGCGGCGGCAACGCCAGGGTGAGGCGGCCGTCGGCGCCTACCATGTGCGCGTCCGGCGTGCCGTCAATCGCGAACACCGGGCGCAGCCGCGTACCCGGCGACAGCCCGGTGTCCAGGCCGTCGAGCAGGGTGTCGCTGTCGGCGGTGTTGAGGACGACGAGTGCGCGCGCCGTGCCGTCACCGGCATCGGCGCGGTCGGCCGCCGCGTCGTAGTCCATCCGCCAGGCGATGGCCCCGGCACGCGCGCCGTTGGATGCCAGCACCGTCGGCGTGCCGCGCGAGAACACCCGGTGCCCGCGGCGCAATGCAATCGCGCGCTGCAGGTAGCGGTACAGCGGCGCGTCGACATCGAAGTGGTCGCGACCGCCGCTGCCGTAACCACCAGCGAACATCGCGCGGCGGTGCTCGTCGAAGCCCTGCTCGGTCCCGTAGTAGATGACCGGGATGCCGGGCAGCGTCAGCATCGCCAGCAGCGCCTGCCTGAGCGCGGGCTCGCCAGCCCCGGCGAGGAACCGGTCGACGTCGTGGTTGTCGATGAACGTCGGCATGCGCCACGGGTCGGCGTGCACCGCCATGGTCGATTTGATGCGGTGCGCCAGCTCTGCGGTCGGGCGGCCGCGCGCGATGACGTCGCCCAGCGTGCCGTAGAGCGGGAAGTTGATCATCGATGGCAACCCGCCGGGCACGCGCATGTACGTGTCGAGCTTGCGCGCCTGCGTGTCGGCGAAGGGTTTGTCGCTGCCGAAGCCTTCGCCGAACGACAGGAAGTCCGCGCGCCCGGTCTCGCGCGCGACTTGCACCACGCCGGGTGCGTCGGGGTCGTCCGCGTGCAGGAAGTCGGGGAAGAAATCCGCCGGCACGTGGAACGCGGTATCGACGCGGAAGGCGTCCACGCCGACGTCGCGGATCCAGTCGCCGTACGCTTGGCGCAGCAGCCGGCGGACGGCCGGGCGTTCGGTATTCAGGTCGTCCAGGTCGGCCAGCGCGTATTCCAGTTCCTTCGTGCGGTCGCTGTAGTCGGCGATCTCCGGGGTGAAGTGGTAGAGCGCCGCGCGGCGGTGCGCCGGGTCCTGCGGGTCGTTGCGGTTGAGCGGCGACTGCACGGGGGCGCGGCGGCCCTGCGCGTCACCGCGCACGCGGCAATGACGGGCGATGGACGCATCGTCGCGCGGGTCGACTTCGCGATCGCAGGCGATCCAGTCGCCCACGTGGTTCACCACCACGTCCTGCACCAGGTGCATGCCGCGGCCGTGCAGCGCGCGCGACAACGCCTGGTAGTCGGCCTTCGTGCCGTAGTGCGCGTCGATCGCGGAGAAGTCGCTGGCCCAGTAGCCGTGGTATCCGCTGTAGCCGCGGCCGGGGTTCCACCACTGGTTGGCCACCGGCGGGGTGATCCACAGCGCGGTGGCGCCCAGGCCCTGGACGTAGTCGAGCCGGCGCGTGAGCCCGCGCAGGTCGCCACCGCTGTACGTGCGGCCCTGCGCCGGGTCGTATTCGCCGACGCCCTTGTCGTTGTTGGAGGGATCACCGTCGTCGAAGCGGTCGATCATCGCGAAGTAGATGACCGCGTCGCGCCAGTCCGGCGACGGCACGTGCAGCGGGCCATCTTCGGCCTGCGTGCCGGGCGCGAACGCGAGCAGCGCGGCCAGGCCGGCCAGGCGCATGCGGCGCATGTCGAGGCGCCCCGTGCCTGCAGGAGCGACGTCAGTCGCGACCAAGTACCCGCACCGATGGGCGCGGTCGCGACTGACGTCGCTCCTGCAAGGAAGTGCGGGTGGCGTGGCGATGTGGGTCATGGGTCGCGCTCGTCGTCGACGGGGTCTCGCGTCGTCGCCGGCAGCGGCCGGTCGGCGACGCGCCGGCCAACTATTCCACGGCCTGCCACCGGCATGCGTCAGTCGTGTGCATCCCCGCCATGAATACGTATTCAGCGCGATTTGTGCAGTGCAGCCCGGGCATAGGATGGGCCCGCTCGGGGGGAAGCCGGTGCCGAGCCGCGCTTGCCGCGCGACATTCGTGGCCACCGGCCACCCGAAACAACTGCACGACATTCCGGAGGGGAGTTACGTGAAATTCCGACGCAACCTGTTGAGCGTGGCGCTGGTGTCCGCAACCGCGATGCTGGCCGCCCAGGCCCACGCCCAGGAGGCCACGCAGGCCCAGGTCGAGGCTGAGGCCACCGCACAGACCGACGACACCGCCACCGACCTGGACCGCATCACCGTGACCGGCGTGCGCGCCGGCATCGAGCGGGCCATCGAGGCCAAGCGCGAGTCCACCAGCATCGTCGAGGCGATCTCCGCCGAGGACATCGGCAAGCTGCCGGACGTGTCCATCGCCGA
>CAMPJI010000127.1 GCA_946886865.1 uncultured Lysobacterales bacterium | reverse complement strand
CCGACAACTGCCTGGGCAGCGAGTGCCCGTTCTTCTCCGAGTGCTTCGTCGTGCAGGCGCGCCAGCGGGCGCAGGCCGCCGACATCGTGGTGGTCAACCATCACCTGCTGCTGGCCGACCTCGCGCTCAAGCAGGAGGGCTTCGGCGAGATCCTGCCGGGCGCTGCCGCGTTCGTGGTCGATGAAGCACACCAGTTGCCCGAGCTCGCATCGCAGTTCTTCGGCGAAGCGATCAGCGCCCGACCCCTGGTCGAGCTGGCGCGCGACACGCTGGGCGAGTGCAAGCAGGCGCCGTCGGCGCTGGCCGTCCTCCAGGAGCCGGCGCGCGCGCTGGAGCATGCGGTTCGCGCGTTGCGCGCGTCGATGGACGAGTTGCCCGTCCGCGGCACCCGGCAGCGCGTGGCAGAGGACGCCGGCGTCGAGGACGCACTGGATGCGCTGGTCGATGCGCTGCGGCGGTTGCACGCCGCGCTGTTGCCACTGCGCGAGGCGGCACCGGGGTTCGACAGCTGCGTAGCACGCGCCAAGGAATTCGTGAACCGGCTGCTGCGGTGGCGGGGCGTCCGCGTCGAGGTGCCGACGGACGACGCTGTTGCAAACGAAGCACCGGACGACGGTGCGGACGATTTCGAGCCCGGCGGCCGCCATCCTTCGTCGTCATTCCCGCGAAAGCGGGAATCCGTGGGCGTGGACTCGACCGGCGACGGGGCCAGGCCGCCACTGGATGCCGGCACCACTGACGAGGCGAGCGGTCGCGTGCCTGATACAGGCGTTGCGCCGGGCGCGTCCCCTTGCGCTGAACCAGATGCCGGCTCCGCTGATGACGACGGGACTGGCGTGCCCCATCGAGGCGATGGATCGGGGGGGCTCCCCTGCGCTGAACCGGATACAGGCACCGCTGACGACAATGACGGTAGCGTGCTTTGGTACGAGCTCACGGCGCGCGGGTTCCGCCTGAGCCGCACGCCGCTGGACGTCGCCGGTCCGCTTGCCCAGCACCGCGCGCGCTCACAGGCGGCGTGGGTGTTCACGTCGGCCACGCTGGCCATCGGCGGGCGCTTCGAGCACTACGCCATCAAGTTGGGCCTGTCCAAGCCACGCACGCTGCTGGCGCCCAGCCCGTTCGACTGGCAGCGGCAGGCGCTGTGCTACCTGCCCACGCGCATGCCCGAACCGTCCTCGCGCGACTACACCCGTGCGGTGATCGACGCGGTGCTGCCGGTGCTGGAGGCGTCGGGCGGGCGCGCATTCGTGCTGTTTGCCTCGCACCGCGCGCTGCGTGAGGCGGCCGCCGAATTGCGCGAGCATGGGGCGTGGCCGTTGTTCGTGCAGGGCGAGGCGCCGCGCTCGATCCTGCTGGAGCGATTCCGCGCGTCCGGCAACGGTGTGCTGCTGGGCACGGCCAGTTTCCGCGAAGGCGTGGACGTGGCCGGCGACGCGCTCAGCGTGGTGGTGATCGACAAGCTGCCCTTTGCGGCGCCCGACGATCCGGTGTTCGAGGCGCGGCTGGAGGCGATCCGCCGCAGCGGCGGCAACCCGTTTCGCGACGAGCAACTGCCGCAGGCCGTGATCGCACTGAAGCAGGGCGCCGGGCGCCTGATCCGCACGGAGACCGATCGCGGCGTGCTGGTGCTGTGCGACCCGCGACTGACCAGCAAGAGCTATGGACGTGTCTTCATGGAGTCGCTGCCGCCGTTGCCGCGTACACGCCGCATCGAGGACGTCGAGGGCTTCTTTGCGCCAGAATCCATGCCCCGCACCGGAACCGACGATGAACGCTGACCGCACTGACGTCCGCCGCCGGGCGGTGCATCCATGAAGCTGCTGGCCTTCGAGCTGGCGACGGAAGCGTGCTCGGTCGCGCTGTGGAACGAGGGCGAGGTCGTCGAGCGTTTCGACGTCGCACCGCGACGCCACGCGGAGCTGGCGCTGCCGTGGGCGGAGGCGTTGCTGGGCGAGGCGGGCATCGCACGGACGCAGCTCGACGCGATCGCGGTTGGACGGGGGCCCGGCGCGTTCACCGGCGTGCGGCTGGCCATCGCCGTGGGGCAGGGCATCGCGCTGGCGCTGGACCGGCCGCTGGTGCCGGTGTCGACGCTGGCGGTGCTGGCGATGCGGGCGACCGGCCCGCGCGTGCTTGCCGCCATGGATGCGCGTATGGGCGAGGTGTACCTGGGCGCGTTCGAGCGCGCGGGCGACCACGTCCGCGCGATCTCGGACGAAGTGCTCGGTGCCCCCGGCTCGGTGCCCGTTCCGGAAGGCGCGTGGCATGGCGTGGGCACCGGATTCGCGGCAGGCGAGGGCGCACTCGTGCAGCGGCTCCGCGGCCATCCGGCGTCGCAGCTGGCGCATGTCGACGACGCACAACTGCCCCATGCCGCCGACCTTGCGCGCCTGGCGGTCGTGGCGTTCGAACACGGCGGCGCGGTCGCGGCCGACGCAGTCGAACCGGCCTACCTGCGCAACAACGTGGCGCTGACGTTGGTCGAGCAGCAGGCGCTGCGGAAGTAGAGGGCGCCGCCGAGGCCGCCTCCCCATGGAGCAGCCTGAGTCTCAATCCTCCTTCCGCCCTGGCAGCCCGTTGTAGGAGCGACGTAAGTTGCGACCACGTTGCGCCGGTCACCGACGATCGCGACTTACATCGCTCCTACAGGGCAACCGGCGGCCCGCCGCGTCTGAAGCCGTGCTAGCAGAGAGCGGCGTGCATCCAGGGGGTCGCGCGCGCCGCGTCAATCGTCGACCAGCTCGCCACCCGGCAGGAAGTTCCATGTACGCGTGACATGGAGGATGTCCGGATCCTCGTCCGTGCGTGGCAGTGGCGGATACGGCTCGGCCAGCTGCGCGATGCGCAGCGCCGACGCGTCCAGCAGCGCGGTCCCGCTGGACCGCACGATGTCGGCGCGCTCGACGCTGCCGTCGCGGCGGATCGCCACGCTGATCACCACCTGGCCGGCCAGCCGGCGCCGGCGCGCCTCGTCGGGGTAGTTGAGGTTGCCGATGCGCTCGACGCGGTCCACCCACGCGCGCAGGTACGTCGCCCACGCGTATTCCTGCGTGCTGGCAGACACGAACTTGCGCGACGGCCGCTTGGCATAGCGCTCCGAACGCATGTGGATCTCGGCCGCCAGACGGGCCATCGCCATGTCGCGCTCGACCTTCTCGCGGCCACGCGGCAGCGGTGTCTCGTCGGCCTCCGGCGTCGCCCGCGGGGTCGCCACCGGGGTCTCGCCACGCGCGCTGCTCACCACGCGCGCCTCGGGCGGCGGTTGCGGCGCGGGCGATTGCGCGCGCACCGGTCGCGGCGCCACGCCCGGCTGGAGCTGCGGTGCAGCCCCGGAGACGGTTTCGGTGGGGCGCGTGGAGCGGTCGTGCTCGCCGCCGCCCTGGTTGCTCGCCTGGGCCAGGAAATCCGCCTGCGATTGCGTCAGCGGACTCTGCGTCCGGGTCAGGATCACGTCCAGTGTCGGCATCACCGGCGCGGCGCTCTCCACCGCGAAGCCGACGCCCAGCAGCAGCATGCCGTGCAGCAGCAGCGACAGCATCAGCGTCGCGCCCAGCCGCTGGTTCTCCATCGCGGCCGGGGCGGCCGGCGCGGGGGCCGCCACCGCGCTCATTGCGCAGGCACCGCCCGGCGCTCGATCGCATCGAACAGCTGGCCGGCGATGTTCAAGCCGAACTGCGCATCCAGTTCGCGGATGCAGGTCGGGCTGGTGACGTTCACCTCGGTCAGGTAATCGCCGATCACGTCGAGCCCGACGAAGACCATCCCGCGCCGCTTCATTTCCGGCCCCACCTGCGCGGCGATCCAGCGGTCGCGGTCGCTCAGCGGCCGGCCTTCACCGCGGCCCCCCGCAGCGAGGTTGCCGCGGAATTCGTCGCCCTGCGGGATGCGCGCCAGGCAGTAGTCGACCGGTTCGCCATCGACCAGCAGGATGCGCTTGTCGCCCTCGGCGATTTCCGGCAGGTAGCGCTGCGCCATCGCCAGCGAACGGCCGCCGGCGGTCAGCGTTTCCAGGATGACGTTGAGGTTGGGTTCGCCGGCACGGGCGCGGAAGATCGAGCGCCCGCCCATGCCGTCCAGAGGCTTCAGCACCGCCTCGCCGTGCGTGTTGACGAACGCCTTCAGCGACGCGGCATCGCGGCTGACCAGGCTGGGCGCGCAGCACTGCGGGAACAGCAGCGCGGCCAGCTTCTCGTTGAAGTCGCGCAGCCCCTGCGGGTCATTGACGACCATCGCACCCGCGGCCTGGGCGATGCCCAGCACCTGGGTGTCGTGGATGTATTCCGCATCCACCGGTGGGTCGGTGCGCATCAGCACGACATGGCCGGCGGCGAGGGCATGCACCGCGCTGTCGCCCAGCGTGAACCAGTCACGCGGGTCTTCGCGCACCGCCAGCGGCGCCATCCGGGCCACGGCGCGGCCGTCCCGCAGGGCGAGCCCGCCCGGCATCACGTACCAGAGGCGGTGCCCGCGGCGCTGCGCCTCCAGCAGCATGGCGAAGGTCGAATCCTTGGCGATCCTGATCGACCCGATCGGGTCCATCACGACGACGACATCCAGCGGCATGGGCACGGGCGGGGACGGGCGGCGAAAGTGCCGGCGATGGTAGCAGCCGGTCCCGGGGGTGACGGCGGCCGTGTGCCGCATTCAGCCATGAAGTGACAGGAAATGCGGCTTGACAGCCCGCCCCGGGCTTGGAATAAAGGGAACCTCGCGACATGCCGGACGACACGGCGTGCGCACCGGGGGAAAACTGAATGCTGGACGAGGGCCGCAACGGCAACCTCGATGGACTGCGGGTCATGGTGATCGATGACTCCAAGACCATCCGTCGTACTGCCGAGACACTTCTCAAGCGCGAGGGCTGCAACGTGGTCACCGCCACGGACGGTTTCGAAGCGCTGGCGAAGATCGCCGACCAACAGCCGCAGATCATCTTCGTGGACATCATGATGCCGCGGTTGGATGGGTATCAGACCTGCGCGCTGATCAAGAACAACCAGGCGTTCAAGGGGACGCCGGTGATCATGCTGTCGTCCAAGGACGGGCTGTTCGACAAGGCGCGCGGGCGCATCGTCGGGTCCGAGCAGTACCTCACCAAGCCGTTCACGCGCGAGGAACTCCTCGACGCGATCCGCACGCACGTCAACGCCTGACCGGGGGGTAGGGCACTCAATGGCACGTATTCTTCTGATCGAGGACTCGCCGACCGACACGGCGGTGCTCACCCAGTTGCTGGAGCGCAACGGCCACCAGGTGCTGTCTTCGGGCAGCGCCGAGGACGGCATCGAGGTCTGCCGGCGCGAGAAGCCCGACCTGGTGCTGATGGACGTGGTCCTGCCCGGCATGAACGGCTTCCAGGCGACCCGCGCGCTGTCGCGCGACGCCGA
>CAMPJI010000126.1 GCA_946886865.1 uncultured Lysobacterales bacterium | reverse complement strand
CCAGAAGCGCAACGAGACCAACGAGATCTTCATCCCGCCGGGCGAGCGCCTGGGCCAGAAGGTCATCGAGTTCAAGAACGTCAGCAAGTCCTTCGGCGACCGCCTGCTGATCGACGACCTGTCGTTCTCGGTGCCGCCGGGCGCGATCGTCGGCATCATCGGCCCCAACGGCGCCGGCAAGTCGACGCTGTTCAAGATGATCACCGGCAAGGAGACGCCGGACTCGGGTTCGATCGACATCGGCCCGACCGTCAAACTGGCGTACGTCGACCAGAGCCGCGACAAGCTGGAGGGCGACCACAACGTCTTCCAGGAAGTCTCCGGCGGCCTGGACATCCTCAACATCAACGGCATCGAGATCCAGTCGCGCGCCTACATCGGCCGCTTCAACTTCAAGGGCCAGGACCAGCAGAAGCTGGTCGGCACGCTGTCGGGCGGTGAGCGCGGCCGCCTGCACATGGCCAAGACCCTGCTGCAGGGCGGCAACGTGCTGCTGCTGGACGAACCGTCCAACGACCTGGACATCGAGACGCTGCGCGCGCTGGAAGACGCGCTGCTGGAGTTCCCGGGCAACACGTTCGTGATCAGCCATGACCGCTGGTTCCTGGACCGCATCGCCACGCACATCCTGGCCTTCGAGGGCGACAGCCACGTGGAGTTCTTCCAGGGCAACTACCGCGAGTACGAGGAAGACAAGAAGCGCCGCCTGGGCGACGACGCCGGCCCGCACCGGCTGCGGTTCAAGGCGCTGAAGTGACGATCCGACCCGGGGCCGCCACTGGCGGCCCCGGTTCTGTCAGGCCGTCGCGGCATGCTGGAAAATTGCACGCTGTACGCGATTCGCGAGGAACGACGATGGGCTTCATGCAGGCACTCAGGCAGCGCTGGACCGACGCCGACACGCTGGTCTGTGTGGGACTGGACCCCGAGCCTTCCAAATTTCCGGCACGTTTCAACGACCACCCCGATGCGGTGTTCGCGTTCTGCCGCGATATCGTCGACGCGACCGCACCGTACGTGTGCGCCTTCAAGCCGCAGATCGCGCACTTCGCCGCGCTGGGAGCGGAGGATGCGCTGGAGCGATTGATCGCGCACATCCACGCCGCGCACCCGGGCATCCCGGTGATCCTGGACAGCAAGCGCGGCGACATCGGCAGCACCGCCCGGCACTACGCCAGCGAGGCATTCGACCGCTACGCCGCCGATGCGGTCACCGCCAACCCCTACCTGGGCCGGGATTCGGTCGAACCGTTCCTGGAGCGCAGCGGCCGCGGCGTGGTGATCCTCTGCCGTACCTCCAACCCGGGTGCGGGCGACCTGCAGGACCTCATGGTCAATGGCGATGACGGCACGCAGCGGCCGCTGTACCAGCAGGTCGCGCGCACCATCGCCCGTGACTGGAACGGCCACGGCAATTGCATGCTGGTGGTGGGCGCGACGTGGCCGCAGCAATTGCGCGAAGTGCGCGCGATCGTCGGCGACATGCCGTTCCTGGTGCCGGGCGTCGGCGCCCAGGGCGGCGACGTGCAGGCCGTGGTCGAGAACGCCCGCACCGCCGACGGCACGGGCCTGGTGGTCAGCAGCTCGCGCGCGGTGCTCTACGCCGCCAGCGGCGAGGGGTACGCCGATGCTGCCGCCACAGTTGCACGCGCGTTGCGCGACGAGATCAACCGCTGCCGCTGAAGTCGGCGTCGCCTCACCAACAGGCGCGGGCCTCAACCGCGCCCTGCACGATGGCGCACGCAACGCCTCGCGATGCCCCTGCAGGGTCCGGCACGTGGCCCTCGGTTGGCGGGGTTCGCGGTTGAAGCCGCGCCTGCAACGACGGGTGCCGCTAACGCGCGCGCCACGCCGCCCGCGCGACCGCCAGCGGGAAGCGCAACCAGATCGCGGCGAACACCGCCAGGCGCGTGGCGACGCCCCGCCGGGGCGCTTCGAACTTGCGGAAGTAGCGCCACAGCCCGCGGTGCTTGTGCCATTCCACGAACACCGGGCGCGAACGGCTGGACACGCCGCGCACGTGCACGACCGTGACGCGGTTGGCGACCGCTACCCTGGCGCCCGCCTGCCGGGCGCGCCGGCACAGGTCCAGGTCCTCGGCGTGCAGCCGGTAGCCCTCGTCGAAGCCGTCGATGCGCTCGAACAGCGCGCGCGGCATCAGCATCAGCGCGCCGGACACCGCATCCACCGGCTGCAGGTCGCGCGCGTCGTCCGGGGGCACCGCGGTGCCGCTCTGCGACCGCCGCAACAGCCGTCCAAGCATCTGCGCGAAATCCGGATCGCTGCGCCGCGCCGCCGCGTCGCGATGCCCGGCATCGTCCACCAGGTCCGCGCCCAGCAGGCACGGCGAATGCCCAGCCGCCAGGTCGCGCATCCGCGACAGCGTGTCGGCTTCGACCAGGCAGTCGGGATTGACGAACGCCAGCCAGTCCACGCCGGGCACCTCCTCCAGTGCCGCGCGGGCGCCCTGGTTGCAGGCGACGCCAAAGCCCGGGTTGTCGGGGTTGGCGATGAAGCGCACGCGCGGGTCGGCCAGGGCGTGGCGCTGGACGATGGCCAGCGTGCCGTCGTCGCGGTGCGGCTCGGTGGGGCCGTTGTCGACCACGCGGATCGCGGCCACGCCGTCGGCGGCGCGCAGCCGCGACAGGCAGGCGTCGATGGTCTCGGCACTGAGGTAGGTCACCACCACCGCGGCGATGCCGCCGGCGCGTGCCACCGCGGGGTCAGACGAAGAGGTCACGCTGCGGCTCCGGGGGCCCGACGGTGTCCAGCAGGCGTGCCAGCTGCTGGCGGCTGGCATGCAGCGGGTCGTGCATCAGGAAGTTCGCCAGCCGTGCATGCCAGTCCGGCCAACGCACCGCCAGGCGCTCCATGTCGCCGTCGAACGGCACGCCTTCGGCATCGCGGGCGACGAACGCGGACTCGCACAGCACGTTGCGCCAGCCCAGGCCGGCCAGGCGCAGGGACAGGTCGATGAGGGCCGCGTACCACGAGCCGTAGCTGGCGGCGTCGAGCCCGCCCGCGCGCCGACGCGCGGCAGCGCGCAGCAGCACCGCATGGCCGACGGCAGCCGGCAGTTCGGGGCGAAGGCTCGGCATGGCCGCCGCGGCACGTGCCAGGCGCTCGCCGTCGACGGGCGGCGGTGCGATCTCGCCCACGCGCGGCCACGCCACCGCCTCGCCCGCGTTGCTCCAGGGCGTGGTCGAACCGATGGCGCCGTCGGCAGCCATGCAGGCGGCCATGCGTTCAAGCCAACCCGGCAACGGCCGGCTGTCGGACGCCAGCACGGCCACGTCGGCGTCGCCGCATGCGCCGAGGACTTCATCCAGGTGCGCGACCTCGCCCACGCCACGCGGCCGGCGCGTGTAGTCGGCACGCAGCGCCGTCCGGCCCATCCACTGTTCGATCACCGCATAGCCGCGCGGACCGGCCTGGGCATCGTCGGCCAGCCACACCCGCGTGCCGGCGGGCGTGGCGGCCTCCAGCGCGGCCAGGCACGCGTCGAGCGCGTCGTCGTCGGCGCTCAGCGGCACCACGACGATGGGGAGTGACGCACTCACAAAAAAGCCGCTCCTAGATGGAGCGGCCCCCGGAGCTCAGTTACCTGCTGATGGTGCGCACTGTCTTGGGATACGGAGTTGTCACCGGAGGAGATGCATGTGGCCAACATCGACGATCCCAGTATCCACTTGTCACCCATCTGTAACCTGCTGGAAGGCGATTGAAGGGCTGTAGAGAACAAACATCCTCTCTCACCGCGGGGCGCTTGACCAGTAGCGCGTTTGGTGCACCGGTTGGATTGAGCTTGCAGCCTCTGGCACCACGAACGTATGAAACCACAACATAGCCGCTCGGCACATTTTGGCCGTTGCAAAGGGTGGTTGATCCCGAAATCGCGAGCGCATTTATCTGATGCTCGCTTAGACCGCCGTTTGAGGGAAGTAGATCTTGAGCTGAAACAGAAAAGCTCAGGACAAGACCTGCCGCCAGCGCACACCTTGTTGCTTTAAAACTCATCGCTATCCCTCCTTGGTTAAACATCCGAACTCGCCTCTTTACGACTCCATCAACTATTAGTTATCCAGTGGCTCCAGCGCGCGGAACCGGCGGCCGTACTCGTCCGTGAGGTCGCGGGCTTCCTGCGGGTTGCGCACGATGGTCGGGGTGATCAGCACGATCACCTCGTTGCGCGCGGTGCGCGAGGTCTGCGTGCCGAACAGCCCGCCGATCACGGGAATCCGGCTCAGCCCCGGGAACCCGGAGCCGGTGCGCGTGACGCCGTCGCTGATCAGGCCGGCCAGCATCACCGTGTCACCGCTCTGGATGGCGGCCTCGGTCTTCAGGCGCCGGGTGTCGATGCGCACGTTGCCGTTCTGGTCGGTTTCGCTGCCGGGCGTGCTGACCTCCTGCACGATGTCCAGGAACACCATGCCGTCCCGGGTGACACGCGGGCGCACCTTGAGGATGGTGCCGGTGTCCAGGTACTGCACCTGGCTGATGGTGTCCGCACCGCCCAGGCCCGGGTTGACCGTGACCGAAGAGATCGGGATGCGGCTGCCGACGTTGAGCGTGGCCTCGACGTTGTTGCGCACGACGACCGACGGGGTCTGCAGCAGTTGCAGGTCGGTGACCTGGTCGAGCGCGCTGATGATCGCCGCCGCGTTGCGGCCCAGGAACGTCCATGCCAGTCCGGCCGGATCGCCGACCACCGACTGCACGCTGCCGGCCAGCGTGCTCCACGTGTCACGGCCGACCGCATTGGGCAGGCCGGCATCGGTGACGGCACGCTCGAAGAACCAGTTGACGCCATATTCCAGTGCGCCCGAGAGCTGCACTTCGACCACCTGCGCCTCGATGTGCACCTGCATCGGCATCACGTCGAGCCGCTCGACCACGTCCTTGATCGACCGCCACGCCTGCGGGCTGCTGCGCACCAGCAGGGTGTTGGTTTCCTCCACGGCCGACACGCCGACGCGGTCGCCGTCCACCTCCAGCGTCACGCTGCCGTTGCCGCCGCTGCGCGGGTCCAGCGACAGCTGGCCATCGCCGAGACCGCCACCGGACATGCCACCGTCGGACATGCCGCCGTCCTTGCCGCCGATGGTCGCGGTGCTGCCGCGCTCGCCGTCCTGAAGCTGCACCGGGTCCAGACCGGGCATCAGCGAGGGCGGACCGCTGCCGCCGTCGCTGCTCGACCCGCCGCCGGCGCCGAACACCTGGGCCAGCTGCCCGGCCAGGTCGCTGGCCTTGATGTAGCTGAGTTCGTACGCGAACAGCTGCACCGCGCCGCCGGCCCCGTCGATGCGCTCCAGCCACTGCTGGATGTCGTCGAGGTAGTCCGCCTGCGAGGTGATCACCAGCACCGCGTTGGCGCCTTCCAGCGGCATGAAGCGGAACATGCCGGC
>CAMPJI010000125.1 GCA_946886865.1 uncultured Lysobacterales bacterium | reverse complement strand
TCTGCGCGCCGGCGTCGTTGTAGTAGTACTCGCGCGCCACGTCCCAGCCGTTGGCGGCCAGCACGCGGGTGATGCAGTCGCCGATCACCGCGGCGCGGCCGTGGCCGACATGCAGCGGGCCGGTCGGGTTGGCCGACACATATTCGACGCCGGCGCGGTGGCCGCGGCCGCCGTCGTTGCGGCCCCAGGCCTCGCCCCCCGACAGCACGTCGCCCAGCGCCTGGCGCCAGGCGGCCTCGCTGACGTGGAAGTTGATGAAGCCCGGCCCCGCCACCTCCACCTTGGCGATGGCGTCGCTGGCCGGCAGCGCGTCGAGCAGTGCCTGCGCGATCGCGCGCGGGTTGGAGCGCGCCGGCTTGGCCAGCAGCATCGCCGCGTTGGTCGAGAAGTCGCCCTGGGCGCGGTTCTTCGGGCGCTCGATCACGAAGTCGGGCGTGTCGAGGTCGGCCGGCAGCGTGCCGGCGGCGCGCAGTGCGTCGATGGCCTGCGCGACGAGGGCGCGGAGGGTGGCTTTCACAGGGGACCTGCAGGGGGTTTCACGGAACCGCGCATTGTACGCGGTGGCGCCCCGCGGGCCGACCATGGCCTACACCCAGCCGCGCGCCGCCAGCGACACCGGCGGGCCGTCGGCGATGACGAAGTGATCCAGCAGCCGCAGGTCCACCAGCGCCAGCGCCTGCTTGAGGCGGGCGGTGACGGCGCGGTCGGCGGCGCTGGGTTCCGGGTTCCCGCTGGGGTGGTTGTGTCCGACGATCACGGCGGCGGCGTTGTGGGCCAACGCGCGGCGCACGACTTCGCGCGGGTGCACCTCGGTGCCGTCGACGGTGCCGCTGAACAGCGCCTCGTAAGCAATGACGCGGTGGCGCGTGTCCAGGAACAGCGCTGCGAACACCTCGTGCGCCAAGCCGCGCAGGCGGTGGGCGAAGTAGCGGCCGGCGGCGGCCGGGTCCGACAGCGCCTCGCCGCGCTCCAGTGCGGCGTGCAGGTGGCGCTGGCCCAGCTCCAGGGCGGCCGACAGCGTGCAGGCACGGGCGGCGCCGAGGCCGGGCAGTTTCGCCAGTTCGGCGGCGGGGCGGTCCATCAGGCGGCGCAATGGCCCGTGCGCGGCGAGCAGTTCGCGGGCGGTGGTGACCGCATCGCGGCCGCGCAGGCCCGACCCGAGGAACAGCGCCAGCAACTCGGCATCCGACAGCGCGCCCGGGCCACGGGCCAGCAGTTTTTCGCGGGGACGCTCGGCCTCGGGCCAATCGCGGATGTGCATGGTCGATCCGGTATCCGTAGAGCGCCGGGTGGCCGTGTGCGGGCCGATGGCGGACCCGGGCATGCTCCACGTCCGGGCCGGGTGCCGCGATCAGGCGGCGCGGGGCCTTCGGGTAAGCTAACCGCCGCTTTTCCGGTAGGACTTCGCCCGCGACATGACCGACGCGACGCCCCTTGCGTCTACAGGCCCCGCGCCCACCGGGCCGCTGGCCGGCCAGCGCGTGCTGGTGTGCGTCTGCGGCGGCATCGCCGCCTACAAGGCCGCCGAGCTGGTGCGCGGGCTGCGCAAGGGCGGGGCGCAGGTGCGGGTGGCGATGACCGACGCCGCGACCCGTTTCGTGGGCGCCACCACGTTCCAGGCGCTGTCCGGAGAGCCGGTCCGGATCTCGCTGTGGGACGAGGCCGCCGAGGCGGCCATGGGCCACATCGAGCTGGCGCGCTGGCCGACCGCGGTGGTGATCGCCCCCGCCACGGCCAACACGCTGGCCAAGCTCGCCCACGGGCTGGCCGATGACCTGGTCAGCACGCTGTGCCTGGCGACGGATGCGCCGATCGCCGTCGCCCCGGCCATGAACCGGCTGATGTGGGCCCACCCGGCCACCCGCGCCAACATGGACACCCTGCGCGGGCGCGGCGTGCTGGTGCTGGGGCCGGATGCGGGCGACCAGGCGTGCGGCGAGGTCGGCGAGGGCCGCATGGTCGAGCCCGACACGATCCTGGCCGCGCTCGCCGGCGACCCGGCATGACGGACGCCCGCACGGGCGCGCTGGCCGGGCTGAAGGTCGTGGTCAGCGCCGGGCCGACGTTCGAGGACATCGACCCGGTCCGCTTCATCGGCAACCGCAGCAGCGGCAAGATGGGCTTCGCCGTGGCCGCCGCCGCCGCCCAGCGCGGTGCGGACGTGGTCCTGGTGGCCGGCCCGGTGGCCCTGCCGACGCCGCCGGCCGTGACCCGCATCGACGTGCGCTCCGCCGCGCAGATGCACGCGGCGGTGCTTGCGGCCTTGCCGTGCGACATCTACATCGGCGCCGCCGCGGTGGCCGACTACACCCCGCGCGAGGTCGCGCCCGGCAAGCTCAAGAAGCAGCCGGGACAGGACACGCTGACGCTGGAGCTGGTGCGCACGCCGGACATCCTGGCCGAGGTGGCCGCGCACGCGTCCCGGCCGAGGCTGGTGGTGGGATTCGCCGCCGAAACCGACCGCGTCGAACACTACGCCCGCGGCAAGCTGGCCGCCAAGCGCGTGGACCTGATCGCCGCCAATCGCGTCGGCGTGCCCGGCAGCGGGTTCGAAAGCGACGACAACGCGCTGACCGTGTACTGGGACGGCGGCGAGCGCGCGCTGGGTCCTTCGCCGAAGGGCGAACTGGCCGGGCACCTCCTGGACGTGGTGGGCGATCGGCTTGCACGCAGCGCCCCCGGCCACGGATGAACGCTGCGATCGCAGGCACACACCGACGACTTGCAAGGACCCCGCCGACGTCATGCACCACACCCTCGAACTGAAGATCCTCGACGCGCGCTTCGGCGCCGACTGGCCGCTGCCGGCCTACGCCACGCAAGCCAGCGCCGGCCTGGACCTGCGCGCCGCGCTCGATGAGCCGCTGACGCTGGCGCCGGGCGATACCGTGCTGGTGCCGTCGGGCCTGGCGATCCACCTGGGCGATCCGGGGCTGTGCGCGGTGATCCTTCCGCGCTCCGGGTTGGGCCACAAGCACGGCATCGTGCTGGGCAACGGCACGGGGCTGATCGACGCCGACTACCAGGGCCCGCTGATGATCAGCGTGTGGAATCGCGGGCAGGAGGCTTTTACGATGCAGCCGGGGGATCGCATCGCTCAGCTTGTCGTGCTGCCCATTGTCCGGGCGGCGCTGCAGGTGGTCGATGAGTTCGAAGCCAGTGCACGCGGGGCCGGTGGATTCGGCCATACCGGCGTGCGCTGACATCGCGGGACAGCGCTTGGAGCCGCACACATGGTGGACCTGAAAATCGAACGGCCGCAGCTTTCGCTCGACCAGCTGCGGCCCCTGCGGCCGGTGGTGATCGGACTGGGGCTGGTGCTGGCGGCCTGGCTGGCCTTCAGCGCGTGGCAGCAGCACCGCGACGGCACGCGTCGCAGCGGGCTGGTGACCGCGCGCGACGTCGCCGCGCAGTCGCTGCGCGGCGCGCTCGTCAACCAGAAGAAGCGCCTCGCCGCGCAGATGGCCAACCCCGGGTTCGTCGCGGCGGTGCAGGCCGGCGAACTCGACCGGGCCGCCACCCTGCTGACCGAGGGCTGGCCCGGTGCGCAAGGCGGCACCGTCGTGCCGGCCGACCTGGAAGCGGCGTATGCGGGGCTCGACGGGCCCGGTGCCGGTCGCTACGGCCGCCTGGCCGCGCTGGAAGCGGCGCTGGCGGCCGGCGAGACGGTGGTCTGGGCAACCGGAGGGGGCTCGGCGCCGCTCGTGGCCCTGGCCGCCCCGGTCAATGGAACCGACGGCGAGCCGGTGGCCGTGGCGCTGGCGCAGCTGCCGCTGGAGCGCGTGGCCGGTGGCTTCGATGCCGCACCGCTGGGCGATGACCGGTACCTGGCCTTGCGCCAGGGCAGCCACAGCGTGCTGGAGCGGGGCGACGCGTCGCTCGCCGATGGCGCCGAGGTGCTGGCGGTGCCGGTGGCCGGCAGTGAGCTGCGCGTGGCGGCGGCCGTTCCACCATCGGCCGGCAGCCCGTTCGGGCTCGGCATGGTCGGCACGCTGGCCCTGGCCGTCGTGGCGCTGCTGATCGCCCTGCTGGCCTGGCGTCCGCCGCAACTCAAGCGTGCGGCCTCGTCCGACGAGACCCAGGCCGAGCCCGAGCAGACCCTGGCCGAGAGCATGCAGGCCGACCCCACCCCCACCCAGAAGGAACGCCCCATCAAGTCACACAGCACCGAACCCGCCATGGCCGGCAGCAGCCCGGTCGCCATCGACCGCGGCATCTTCCGCGCCTACGACATCCGCGGCATCGTCGGCCAGAGCCTGGATCCCGGCGTCGCCGAACTCATCGGCCACGCCATCGGCTCGCTGATGCACGAAAAAGGCCTGGTCGACATCGTGGTCGGCCGCGACGGCCGCCTGTCCGGCCCGGACCTGGTCAACGGCCTGCTCACCGGCCTGCGCCGCGCGGGCCGCAATGTGGTCGACATCGGCCTGGCACCCACGCCGCTGACCTACTTCGGCGCCTACCACCTCAACGCGGGCTCCTGCGTGTCGGTGACCGGCAGCCACAACCCGCCGGACTACAACGGCTTCAAGATCGTGGTCGGCGGCGAGACGCTGTCGGGCGATGCGATCACCGACCTCTACGCGCGCATCGCCGACGACCGCCTGCACACGGCCGATGCGCCGGGCGGGCTGGAGACGCGCGACATCAGCGAGGACTACGTGCAGCGCGTCGCCGCCGACGTGCAGATCGACCGGCCGCTCAAGGTGGTGGTCGATGCCGGCAACGGCGTCGCCGGCGAACTCGGCCCGCGCGTGCTGGCGGCGATCGGTGCGGAAGTCACGCCGCTGTACTGCGAGATCGACGGCACCTTCCCCAACCACCACCCCGACCCGAGCGAGCCGGAGAACCTGGCCGACCTGATCAAGATGGTGGGCCGGCTGGATGCCGACCTGGGCCTGGCGTTCGACGGCGACGGTGACCGCCTGGGCGTGGTGACGCGCGACGGCCACAACATCTTCCCCGACCGCCTGCTGATGCTCTTCGCCGCCGACGTCCTGGAGCGCAACCCCGGCGCGATGATCATCTACGACGTGAAGTGCACCGGCCGCCTGCCGGGACACATCCTGCGCCACGGCGGCAGCCCGCTGATGTGGAAGACCGGGCACTCGCTGATCAAGGCCAAGATGCGCGAGACCGATGCCGAACTGGCCGGCGAGATGAGCGGCCACTTCTTCTTCAAGGAGCGCTGGTACGGCTTTGACGACGGCATCTACGCCGCCGCGCGCCTGCTGGAGATCCTGGCCGCCAAGCCGCAGTCCGCCAGCGAGCAACTGGCCGCACTGCCCGACGGCGTCGCCACGGCCGAGATCAAGGTCGAGGCCCCGGGCGGCAACCCGCATGCGTTCGTCGAACGCTTCGTCGACCAGGCCCGTTTCGAAGGCGCCCGCCTGTCCACCATCGACGGCCTGCGCGTGGACTGGCCCGACGGCTGGGGCCTGGTGCGCGCGTCCAACACCACGCCGGTGCTGGTG
>CAMPJI010000124.1 GCA_946886865.1 uncultured Lysobacterales bacterium | reverse complement strand
CCCCGGCACCCACCACCGCCGACACCACCGCGACCCAGCTGGACGCGGTCGAAGTGCGCAGCGAATACATCCCCGAACCGATGCTGCAGACCTCCGAGGTCGCCTCGTTCGTCACCCGTGAGGATTTCGAGCGCACCGGCGACAGCGATGCCGCCGCGGCGCTCACCCGCGTCACCGGCCTGAGCCTGGTGCGCGACAAGTTCGTGTTCGTGCGCGGCCTGGGCGAGCGTTACTCCTCGGCGCTGCTCAACGGCTCGCCGCTGCCCAGCCCCGAACCGCTGCAGCGCGTGGTGCCGTTGGACCTGTTCCCGAGCGAGGTGCTCGACAGCGTCACCGTGCAGAAGACCTACTCCGTCAAGTATCCCGGCGAATTCGGCGGCGGCGTCATCGACCTGCAGTCGCTGGCCGTGCCGGACGAGCCGTTCCTCAACCTGTCCATCGGGATGGGCGGCAACAGCGTCACCACCGGCGAGAAGGGCCTGACCTACTACGGCTCGGACACCGACTACTGGGGCTACGACGACGGCACCCGCAAGCCGCCGCGCGAGCTGCAGGACGCCGTGGCCACCGGCCAGCGCGTGGACCTGGGCGCCTTCAGCCGCGAGGACCTGCGCCGCATCGGCCGCAGCTTCGGCAACGCCAACCTCAACGTGCTGCAGGAGAAGGACAGCATCGACCCGGATGCCAGCTTCGGCGGCAGCGCCGGCTACTCGGCCGACATGGGCGCGGGCCGGCTGGGCTTCGTCGCCGTGGCCGGGTTCGAGAACGAATGGCGCACGCGCTTCGGCACCGAGCAGGACGGCTTCTTCGTCGGCGACTCGGTCGAGTTCGACCGCGACTTCGACTTCCTCGCCACGCAAAATAACGCCACCGTCAACGTACTGCTCGGCACCGGCTTCGAGACCGACCGCCACCGCCTGGGCCTGGTGACCCTGTACGTGCACGACACGATCAAGGAAGCCAAGAGCCGCGCCGGCCTGGACAACCTGGCCGGCTTCACCGCGCGCGACGACACCACCGAGTGGATCGAACGCGAGCTGGTCAACCACCAGATCAGCGGCTCCCACAAGTTCGGCGAGTACGACGACGTCACCGTCGAGTGGCGCGGCTCGGTCGCCGAGGCCAACCGCGATGCGCCGTACGAGAAGGGCATCCGCTACGAGCTGGTCGACGGCTACTGGTCGCACGACGGCTCGCGCGTGCAGAACTACACACGTTTCAGCTTCGTCGAGGACGACCTCGCCAGCGGCGGTGTCGACGTCACCTGGCGCCTGCCGATCGACCGCGACGTGACCGTGGCCGGCGGCCTGTCGTACCTGGACAACGACCGCACGGCGGAGTCGCGCGAGTTCCGCTTCCTCGCTCTGGACGGCGCGTTGCCGTTCTACAACCGCTACCAGCGCGTCGACTACCTGCTGTCGGACTTCAACCTCAGCCAGGACCTGCTGCGCCTGCGCGAAACCACCGGCAGCTTCGGCGCCGCGGCCTACGACGCCACGCTGAAGGTCAAGGGCGCGTACCTGCAAGCCGAGGGCGAGATCACCCCGACCCTGCGCGCCACCGCGGGCGTGCGCTACGAGGACGCCACCCAGGCCATCGAGCCGTACGACGTCTTCACCGGCGTCCGCCAGGACAGCGCGGACCCGCTGGTCAACGACTACCTGCTGCCGGCGGCCACGCTCACCTGGAACTTCGCCGACAACCAGCAGATTCGCTTCGGCGCGTCCAAGACCATCGCCCGGCCGCAGTTCCGCGAGCTGGCGCCGCAGCAGTACCAGGACCCGGACTCGGACCGCCTGTTCTACGGCAACCCCTACCTGGTCGACAGCGAACTGGTGAACCTGGACGCGCGCTACGAGTGGTTCTTCGGTGCCGGCGAGTACTTCACCGTGGGCGGGTTCTACAAGCAGATCGACAACCCGATCGAGTCCAACGTGAACTTCGCCGGCGGCACCACGTTCCAGAGCTTCCTCAATGCACCGGAGGCGACGGTGTACGGCGCGGAGATCGAGTTCAAGAAGTACTTCGACCCGGCCATCGACGCGGCCTGGTGGGGCGACAGCCGCCTGTACGTCGCGAGCAACTACACCTGGTCGCAGTCGGAAGTGAACGCCGACGCCGGCGACACGGTGCGGCCGTACGGGTTCCCGGCACCGGTCGACGCCACCCTGTTCGTGCGCGACGGCAGCACGCTGCAGGGCCAGTCCGACCACATCGCCAACCTGCAGCTGGGCATCGAGGACGAGGCCACGCGCACGCAGGCCACGCTGATCGCCAACTACGTCAGCGAGCGCATCTCCGCCCGCGGCCGCCCGGGCCAGCCCGACTACATCGACGAGCCGGGCACCAGCCTGGACTTCGTCCTGCGCAAGGGCTTCACCCTGGGCGGCACCGACATGACGCTCGGCTTCTCGGCCCGCAACCTGCTCGACACCGATTACCAGGAGTACCAGGAGCGTGGCGGCAACCGCGTCGATGTCCTGCGCTACTCGCCCGGCGTGTCCTACGACGTGAGTCTGTCGGCGTCGTTCTGACGCCCACGCGGCCGCCCTGCAACGGGGCGGCCGCTTTGCATGTCCGTCGCATGAAGGTTATGTGGCAGTTGCCGTCAAGCTGTCACATAGCTGTCGCACCCTTTCCGCGTTCCGGCTGACCTGGTTCGCCCCGCGGAAATCCCCGTGCCGATGCTTTCCCTCCCACGCCCTGATGCACTGACCTGGCGGCCCGATGGCGCCGCCCTGCGCCGTGGCATCGAGCTCGCCATCGTGCTGGTGCTGGGCGTGCAGGCGGCCCGCCTGGCGTGGCTGGTGCTGGCCCCGCTGGGACCGTTCGGCGGATCGCCGCCGGATGTCGCGGCACCGGCACCCGTGCCGGCCATGACGATCTCGCGCGACCCCTTCTTCCCGGCAGCGACGCCGGCGACGGCATCGGCGGACGCCGGCGGCGACTTCACGCTGTTCGGGGTCAATGTCGGCGGCGGCTCGGCCATTCTGGCCGGCAAGGACGGACGGCAGGGCTCGTGGCGCATCGGCCAGGACGTGGCACCGGGCGTTCGCCTGCACGCCGTGGATGCCGGCGGCGCGGTGCTCGACATCGGTGGCCGGCCGCAGCGGCTGGCACTGCAGGCGCGGCCGGCCTCCTCGCCCGCCCTTGTACCGACCAGCCAGCTCCCCAGTGCACGTGTCGCGGGTGGGACTGCGGATGCGGCGCCCACGGTCGACCCGGCCGCCCTGCTGCAACAGGCCGGCCTGCGCCCGCGCATGATCGACGGCCGCGTCGACGGCTACACCCTGATCCCGCGCGGCGACGACGCACTGGTGCGCCAGGCCGGCCTGCGCGCCGGCGATGTCGTGGTCGCGATCAACGGCAACACGCTGACGCCCGAGCGCTTGGGCGAACTCGAATCCGACCTCGCCGGCCGCGACGCCGTCGAGATCACGGTGCTGCGCGACGGCACCACCCGGACCCTGACCCTGCGGACGCCCACGCCTTGAAGCCCTCGCTTTCCCGAACCCTCCTCGTCCTGTTGCTGTGCGTGTCGCTGGCGCTGCCCGCCAATGCGCAGGTCCCGGCCGACGCCTCCAACGGCGTGGCCGCGATGGACGTGCGCGACGCCGACATCCGCGCGTTCATCCAGGATGTCGCGCGTGCCACCGGCACGACGTTCATCGTCGATCCCCGGGTGCAGGGCACGGTGAGCTTTTCGCGCGACCAGCCGATGACCGAATCCGAATTGATCGGCGTGCTGCTGGCGATCCTGCGCGCCAACGGGCTGGTCGCGGTGCCCACCGGCGCCGGCGCCTACCGCGTCGTGCCCGACGACACCGCTGCGCAGCAACCCGGCTCGGCCGGCGGCTCGGCGTTGGGCTTCGCGACCGAGGTGTTCCCGCTGTCGCAGGTGGATGCCCGTGTGGCGGCCGAAACGCTCAAGCCGCTGGTGGGCCGCGGCGGCATGGTGATGGCGCTGCCACAGGGCAACAGCCTGCTGGTGGCCGACTATGCCGACAACCTGCGAAGGCTGCGCCGGCTGGTCGCGCAGATCGACACCGACCGCGCGACCGTCGATACCGTCACGCTGCGTAACAGCTCGGCCGCCGAGATCGCCGCCACCGTCAACCAGCTGTTCGGCATGCAGGGTGCGGACGGTGCCAGCGGCGCGCTGTCGGTGCTGCCGGTGGAGAGCAGCAACTCGATCGTGGTGCGCGGCGATGCCACGTTGATCGGGCGCGTGGTGCAGATGATCCTGGAACTGGACCGCCGCGCCGAGCAGCAGGGCAACGTGCGCGTGGTCAAGCTGCAGCATGCGGACGCCGACGAGCTGTTGCCCGTGCTGCAGCAGCTGGTGGGGCAGTCGCCCTCGCCGACCGACCCGGCAGGCGGCATGGACCCGACCACGATGGCCGTTTCGGCCGCCGCGGCCGGTGCCGCCGGTGCGCAGCCGGCGCAGGTGATCAGCCCCCGCCCGGGCAGCGGCCGCCGCCCCACCATCGTCCGCTACCCCGGCGCCAACGCGCTGGTCATCAACGCCGACCCGGAGACCCAGCGCACGCTGATGGACGTCATCGGCCAGCTGGACGTGCGTCGCCAGCAGGTGCTGGTGGAGGCGATCGTCGTCGAGATTTCCGACGCCGCCGCCCGCGACCTGGGCGTGCAGATCGCCGCGGCCAACGAGAAGGGCGTGCCGTTTGGACTGTCGCAGTTCCGCAACGGCTCGCCGGGCATCACCGAACTGGCCGGCGCCGCGCTGCTGGACCGCGATGACGAGTCCGACGTCGCCGAAGCCGCACGCGAGGCCGCGCTGCAGTCGCTGCTGGGCCTCAGCGGCGGGCTGGCGGGCATCGCCGGATCGGCGGGCGACACGCTGTTCGGGCTGATCATCAACGCCGTGCGCAGCGACACCGGCTCCAACCTGCTGTCGACGCCGTCGATCATGACGCTGGACAACGAGGAGGCGCGCATCCTGGTCGGCCAGGAAGTGCCGATCACCACCGGCGAGGTGCTGGGCGACGGCAACACCAACCCGTTCCGCACCATCGAACGCAAGAATGTCGGCATCCAACTGGAGGTCACGCCGCAGATCAACGCCGGCGGCGGCATCACCCTGCAGCTGCGGCAGGAGGTGTCCTCGGTCGCCGGCTCGGTCAGCACGCGCAGCGACGAGCTGATATTCAACACGCGCGAGATCGAGACCCGCGTGCTGGTGGACGACGGCGCCATCGTGGTGCTGGGCGGCCTGCTGGACCAGAACGAGCAGGCGTCAGTCGACAAGGTGCCGTTGCTGGGCGATATCCCCCTGCTGGGCAGCCTGTTCCGCAGCACGTCGCGCTCCAGGGCCAAGACCAACCTGATGGTGTTCCTGCGGCCGACCATCATCCGCGACAGCCGCGAGATGCAGGCCGCCACCGCCCCGCGCTACGACTACATGCGCGACGCGCAGTTGCAACTGCCCCGCCGCGACGAGGGTGAGCGTGCCGCCATCGACGCACTGGTGCAGGACTACCTGCGCACGCAGCCGCCCACGGCGCCGGCGCCCGTGCCTGCCGTCCCGCCGCGCGCGCCCGAGGCCCTGCCCGCGACCGACGGCAC
>CAMPJI010000123.1 GCA_946886865.1 uncultured Lysobacterales bacterium | reverse complement strand
AGCCGTCGCTGGACGCGTTCAAGCTGGCCCGCCAGCGCGAGCGCGACGCCTCCGACAAGATCAGCCAGTCGCTGGTGGACAGCTTCATCACGCCGATCGAGCGCGAGGACATCGAAGCGCTGGGATCGGCCCTGTACAAGATCCCCAAGCAGGTCGAGAAGTTCGCCGACCGCTACTCGCTGGCCACCCAGCACCTGGCGCATATCGACTTCGCCCCGCGCGCGGCGATGCTCGAGCAGGCCGCCGGCGTGGTCGTGGAGATGGTCCGCAAGCTCAAGCTGATGAAGCTGGAGCCGATGAAGGCGCTGGGCGACCAGCTGCGTTCCATCGAGAACGAGGCCGACCGCCTGATGCTGGAGCTGTACCGCGACATCTACTCCGGCAGGCTCGATCCGCTGCAGATGTTCCTGCTCAAGGAGTTCTTCGAAATCCTGGAGAAGGCCATCGACCGCTGCCGCGAGGCCGGCGTGGTGGCCTACGAAATCGTGCTGAAGAACTCCTGAGGCCGGCGGGATGCTGACGCTGGTCATCACCGTCGTACTCGTCGCGCTGATCTTCGAGTACATCAACGGCTTCCACGACACCGCCAACTCCATCGCCACGGTGGTGGCCACCAAGGTGCTGTCGCCCATGCAGGCGGTGGGCCTGGCGGCGGGCATGAACCTGATCGGCGCACTGGCCGGCACGGCGGTCGCCAAGACCATCGCGTCGGGCCTGATCGATGTCGGCGTGGTGGAGGTCGGCTCGCAGCTGATCCTGTGCGCGCTGATGGGCGGCATCATCTGGAACCTCATCACCTGGTGGGTGGGGCTGCCGTCGTCCTCGTCCCATGCGCTGATCGGCGGCCTGCTGGGCGCGGCGCTGGCCGCGGCGTCCAACGACACCGGCGCGATCATCTGGTCGGAACCGGCCGAGCCGCTCTACAAGAGCGCGGGCGTGCTGTGGAAGGTCGTCGTGCCGATGGTGTCCTCGCCGGTGCTGGGCTTCACCGCGGGCTTCCTGGTGATGGGCGTGCTGTTCTTCGTCATCTCGATGATGGCGCGCAGCGGCGGCGTCCTGGCCCGCGCGGCCCGTCCGCGCTGGGTCAACAGCTTCTTCGGCAAATTCCAGATCCTCAGCGCCGCCGGCATGGGCTTCGCCCACGGCATGAACGATGCCCAGAAGACGATGGGCATCATCGCGCTGGCATTGGTCGGCGCGCAGGCCGCGGGCACGCTGGACGACCTCCCGGGCTGGCTGGCCTTCCTGCACCCGTCCGATGCCGCGCTGGCCGAAGGCGATATCGACACCTGGATCAAGATCACCTGCGCGCTGGTGATGGCCGCCGGTACCGCCGCCGGCGGCTGGCGCATCATCAAGACGCTGGGCCACAAGCTGGTCAAGCTGCACCCGATCCACGGCTTCGCGGCTGAAACCAGTGCCGCCTCGGTGATCCTGGCTGCGTCGTCGCTCGGCATCCCGGTCTCGACCACGCACAACATCTCCGCCGCGATCATGGGCGTGGGCACGGCCAAGCGCCTCAACGCCATCAAGTGGACGGTGGTGGAGAAGATGATCTGGGCGTGGATCCTGACCATCCCGATGGCGGGTGGGCTGGCCTACCTGATGTTCGTCGGCATGCGGGCGATCGGCTGGGCCTGATCGCGGCGGCTCGCACATTGGAATGAGGTGTCCCGGAGCCGGCGCGCTGCACGCGTGCCGGCTTCTCTTTATGATGCGGGCGTCCCCGGGATGGGGGCACTGACCCACGCCGCCGCACCGGCGGCCCGACACGGATGTTGACGATGATGCCTTCCAGAACCCGAACCGGGCTGGCGCTTGCGAGCGCGGCCGCCGCCGGCGTGGCCGGCCTGTACCTCGCCGGCTGGCTGGTGCAGGCGCTGCTGCAGGTGGATGCGCCGCTGCGCTGGGACACGTGGTGGAGCTACGCACGCGTGCTGGACCTGCCGCAGGTGGCGCCGCATGCCGGTCGCGTGCGCCTGGCGGGGTGGGTCGGGTTCGGCCTGCCGGCGCTGGTTGCGCTCGTACTCGCCGTCCTGCTGCTGCGACCGCGCAAGCAGGCGCTGCATGGTGACGCCCGTTTCGCCCGTGGGCGTGAACTGGCGCGGCTGGGGCTGCTCAAGCCGGCCGACGACGGACTGGTGGTCGGGCGACTGGGCCGCAAGCTGGTACGGCTGCCGGGCCAGCAGTTCGCGCTGCTCGCCGCGCCCACGCGTTCGGGCAAGGGCGTGGGCGTGGTGGTGCCGAACCTTCTGGAGTACCGCGGCTCGGTCGTCGTGCTCGACATCAAGCAGGAGAACTTCGACCTCACCAGCGGCTGGCGGGCGGCGCAGGGGCAGGCGGTCTACCTGTTCAATCCCTTTGCCGAGGACGGCCGCACCCACCGCTGGAATCCGCTGGCCTACGTCAGCCAGGACCCCGCCCTGCGCGTGTCGGACCTGCAGGCCATCGCCGCGATGCTTTATCCGGACGGCGACGACAAGCAGAAGTTCTGGACCAGCCAGGCGCGCAACGCGTTTCTGGCATTCGCGCTGTACCTGTTCGAGAACTTCGACGACCAGGTCGCGATCGGCATGCCCGAGTCGCTGTACCAGTTCCCCACGCTCGGCCGCCTGTTCCGGCTGTCGTCGGGCGATGGCACGGCACTGCGCGAGTACCTGCAGGCGCTGGCCGGCCAGCCATTCCTGGGAGAGCCGGCACGCAATGCGTTCGCCACGCTGCTGTCGCAGGCCGACGAGACGCTCGCCTCCATCCTCGGCACGCTCAAGGAGCCGCTCAACCCGTGGGTCAGCCCGGTGCTGGACGCGGCCACCAGCGCCAACGACTTCCTCCTGACCGACGTGCGCAAGCGGCCGATGAGCATCTACGTCGCCATCGCGCCGAACAAGCTGGCCGAGGCCAGGCTCATCCTCAACCTGTTCTTCAGCCAGCTGATCCACCTCAACACGCGCGAGCTGCCGCAGGCCAACCCCGCGCTGCGGCACCAGTGCCTGCTGCTGATGGACGAGTTCACCGCCATCGGCCGCGTCGACATCATCGCCTCGGCGGTGGCGTACATGGCCGGCTACAACCTGCGCCTGTTGCCGATCATCCAGTCGCTGGCGCAGCTCGACGCCGTGTACGGCAAGGACGTCGCCCGCACCCTGGTCACCAACCACGCCATGCAGATCCTGTTCGCCCCTCGCGAGCAGCGCGACGCCAACGACTACTCCGAGATGCTCGGCTACACCACCGTGCGCCGTCGCAACAAAACCCGGCAGCGCGGCTTGCGGCGGGACGTGTCGATCAACGAGTCCGAGGAGCGCCGCGCGCTGATGCTGCCGCAGGAACTCAAGGCCATGGGGGCGAAGGACCAGGTGCTGGTCTACGAAGGCCTCGCGCACCCCATCAAATGCCGGAAGATCCGCTATTACGAAGACCGCCACTTCACCGCGCGGCTGCTGCCGCCGGTGCAGGTGCCCACGATCAAGCAAGGAGAGGACAGGATGAAGGCACGGAGTATGACGCACGCCATTACCGCCGCAGCCAGCATGGCGCTGGCGGCGTGTGCGGTGCCAACAACACATACGACCAGGTCGGATGGGCAAGCCGCAAGCTACATCGGTGAGAGAGGCAAGACCCAAGCTGATCACGGCGACATGAGGGGAGACATTGACTCGTCGTTATCCGCAGCCCTCGTCAGCGTTGTTGCCTTGATTGACCATCTGGAAGCCAATCCCGCTCTCACGCGAGATCTGGTTCAGAGTCACCTGCAAATAGCGTTGACGTACCAGCCTGGACTGGAGGCGGATGTCGCGGAGATCGAATCCGACGTCACCACCTATCAGGTGAAATATGTGGAGTCCGACAGGTTCGAGGAACGAACAAAGCTGATCATCGAACACGCCGGGATGCCATTGGCGGGCGCTGAGAGCAACGCGTGCGACCTGTTGGGTCCGCTGGCTGATGCGCTACGCATCCGAGGGTTCGTGCAGGATCCCTGGCTGGTGGAGCACGGAATGCAGATCGGGTGGCACTTCGTGCGTGGAGATGAAAAGGCGTACCAGCATCTGCGTGTCAGCACGCATGGGTACGAGCTTGAAAAGTCCGTGAGAGTGGAGTGCGTAAAGCGGATCGAGTACCTCTGAAGGACCAGGAGATATTCCAATGCACAAGGATGCGGAACGATTGCTGGGGGACTTGTCACGAGAAAGAGGCGTGACTCCCGAAATGGTTGCCAACCTGCGTAGCACGATCAGCGAATCTCCCCACCTTGAGGCCCTGTTCTCAGGCGCGGTTGAAGCCGGACACCTGAAGTCGATCGGATTGATGGCCGGCGGTATGCGCGCTGGTGCCCTCTACTACGGTGAATCCAAACGCATCGAAATACCTGCCTCGGCTTTGAAGGGCGCTCCCCAGGGAAACTTCGAGGCAAATGACTTGACGTTCGTGCTGGGCCACGAGTTGCAGCACGGATTCAATCACGCAGCACGGCAACAGGCCATCGGAAAAGCTGCCAATGAGATCAACGATATATCTCGAAGCAGGGATCCGGAAAATGCATACGACGAGCCGATTGCCGCTTGGCATCGGGCGTCTGCGCACGATGAGGCGAGAGCCCATGTGGAAGGCTGGAATTCGGCTGTCTCTCGTTTCAGCGCATTGAACGGCCGGGTGACGCTGGCATCTATGCTCAATGATCTTCCAGGTCGGGCGGACGACTTCGTCCATATCGTTGATGGAAAAGTCTACGCCCGCCCCGGTATCGAAGTTCTGCCGAACATGACCTTGGAACCCACGCCCTCGAACCTCTCCACGTTGGTCACGAACTACTATCAGGATCCGACAAGCACGGTCGGACGCGCCGCCTCAAGTTACCCGAACCACACGGGAGCGTCTGCAATTGGATACATCGTTCAAAGCCATCGAATCTACGCGCGCCCTCATCGTGGAGTCGAACCACGGCTGATCATGGATATGGATCGGCACGGCATGGATGAAGAGATGCTTGAGATCAATGGCATCCACTTTGGAAGGAGTGCGGACAAGTCCCGACAGGCCTACATCGACACCAGCGGTGGCGAGGAACGGATGGGGCATTTCGATCACACGGCGGATGGGCCAAACCAGTATCGACATGTCCCGATCACGCGAGAGGTGACCGACCAGTTGTTTGACAATCCCGGGCACCCGTCGCATCGACTGCACGACGAATTGCGTAACCGCTTGCCGGCCGAAACATCGGCCGACCGCCTCGCGCAGATCACGGCGGCCACAAATGCCGCCGGTATCCGTGCCGGGCGGGTGGACGCGGTGCACGTGCAGGATGATGCGGTCTTCGTGACCGGCGACGTTCCGGGTCAACGTGCCCGGATCGATCTCAGCCGGTTGCCTCCCGATGCGGATGAGTCAGCGAAACAGGTCGCTACGGAGTCGGCGCGCCAGGAGAACGCGCGCCAGCAGGCGCATGAGGTGGCGCCGGTACGTGAGCGGATTTCGATGCAGGGTGCGCAGGCGGGGTACTGATTTTTCGCTGCGCTTGGCGCCTCCCGGGCTCGTGGAGCTGTCGGTAAGGGCGAAAAGCATCGTGGCCGTTGAGTAGTCGCTTGGAGAGCACCCCTCCCCAGCCCTCCCCTGCAAGCAGGGAGAGGGAGTTACTGCTCCTGGGTG
>CAMPJI010000122.1 GCA_946886865.1 uncultured Lysobacterales bacterium | reverse complement strand
ACGAGCACCGTGACGGTCTTGTCCATCTTGTTGCTGACCACGCGCCCTTCGACCGTGCGCACTGCCTTCTCTGTATTGTTGTCGGTCATGGCGGGTCCTTACTTCTTCTCGACCAGCAGCGTGTTGACGCGAGCAATCTCGCGGCGCACGCGGCGGGTTTCATGGGTCTTGGCGAGCTGGCCGGTGGCGGCCTGCATGCGCAGAGCGAACTGCTCCTTGTGCAGGTCGACCAGGTGGGCCTTCAAGTCCTCCGGGGACTTCTCGCGGAGCTTCTTGATTTCCATCAGCGCACCGTCCGGGTGACGAAAGTGGTGGTCACCGAGAGCTTGGCGGCGGCCAGGCGGAACGCTTCGCGCGCCACCGTCTCGTCCACGCCTTCGATCTCGTAGATCATGCGACCGGGCTGGATCTGGGCGACCCAGTACTCGACGTTGCCCTTACCGGAGCCCATGCGGACTTCGATCGGCTTCTTGGTGATCGGCTTGTCGGGGAACACGCGGATCCACATCTTGCCGCCACGCTTGACGTAACGGCTGATGGAACGGCGTGCCGCCTCGATCTGGCGCGCGGTGATCTGGCCGTGCGCGGTCGCCTTCAGGCCGTACTCGCCGAAGCTGACGGCGTTGCCGTTCCAGCTCAGGCCCTCGTTGCGGCCCTTGTGTACCTTGCGGTACTTCGTTCGCTTGGGTTGCAACATGGTCGATTACCTCGCTTCGCGCGGCTGGCGGGCCGGGCGATCGTTGCGGTCACGACGGTCGCCGCGATCACCACGATCGCTGCGCGGACTGTCGTCCTGCTTCTCCTGGCCCACCTGGGAGAAATCGAAGATCTCGCCCCGGTAAACCCACGTCTTGATGCCGATGATCCCGTAGGTGGTCTTCGCCTCGGCAAAGCCGTAGTCGATATCCGCACGCAGGGTGTGCAGCGGCACGCGGCCTTCGCGGTACCACTCAGAACGCGCGATCTCCGCGCCGTTCAGGCGGCCGGCCACGTTGACCTTGATGCCCAGCGCGCCCAGGCGCATCGCGTTGCCGACGGCGCGCTTCATCGCGCGGCGGAACATGATGCGGCGCTCGAGCTGCTGCGCGATCGACTCGGCGACCAGCTGCGCGTCGAGCTCCGGCTTGCGGACCTCGGTGACGTTGATGTGCGCCGGGACGCCCATCATGTCGCTGACTTCCTTGCGCAGCTTCTCGATGTCCTCGCCGCGCTTGCCGATCACCACGCCCGGACGGGCGGTGTGGATGGTCACGCGGGCGTTGTTGGCCGGACGCTCGATGAAGATCTTCGAGATGCCGGCCTGGGCCAGCTTCTTGCGAAGCATCTCGCGGACCTTGAGGTCGGCGGCCAGGTACTCGGCGTACTGCTTCTTGCCGGCGAACCACTTCGAGTTCCAGTCCTTGGAGATACCAAGGCGGATGCCGGTCGGATGAACTTTATGACCCATGAGTTACTTCCCCTCGCCGACGACGACGGTGATGTGGCTGGTGCGCTTGAGGATGCGGGTACCCCGCCCCTTCGCACGGGCCATGAAGCGCTTCAGCGTCGGGCCCTCGTCGACCATGATGGTCTTGACCTTGAGCTCGTCGATGTCGGCGCCCTGGTTGTTCTCCGCGTTGGCGATGGCGGACTCGACGACCTTGCGGATCATCGCGGCGGCCTTCTTGTCGGAGAACTTCAGCAGGTTGACCGCGCGCTCGGCCGAGAGGCCGCGCACCTGGTCGGCCACGAGACGGGCCTTCTGGGCGGAGATGCGCGCGCTGCGCAGGATGGCTTTCGCTTCCATGGTCATCTCCTTAGCGGCTCTTCTTGTCGCCGACGTGACCCTTGAAGGTACGCGTCAGGGCGAACTCGCCGAGCTTGTGGCCAACCATGTTCTCGTTGACCAGCACGGGGATGTGGTTGCGACCGTTGTGCACGGCGATGGTGAAACCCACCATCTCCGGCAGAACCATCGAGCGGCGCGACCAGGTCTTGATCGGCTTCTTGTTGTTGCCCGCGGTCTCCACCTTCTTCATCAGGTGGTGGTCGACGAACGGACCCTTTTTCAGTGAACGTGCCATTGCCGATTAGCTCCTGCGATCGCGAACGATGAACTGCTGCGTACGCTTGTTCTTGCGAGTCTTGTAACCCTTGGTCGGCACGCCCCACGGGGTGACCGGATGCGGGTTGCCCTGGCCGGCCTTGGCCTCACCACCACCGTGCGGGTGGTCGACCGGGTTCATGGCCGCACCGCGGACGGTCGGACGGACACCGCGCCAGCGCTTCGCACCGGCCTTGCCCAGCTTCTCGAGGCTGTGCTCGTCGTTGCCGACCTCACCGATGGTGGCGCGGCACTCGACCGGCACCTTGCGGGTTTCGCCCGAGCGCAGGCGCAGCGTGGCGTACCCCTGCTCGCGAGCCACGAGGTAGGCACCGGCGCCGGCGGCGCGGGCCAGCTGGGCGCCCTTGCCCGGCTTCATCTCGACGCAATGCACCGTGGTGCCGACCGGGATGTTGCTCAGCGGCAGCGTGTTGCCGGTGCGGATCGGAGCGTCGCGGCCCGCGATCACCTGGTCGCCGTCCTTCAGGCCCTTGGGGGCGATGATGTAACGGCGCTCACCGTCGACATAGCACAGCAGGGCGATATGGGCGGTGCGGTTGGGATCGTATTCGATCCGCTCCACGCGCGCCGGGATGCCTTCCTTGTTGCGCTTGAAATCGATGATGCGGTAGTGCTGCTTGTGGCCACCGCCGATGTGGCGGGTGGTGATCCGCCCGTGGTGGTTGCGGCCACCGGTCTTGCTCTTCTTCTCGACCAGTGCAGCGTGCGGCGCGCCCTTGTGCAGGCCCGGCGTCACCACACGGACCATCGAGCGACGGCCGGGCGAGGTGGGTTTGAAAGTCATCAATGCCATGGATCGATCCTCAGGCCTTGGCCATCACGTCGATCGACTGGCCTTCGGCCAGCTTCACGTACGCCTTGCGCCAGTCGGGGCGGCGGCCCATGCGGAAACGGAAGGCCTTGTTCTTGCCCTTCACGTTGACCACGTTGACCGCCTCGACCTTGACGTCGAACAGCTTTTCCACGGCGACCTTGATGTCGGCCTTGGTCGCAGTCGTCGCCACTTCGAAGACGTATTGGTTGGAAACTTCCTGCAGGCGCGCGGTCTTTTCGGACACACGCGGCGCGCGGATCACGTTGTAGAGCTTGGCGTCGTTCATGCCAGCCACTCCTCGATCTTCTTGACCGCATCGGCGGTGACCACGACCGAATCCGCGCCCACGAGCGAAACCGGATCCAGGCCCTGGACGTCACGGACCTCGACGTACGGCAGGTTGCGCGCGGACAGGTACAGATTCTCGCTGGCGTCCTCGGTCACCAGCAGCGGGCGACGGCCCACTTCCAGCTCCTTGAGCTTCGACACCAGGCCGGAGGTCTTGGGGGCGTCGATATCGAACGCGTCGACGACCTTCAGGCGACCCTGGCGGTTGAGCTCGGACAGGATCGCGGCCATCGCGGCGCGGTACATCTTGCGGTTGACCTTCTGCGCGAAGCTGCGCGGCTTGGCCGCGAACGTCACGCCGCCGCCGACGAAGATCGGGGCCGTCAGCGCGCCATGACGCGCACCGCCGCCCTTCTGCTTCTTCGACTTCTTGGTCGTGCCGGCCACTTCCGAACGCGTCTTCTGCGCCTTGGTGCCGGCGCGGCCCGCATTGCGGTACGCCACGACGACCTGGTGGACCAGATCCTCGCTGAAGTCGCGGCCGAAGATCTCGTCGGAAACCGACAGCTTCTTGTCGCTGTTATTGATGGCGAGTTCCATCGTCATACTCCCTTGCTCGTCGGGCGGACGATCACGTCGCCGCCCGGCGCGCCCGGCACGGCGCCCTTGATCGCGATCAGGCCGCGCTCGGCGTCGACCTTGACCACTTCCAGGCCCTGCGTGCTCTGCTGCACCGCGCCCATGTGACCGGACATCTTCTTGCCCGGGAAAACGCGACCCGGCGTCTGGCGCTGGCCGATCGAGCCCGGGGCACGATGCGACAGCGAGTTACCGTGGGTGGCGTCGCCCATCTTGAAGTTCCAGCGCTTGATCGTGCCCTGGAAGCCCTTGCCCTTCGTGACGCCCTGGACGTCGACGATCTGGCCCACTTCAAAGATATCGGCCTTGATTTCGCCGCCCACGTTGAAGTCGGCGATCTTCTCGTCGGCAACGCGGAACTCCCACAGGCCACGGCCGGCGTCGACCTTGGCCTTGGCCAGGTGACCCGCGGCGGGCTTGTTGACGAGCGCCGCGCGGCGCACGCCGACCGTCACCTGCACGGCGCTGTAGCCGTCGGAGTCGGTGGTCTTGATCTGGGTGATCCGGTTCGGGGTCGCTTCGATCAGCGTCACCGGCACGGACTTGCCGTCCTCGGTGAAGAACCGGCTCATGCCGGCCTTGCGACCGACGATGCCCAGCGAATATTTCTTCGCAGTCATGGGGTCGTCCTCAGGTCAGCTTGATCTGGACGTCGACGCCAGCCGCGAGCTCGAGCTTCATCAGCGCGTCCACGGTCTTGTCGTTGGGGTCGACGATGTCGAGCACGCGCTTGTGCGTGCGGGTCTCGTACTGGTCGCGCGCGTCCTTGTCGACGTGCGGCGAGGTCAGGATGGTGTAGCGCTCGATCTTGGTCGGCAGCGGGATCGGGCCGCGCACTTGCGCGCCGGTCCGCTTGGCCGTTTCGACGATCTCGCTGGCCGAGCGGTCGATCAGGCGATGATCGTACGCTTTGAGCCGAATCCGGATCTTCTGGTCCGCCATGACGGTGTTCCTTGGTTAAAAGAGCGACAGGCCGGCGACTGGGTGCGCCGAACCCCGATAAAAACGACATGGCCGACGACAGCGCCGCCGGCCTCCTTCAAAAATCAAGGCAGGCCGGTTACCCGGCCCGCCCAGACGGAATCTGCGAACGCATGAAGCCGCCACGGCAAGCCGGGCAGCACCCATGCGACATTTCCCTGTCTGGCGAAGACGAGGCGCTTCCTGCCCCTCATTTCGCTGGTTTGCGGACCAAGGGCCCGCAGTGGTCGCGCATTCTAACGGGTTTCCGACAGGGAGCGCAAGCACCCCGCCTGGTCCGCTTGAGCCCCGGGGTGTAAACCCCGGGCGCGGCATCCCCGATCACGAGTGTTCGGGGTGCCACCTCACAACACCGTGTGCGCCCTGGGCGCGCACGGGTCAGGGCGTCACTTGATGATCTTGCTCACCACGCCGGCGCCGACGGTGCGGCCGCCTTCGCGGATCGCGAAGCGCAGGCCTTCGTCCATCGCCACCGGGTTGATCAGCGACACCACCATCTTCACGTTGTCGCCCGGCATCACCATCTCCACGCCCTCCGGCAGCTGGCAGGCGCCGGTGATGTCGGTGGTGCGGAAGTAGAACTGCGGACGGTAGCCCTTGAAGAACGGCGTGTGGCGGCCGCCCTCGTCCTTGCTCAGCACGTACACCTCGGCCTCGAAGTCCGTGTGCGGCTTGATCGTGCCCGGCTTGCACAGCACCTGGCCGCGCTCCACGTCGTCACGCTTGGTGCCGCGCAGCAGCAGGCCGGCGTTGTCGCCCGCCTGGCCCTGGTCCAGCAGCTTGCGGAACATCTCGACGCCCGTGACCGTGGTCTTCTGGGTGTCGCGGA
>CAMPJI010000121.1 GCA_946886865.1 uncultured Lysobacterales bacterium | reverse complement strand
GGGCTGCTGGCCGAGCTTCGCAAGCGGCACCCCGACGCCGAGTTCGCCGGCATCGGCGGGCCACAGATGCGGGCGGCCGGCATGGACACGTGGTTCGACGCCGACGAGCTGGCGGTCATGGGCCTGGCCGAGGTGCTGCGGCACCTGCCCCGCCTGCTGCGCCTGCGCCGCGACCTGCGCGAGCGCTTGTTGGCCTGGAAGCCGGACGTGTTCGTCGGCATCGACGCGCCGGACTTCAACCTGGGCGTGGAGCGCTGGCTCAAGGAGCGCCGGAACCAGAACGGCACGCCCCGCACCGTCCATTACGTCAGCCCGTCGGTGTGGGCGTGGCGCGAGAAGCGCGCGGAAAAGATCGGCCGCAGCGCCGACTGCGTGCTGTGCCTGTTTCCGATGGAGCCCCCGATCTACGCCGCGCATGGCGTGGACGCGCGGTTCGTCGGCCATCCGCTGGCCGACGAGATGCCGTTGCAGCCCGAACGGGGCGCCGCCCGCGCGCAGCTGCAGGTCGACGCCGCCCGCCCGATGCTGGCGCTGCTGCCCGGCTCGCGCACCGGCGAGATCGAGCGGCTCGCCCCCGACTTCCTGGCCGCCGCCGCCCGCGTGCTGGCCGAGATACCGGGGCTGCAGGTCGTCGCGCCGATGGCCGGCCCGCGTGCGCGCGCCGCGTTCGACCGGGTGCTGGCCGCGCACCCCGATGCCGACGCGCTGCGTCCGGCCCTGCGCGTGGTCGACGGCCACGCCCGCACGGTCATGGCCGCCAGTGACGCCATCCTGCTGGCCTCGGGCACGGCCACGCTGGAGGCCATGCTGGCCAAGCGCCCGATGGTGGTGGGCTACAAGGTGGCGCCGCTCACGCATGCGCTGGTGAAGGGGCTGGGCATGCTGAAAGTGGACCACTACAGCCTGCCCAATGTGCTGGCGGGCGAGGCGCTGGTGCCCGAGCTGATGCAGCACGACTGCACGCCGGACCGGCTGGCCGACGCCACGCTCGCGGCCCTGCGCGACCCGTCCATCGCCACGCGCCTCGAGCCGCGCTTCACCGCACTGCACGAGGCTCTCCGGCAGGACGCCTCGGCCCGCGCCGCCGATGCCGTCAGCGAGCTGCTCGCCCTCCCTGCCACAATGCCCGCCGCCCGCGCGGCACGCCCCGCCCATGGCTGACGGCGCCCAGCTCGCGTTCAACCTGCCTGTCGCACCGGGCGCGCGCCGCATCGCCGGTGTCGACGAGGCCGGCCGCGGGCCGCTGGCCGGGCCGGTGGTCGTCGCGGCGGTGGTGCTGCGGCCCGGACGCACGCCGGTCAACGGCCTGGCCGACTCCAAGCAGCTCAACGCGCAGCGCCGCGAGCAGCTGTACGACCGCATCGTCGAGCGCGCCACCGCGTGGCACGTCGTCGCCGTCGACGTCGCCGACATCGACCGCCTCAACATCTACCAGGCGACCATGCTGGGCATGCGGCTCGCGGTTGAGGGTGTCGCCCACGCCGCGGAGCTCGCCCGCATCGATGGCAACGCCCTGCCGCGCGGCCTGCCCTGCCCGGCCGAGGCGTGGATCGGCGGCGACGCGCGCGACCGCGCGATCATGGCCGCGTCGATTCTGGCCAAGGTCACGCGCGACCGCCTGATGCGTCAGTTGCACGCGCAGTGGCCGCACTACGGCTTCGACGTGCACAAGGGCTATTCGACGCCGACGCACCTGGCCGCGCTGCGCGCGCACGGCCCCTGCCCGCACCACCGGCGCAGCTTCGCACCGGTGCGCGAGGCGGCCGGCCAGAGCCTGCCGGCCCCGCTCCAGCCCGCCGTCGTTATTGCTGGCGGCGGATGATGATCGCCGGGTCGGTCACGATGCCGTTGGCGGCGATGCCGTAGTCGTACCGGCCGTCGGCGCCCGTGATCACGCGCCGGACCTTGTCGCGCCGGCCGGCCATGCTCGATTCCAGAGGGCCGAGGTCCCCCGCCAGCGGCGCCGCCGCCTTGAACTCGATGCGGAACGTGACCGGTTCGCCCATCGGTCCCCGCCAGGTCACCTCGGTACCGCTGTCGACGTAGCAGTTCTCCGGCGAGGCGCGCGCGGCGCCATCGGCGGCATAGGTGATGTTGATGTAGACCGGACCGGTCGCGCCCGGGGTGCCGCACCACGTGCCGTCGTCGGGGTCGACCGCGCGATCGGCGACTTCGGCCGGGTCCGCGATCGGCCCATGCAGGCTGCATGCACTCACCGCGCCGCCGGCCAACAGGGCCAGTGCCAACACTCTCAACGTCTTCATGTCTCTCTCCTGGTGGGACTGCGTGTGGGATTGCCTGGAGCGGCCCGTGCATGGATGGCGATGGACGTGGCGGTGCCGCCCGATGCGCCCGGCGCTTGGCCCGTGCCCATCAGGCGTTGCAGGTGCGGTGACGCGCGAAGTCGCTCCGGGGGAATGCCGGCCTGCCGTGCGCGCAGCAACCGCGCGCGCGCGCCCGCGTCGTCGCCCATGACCGCCAGCGTCTGCGCGCCCAGGAACGCCACTTCACCGCGTTCGGTCGCCAAGGCCTCGGCCTGCGCCAGGCGTTCCCGCGCCGAGCCGGCTTCGTCGAGGTTGGCGCGGTACCAGGCCAGCAGCGCCAGCGCCTGCGCGTCGGTGCGGTTGATGGCGACATAGGCCTCGGCCATCTGCGCGGCGCGGCGGTAGGGCGCCTGGGCGTCCGCGGCGGTCTCCGGGTTGGCCGACAGCGCGTCCCCGATGTTGCCCCAGATGCGGTAGTCGTCCGGGTCCAGCTCGGCCGCGTGGCGGAACAGGTCGGCCGCCTCGGCGTAGGCGCCCTGCCCGTAGCGCAGCGTGCCGAAGTTGCTGAGCGCGCCGTAGCTGGGCTCGATCCGCAGCGAGCGCTCGAACGCGTCGGCCGCATGGGCCGTGTCGCCGTCGGCCAGGTACAGCCCGCCCAGGCTGTTCCACACCCCGGCGTCGCCGGGCAGCAGCGCCGCCGCCGTGCGGAAGGATTCGATGGCCGCCGCCGTGTCGCCATTGAGGTACTGGTGGTAGCCCAGCTCCCGGTAGATCACGCCGTCGCCCGGCCGCAGCCGCCGCGCCTGCTCGAAGAACTCCAGCGCCCGCGTGTTCTGCCCCTGCGCACTCTGGATGCGGGCCAGGCCGATGTAGGCCGCGGCGCGCAGCGACAGGTCGTCCAGCGCCCGCGTGTAGTGCACGGTGGCCTGCGCGAACTCGCTGCGCACGCGATGCAGGTCGCCCAGGGCCAGGCTGACCTCGCGCAGCGTCGGATCCATCTGCTGGGCGCGCGCGCAGGCCGCGCGTGCGCGCTCGAACGCGGGCGTGTCGCGCGCCTCCTCGAAGCGCGCGATCTCGGCGCGGCAGATGCCGGCCTGTGCGCGGGCGAACCCCGCGTCGGCCGCCAGCGCCTGGTTGAAGAAGCCGACGGCATTCACCAGGCGCGCGTCGTCGCCGCCGGTGCCCAGCTGCTGCAGGCCCTTGAGGTAGGCGTCGTAGGCATCGAGGTTGCGCGTGGGCGCCAGGCGCGCGCTCAGGGCCGGGCGGTCGCCGGGCAGCACGCCCAGCAGCGACTGCACCACTTCGCTGGCAATCTCGCTCTGCACCGCGAACACGTCGGCCGCGTCGCGCTCGTAGCTGTCGCTCCACAGGGTGAACCCGCTGGCCGTGTCCGACAGGCGTGCATTGATGCGCACCCGCGCGCCCTCCCGGCGCACGCTGGCGTCCAGCACGGTCGCCACCCCGAGCGTGCGGCCCAGCGCGCGGATGTCGGGCGCGCCCTCCGCCGTGGGGTCTGACGCGACGCGGGCGGCCACCTTCAGCCCCGGGACCCCGGCCAGGGCGTCGTGCATCTCCACCGCCAGGCCCTCGGCGAAATAGCTGTCATCGCGGTCGTCGCTGAGACTGGTGAACGGCAGCACCGCGATGGACGCCTCGCCGGGCCGCGCGGTGGGCGCCTGCGCGCGCCACGCCATCACGCCCAGCACCACGATGAGCAGGGCCGCCGCACCGGCGGCCCACCCCACCCGGGCCGGCCAGCGCGCGCGTTGCGGCGGTGCCGGTGCCGGTGCCGGCGTGGGCGGCGGCGACGTCGGCGGTGCCACGGTCGCGTCCGTCGCCGGGTCCCCAGCGGAGCCCACCTCCGCCGTGCCCGCCCCGGCGGCGCGGTCGACCAGCGGTGCCCCCGGGCCCGGGTCTGGTGCCTCGCGGCCCGGGCGCGCGGCGACCTCGCCGGACGCATCCGCCTGCGCGTCGCTGACCGCCGGCGCAGGCTCTACCGTCGCCGCCGTCGAGCGGTCCAGCGCAGCGATGAACCGGTACCCCAGCGCATGCTGGGTCTGGATGTACGCGGGCCGGTGCGCGTCGTCGTCCAGCACGTGGCGCAGCTGCGCGATGGCGCGTGTCAGCACGCCGGGGGTGACATGGCGGTGCCCCCACACCGCGTCCAGCAGGTGGTCGCGGGCGACCAGCTGCCCGGCATGCCGCAGCAGCACCAGCAGCACCGCGAAGGCCTTGGGCTCCACCGCCAGCGGCTGCCCGTCGCGGGTCAGGGTGTGTGCAATGGCATCCACCACCACCGGACCGAATCGGTAGCGTTCCCCCGTCGAACCGCCGTCTCCGGCGGGCCCTGACGGTTCCATCGCAAAAACCTCATGACCGTCACACGAACCTGTGACAACGCAGACGGAAAACCCCTGCGGCCATCATGACCCCGCGGCCCGACCGACGGACCCTGTTGCCACGCCGGACCTCCCGGCGTCCCCCAACCGGAGATCCGCCATGAACGCCCTTGCCCTGTCGCTGAATGCCCCCCTGGCCCCGCTGGTCGCCGCCACCCCGGCCGACCGCCCGCACCGCCGCCGCCGCGTCGACCGCTTCCAGTTGTCGGACACCGCGCTGGACCGGTTCAACGGGCTGATCACCCGCCTCGACCCCACCGCCCCCGCCTTCGAGTGGGACACCCTCGCCACCGCCGCGCGCCGCATCTGCGAGCAGGGCGAGACCGGCGCGAGCGCGATCCGCGCCATCCACCAGCGCCTGCGCCGTGCGGTGGTGCTGGCCCGCCTGCTGGCCGACGCCGGCTGGACCCCGGCCAACGAGGCGTTCGACGTCGCCGGTGAAGTCGTCGGCTACGTCCGCGGCGGCCACGACCTGATCCCCGACGCCCTGCAGCAGGTGGGCCGCCTGGACGACGCCATCGTCGTCGACGCCGCCTGGCCGCGGCTGTCGGACGAGGTCGCCGACTACCTCGACTACTGCCGCCTGCGCCGCCTGGAGGCCGAACTGCGCGGCACCACCGCCGACGCCTTCCGCTTCGACCGCCGCGACTGGCAGGACGCCGCCCGCGCCGAAATCGCCCTGGCCGCCCACTGCCGCGCCGTCCGCGACGGCTCCTACGTGCGCGCCTCGGCGCCGCTGTTCCGCGTGCATTGATGCCAGTTGCATCGGATTCGGGCAAGCCCGTTGCTCCCTCCTCCTGCCAGCAGGGGGAGGGGCCAGGCCGGCCGAGCGGCAGCGCTTGACCTCTATGCCTGCAAGCGGCGCGAGGCGCCGTAGCACCGTGGCCGTTCCCGCCCGCCACCCCCACTTACGACACTGGAATCGGCCACACCGCAGGCGCATGCTGGCGGCACACGATTCACCCGGGGCACGGCGCCATGCCGGCCCGCCTCGCCCCCACGTCCCGCACGGCCGGCACCGCGAGGACATGTCATGCGTACTTCCGCCCTGACGCCGGCC
>CAMPJI010000120.1 GCA_946886865.1 uncultured Lysobacterales bacterium | reverse complement strand
CCTCGTTGTGGCCGTGGCGGCGGTAGCAGACCAGGTCGATGACCACGTCCTTGCCAAAGCGGTTGCGGAAGTCGAGCGCCATTTCGGCGCAGAACACCACGGCCTCCGGGTCGTCGCCGTTCACATGCAGCACCGGGGCGCCGACCATCTTCGCCACGTCGGTGCAGTACAGCGTGGAACGGGCGTCCTGGCGTTCGCTGGTGGTGAAGCCGACCTGGTTGTTGATGACGATGTGCACCGTGCCGCCGACCGCGAACCCGCGGGCCTGCGACATCTGGAACAGCTCCATCACCACGCCCTGGCCGGCGAACGCGGCGTCGCCGTGCATGAGCACCGGCAGCACCTGGCCACGGCCGCCATCGCCGCGGCGCATCTGCCGCGAGCGGACGCTGCCGGCCACGACCGGGTCGACGATCTCAAGGTGCGACGGGTTGAACGCCAGCGCCAGGTGCACCGGGCCGCCGGGGGTGGCGACGTCGGCGGAGAAACCCATGTGGTACTTCACGTCGCCGGTGTGGGCGAGGTCGTGGTTGACGTGCTCGAACTTGCCCTCGAACTCGTCGAACAACTGGCGAGGCGGCTTGCCCAGCGTGTTGATGAGCACGTTGAGGCGGCCGCGGTGGGCCATGCCGATCACCACGTCCTGCACGCCGTTCTCGCCGGCGCGGCGGATGGTGGCGTCCATCAGCGGAATCAGCGAATCGCCACCTTCCAGCGAGAACCGCTTCTGGCCGACGTACTTGGTGCCCAGGTACCGTTCAAGGCCGTCCGCGGCGGTCAGGCGCTCCAGGATGCGGCGCTTGGCATCTGCGCTGAAGCCGAACTTGCCAGCGGCTGCTTCCAGGCGCTCATAGACCCATCGACGCTGCTCGGCGTCGGTGATGTGCATGAACTCGGCGCCGATGCTGCCGGCATAGGTGGCCTTGAGCGTCGACAGGATGTCGCGCAGCTTCATGCGCTCGTTGCCGGCCAGGCCGCCGGTGCTGAAGGTCGCGTCCAGGTCGCTCTCGGACAGGCGGTGGAAGCCCAGCGCGAGGTCGGGCGCCTCGGGCTTTTCGAGCAGGCCCAGCGGGTCGAGGTTGGCGGCCAGGTGGCCCCGCGAACGGTAGGCCGTGATCAGTTTGCCGACACCGCGTTCGCGCTCGTCACCCGTGCCCGTCGTCGCAGCGGCGGTGCCGCTGGCAGTGCGCCTGGCGGCTTCGGCGATGCTGGCGATGGCGGCCGAGTGCGGGAGATCGCCCGCCTCGCGTCCCTTGAACCCGTCGAAGTAGGCGCGCCACTTGGCACCCACCGACTCCGGATTGACCAGGTACTGCTCGTACAGGTCTTCGATATAGGCGGCGTTGGCGCCGAGTTGCGAGGACTGGGCGAAGTGCTTAAGCAGATTGTCCACGATGGGGTCGGGAGACTCGGTAGGGGAAGTCGGGGCCGAATCGCGCACGCAGGCGCATGAACAGGCCCAAGAACCCGGAATTGTAGCGTCAGCGTGGGGTCTTCGGCCAATCGACCGGCAACGCCGGTGATGGGTTGCGGGCAGCCGGTTGCGACGGATTCAGGCGCGGCCGGCGGTGCCCCTAGATGCCCAGTGCCCTGAACTCGCTGCAGGGCCGGCCCCGCTGCCACGGCTCATCGAACGTGGCGCGCAACTGCCGGACCCGCGCGGGCGCGTCCAGGCGGGTCTCGCCATCGAAGCGGTGGCCCAGCGACCGGAACAGGTAACCGCCGCCGTCGTTGACGATGAAGGCCGAGGGGTATTCGAGGTCCACCGGTTCCTCGATCACCCGGAAGGCGAAGGCGCTGGGGAGGCGCTGGCCCAGCCCGATCAGGGGCGCGCCGCGTCGCTGCGGGGTGACGGCATCCTGCAGCAGGACCTGCACTTCGCCGCCGTGGGTGGCGTAGCGGCGCAGCGCCGCGATCACCGCCGTGCTGTCCAGCAGGCCCGGGTCCAGCTCGCGGCTGTAGATGTGCAGCTGGCGGCGGGCGCCGGCGATGACGCCCACGGCCGCCGCGACGGCGGCTTCGCGGGACTCGACCGGATTGGCCGCGTCCAGCAGCAGGCGCATGGTCTGGTGGTCGATGCCCGCTTCCTCGAAGCGCTCGCCGAGCGGCAGGAAGCCGTGGCGGGCGTAGAAGTCCTGCGCCGAGACTTGCGCGTGCAGCGATACCTCGCGCCAGCCGCGTTCGCGGGCGGCGGCAAGCAACGCCAGCAGCAGGGCATCGCCCACGCCGCGGCCGCGCCACGGCGCCAGCACGGCCATGCGCCCGATCTTGTGCTCGGGCGTCAGGCGGCCGGTCCCGATGGGCTGGCCGGCCGCGTCGCGCGCGAGAACGTGGACGCACTGCGGATCCAGCGCGTCCCACTCCAGCTCCAGCGGCACCCGCTGCTCCTGCACGAAGACGGTTTCACGCACCGTGCGCAGGTCCGGCAGCGCGGTTTCGTAGTCGACGGTGTCGACCCCGAACCCCTGCGTGTCCATCGTGTGCGGGCCAGTCGTGTGCATCAGTCGTCGTCCCCCAGTCCTTCTTCCCAGCCCTCGTCGGGCATTTGCAGCTGGTAGTGGCCTTCGTGCAGCAGCGCCTGCACGCGGTCGCGGCCGGCCTCCGACAGCGCTGAATAGAACTCGCCGCCGATCTCCGCCGCATTGGCGATGCGCTGGGCATCACGGGCCGGCAGGGCGTGCACCTGGCCGCTGACGAACAACTGCGCCTGCGCACCGCGTTTATGCGCCTTGCGCCACGCCATCCGGGAGAAGGGATGGCGCAGCAGGCGGCCGCCATTGGACAGGTCCCATTCGATCTCGATGCGCGAGCGCGAATCAGGTGGCGCCTGCACCTGGCCGGCGCTGCGGTACAGCGTGATGAAGCGGCCGAACCAGTCGCCCAGGCGGTCGGGGTCGTTCATGCGCAGGGCGTTGAGGGCGCTGACGACGCGTTCCATTGCAGCCGGATCGATCTCGGCCGGGTCCGCGGCAGGCGCGAGGTCCGGGTCGTGGTAGCGCTCGGACTCGTCGGCGTCGGCCGCGAGCGTGTCGACGAAGTCGCCCAGCAGCTCGGCCGCGGACGGGGCGCGCATGCCGATCGAGAACGTCAGGCACGCGTCCTCGGCGACGCCGTGGTGCGGCACGCCCGGCGGCAGGTAGAGCATGTCGCCGGGCTCAAGGACCCAGTCGTGGGTCGGGTTGAAGCGCTGGAGCAGCTTCAGCTCGACATCGTTGCGGAATGCCAGCGGCGGGTCGTCGGACGCATCGACCTGCCAGCGTCGCCGCCCCTGCGCCTGCAGCAGGAACACGTCGTACTGGTCCACGTGTGCGCCGACCGAGCCGCCTGGCGCGGCGAAGGACACCATCACGTCGTCGATCCGCCAGCGCGGAAGGAAGTGGAACGCCTCCAGCACCTGCGCCACGTCCGCGTCCCACTTGTCCACGTCCTGCACCAGCAGCGTCCAGTCGTGGTGCGGCAGGGTGGGGAACAGGTCCTCGGGGAACGGGCCGTTGCGCAGCAGCCATCGGTCCGCGCCGCCCGCGCCGTCGCCACGTTCATGCGCGACGATCCGCGACAGCGCGGCGTCCTCGCAGGCCAGGCCGGCCAGGTCCTCGGGCTGGATGGGCGACACGAAGCCGGGAAACGCATTGCGGATCAGCAGCGGCTTCTTCTGCCAGTAGTCGCGCAGGAAGTCGGCCGGCGGCATGCCCAATGGAGGCAGCCAGGCACCATCGACTTCAATCGGCAGCGCGTTCTTGGCGGTCTTCGCGTGCTTGCGGGCGGTGGCGGTGGATGAAGCGGGTCGCTTGGGGGTCATGTGGCGATCTCGTCGTAGCCGCGGCCCAGGAACTGCAACAGGCACCAGCCGTGGCCGAAGGGGTCGGCCAGTTGGACGATGCGGCCCCATGCATGCTCCCGCACGTCGCCTTCGGCGGTTGCGCCGGCATCCAGTGCGCGGGCGAGCGCGGCGTCCAGGTCGTCCACCACCACGTCGCAGTGCAGCGGGGTCCAGTGGCGGGCGTAGTCCCGCGGCGTGATGCCGGCACCGGTGCTGCCGGCGGGTTTCTCCAACAGGTAGACCGGCGCGTTACCGCCCAGCAGTTCAACGCCGGCGTTACCGAACCGGCGGGACACGCGCAGGTCGAACGCGCGCGTGTAGAACGCTTCGGCCGCGGCCAGGTCGGGGACATCGATGTTGACCAGTACGTGCATGGGATTCCGGGAGGAGGTCAGGACGTAACGCGCCAGGGCGGATGGCGGCGGTTGGTGCCTGCGTGGAAGAGGCAGAGCCGGTTGCCGGCGGGATCGCGCAGCCGCGCCTCCCGCCACAGCCATGGCTGGTCGGTCGGCATCTGGTCGAACGCGATCCCCCGGGCCTGCAGGTCGGCTACGCGGGCATCGAGGTCCTCGCACTCGAAATAGACCAGCATGCCGCTGTCTTCGGGGCCTTCCTCGACGCGGTGAAGCGAGAACGTAGCGCCGCCATCCGGGCATTCGAAGCGCGCATAGCGGGGCGCCGAATCCACGACCAGCGTGAACCCCATCGACCGGTAGAACGCGATGCAGGCCGGGACGTCGCGTGCAGGCAGGGTGACCTGGTTGAGGTTCATGCGTCGACGCCTCCCGGTGCGGCGCGCGCGTCGATCAGACGTCGCGCGCCATGCGTTCGGCCAGCCCGGTGTAGCTGCCCGGGGTCATGGCCAGCAACCGCTGCTTCTCGTCCTCGGGCAGGTCCAGGCCCTGGATGAACTCGCGCATGGAGGCCTCGTTGATGCCCTGGCCGCGCGTCAGCGCCTTGAGCTGCTCGTACGGGTTGGGCAAGCCGTGTCGGCGCATGACCGTCTGGACAGCTTCGGCCAACACTTCCCACGCGGCATCCAGGTCGGCGGCCAGACGGTCGGGATTGGCGCTGAGCTTGTCCAGGCCGCGCAGGAGCGCGTCGAAGCCGATCAGCGCGTGCCCGAAGGCGGTGCCCAGCGCACGCAGCACGGTGGAGTCGGTGAGGTCGCGCTGCCAGCGGCTGATCGGCAGCTTGGCGGCGAAGTGCTCGAACAGCGCGTTGGCGATGCCGAAGTTGCCCTCGGCGTTCTCGAAGTCGATCGGGTTGACCTTGTGCGGCATCGTCGAGCTGCCGACCTCGCCGGCCTTCACCGCTTGCTTGAAGTAGCCCAGGGAGATGTAGCCCCAGACGTCGCGGCACAGGTCGATGCAGATCGTGTCGATGCGGCGCTGGGCGTCGCACAGCTCGGCGATGCCGTCGTGCGGCTCGATCTGGGTGGTGTACGGCTGCCAGTTCAGGCCCAGCGAATGCACGAAACGCTCGGAGAACGCCGGCCAGTCGATGTCCGGGTAGGCCGCCAGGTGGGCGTTGAAGTTGCCGACCGCACCATTGATCTTGCCCGGCATCGGCGTGGCCGCCAGCGTTTCGCCCTGGCGCTGGAGGCGGGCTACGACGTTGGCGATCTCCTTGCCGACGGTGGTGGGCGAGGCGGTCTGGCCGTGGGTGCGCGAGAGCATCGGCAGCGCCGCGTGCCCGTGCGCCATGCCGCGCAGCTTTTGGATCAGCGCATCGAGTTTCGGCAGCAGCACGAACTGCCGCGCCTGGCTGAGCATCAGCGCGTAGCTGAGGTTGTTGATGTCCTCGGAGGTGCAGCCGAAGTGCACGAACTCCAGCGCCGGGCCCAGCTCCGCGTCGTCCTTCAGGCGTTCCTTGATCAGGTACTCGACCGCCTTGACGTCGTGGTTGGTGGTGCGCTCGATCTCCTTGACCCGCGCGG
>CAMPJI010000119.1 GCA_946886865.1 uncultured Lysobacterales bacterium | reverse complement strand
GCGACGGTGTTGGCGTCCAGCACCTCCGACCAGATGTAGGCGTAGTAGCCGGCCGAGTAGCCGCCCATGATGTGGCTGAAGTACGGCGTGCGGTAACGCGGCGGCACCGGGGCGTAGTCCAGGCCGACCTTCTTGAGCGAGGCGGCCTCGAAATCCATGACCTCGTCCGGGGCGGGCAGCTGGTCGGCGGTGAGCTGGTGGTACTCCTGGTCGATCATCGCCGCGCCCAGGTACTCGGTGGTGGCAAAGCCCTGGTTGAACTTGGCGGCGGCCACGACCTTGTCCAGCAGCGCCTTGGGCATCGGCTCGCCGGTCTCGTGGTGCTTGGCGTAGTTCGCCAGAACGCTCGGCCAGTCGGCCCACATCTCGTTGACCTGCGACGGGAACTCCACGAAGTCGCGCGGCACGCTGGTGCCGGAGAACATCGGGTACTTCACGTCCGAGAACATGCCGTGCAGCGCATGGCCGAACTCGTGGAACATCGTGGTCACTTCGTCCCAGGTCAGCAGGGTGGGCTCACCCTCGGACGGCTTGGGGATGTTCTGGTGGTTGGCCACGACCGGCTTGGTGCCTTCCAGCTCGGACTGCGAGACGTAGGAGTTCATCCACGCACCGCCGCGCTTGGAGTCGCGCGCATACGGGTCGAAGATGAAGATCGCCAGCTGGCTGCCGTCCTTGTCCATGACGTCGTACGTCCAGGTGTCCGGGTGGTACTTGGGCAGGTCGGTGCGCTGCTTGAAGCTGATGCCGTACAGCTGGTTGGCGGCATGGAACACGCCGTTCTCCAGCACGTTCTTCATCTCGAAGTACGGCTTGAGCTCCGACTCGTCGAACGCGTACTGGTCCTGGCGGACCTTCTCGGCGTAGTAGGCCCAGTCCCACGGCTGCAGCTCGAAGCTCGGCTCGCCCTTGGCGGCCTGTTCCTTGTCGATCATGGCCTGCAGCAGGGCGCCCTCGCGGCGCGCGTTGGCGACCGCGGCCGGGGCCAGGCGCTGCAGCATGGCGTTGACGGCTTCCGGGTTCTTGGCGGTCTCATCAGCCAGCACGTACTCGGCGTGCGTGTCATAGCCCAGCATCTTGGCGCGCTCGGCACGCAGCTTCAGCACCTGCGAGACGATGCCGGTGTTGTCGAACTCGTTGCCGCGGCTGCCGCGGGAGACCGAGGCCTCGTGCAGCTTCTGGCGCAGGTCACGGTTGGTCAGGTAGGTGTTGGGCGGCTGGCCGGTGGTGTTCTGCAGGGTGATGACGTACTTGCCATCCAGCCCACGCGACTTGGCCGCTTCCCTGGCGGCGGCGATCGCGCCCTCGGACAGGCCGTCGAGCTCTTCGAGCGTGTCGACGGTGATCGCCGAGGCGTTCACTTCCTTCAGCACGTTCTGGCTGAACTGGGTGCCCAGCTTGGCCAGCTCACCGTTGATCTCGCGCAGGCGCGCCTTCTGCGTCTCGTCGAGCTTGGCGCCGGCACGGACGAAATCGGTGTGGTAACGCTCGACCAGGCGCACGCCCTGCGCGTCCAGGCCCAGCGAGTCGCGCTGGTCGTACAGCGACTGGATGCGGGCGAACAGCTCGGGGTTCAGCGTGATGGCATCGCTGTGGGCCGACAGCTTAGGCGCGTACTCGGCCTGCAGCTTCTGGCGGGTGTCGTTGGTGTCGGCGCCCAGCAGCGAGAAGAACACGGTGGCGGTGCGGTTGAGCACGTCGCCGGCCTGCTCCAGGGCCAGGATGGTGTTGTCGAAGGTCGCCGGTTCGGGGTTGTTGGCAATCGCCTCGACCTCGGCCAGGTGCTCGGCCATGCCGCGATCGAAGGCCGGCGCGAAGTGGCTGTCCTTGATCTTGTCGAAGTGCGGGTACTTGAGCGGCAGGGTGCTCTCGGCGAAGAACGGGTTGCTGGCTTCGGCGGTCACGGACGTCTCGGCGGTGGCGGTCTGTGCGAAGGCGGGCGCGGCGGTGGCGGCAATGGCCACGGCCAGCGCCAGGGCAAGCGGATGCTTCATAAGACGGGAACCTCGTCGTAAGGAACCGTCAAGCCTACCGGAAGGGCGTTGAACCGGCCCATGACGAAAGGCATGGCGATTGCTGCGCTGCAACACGCTCTGGCGGGCACAGCCCGGCGCTAGACTCGCCCAGTCGCCGGGCGCCCATGCACCGGCATCGACACCACAGGGGAGAGTGCGATGAAGCCGGCAAAGCGCAGGTGGTCGGGCGTTGCGGTCGCGGTCGTGTTGGGGTGGATGGCCTCCACCCCGCTTGCGGCGGAGACCCTCCGCTACGTGGCACTGGTGGACGGAGGCAAGCAGGCCGGGCACCAGACGGTGACGTGGAGCGAGGGCGGCGAGACGACCGTGGAGTTCATCTTCAAGGACAACGGCCGCGGCCCCGAGCTGAGCGAGCGCTACACGCTGGCCGAAGACGGGACGTTCCTGACCTACGAGGTGAAAGGCGAGTCCACCTTCGGCGCGCCCGTCGCCGAGTCGTTCAGTCGCGACGGCGACACCGCCCGCTGGACCTCAACCTCCGACGAAGGCACTGCGGAGCTGGACGGCACCGCGATGTACACCCCGCTGGGCGGCACGCCGCAGGCATTCGCCGTGGCGATTTCCGCCTTGGCCGCACGCGAGGACGGGCGGCTGCCGCTGATCCCCGGCGGCACGTTGACCATGCGCAAGCTCGCCGATGCGCAGGTGGGCGAGGGCGACCGCGCCCGTGACGTACAGCTGGTCGCACTGACCGGCGTCGGCCTGACTCCGACCTTCGCGTGGACGACCACGGGCGAATCGCCTCGCCTGTTCGCCTTCATCTATCCCGGGTTCGTGCAACTGGTGGAGGCCGGCTACGAAGCCGACGCCGCCGCGCTCGAAACCCGCCAGAAGGCGGCCGAGGCCGAGGCGCTGGTCGCCCTTCAGGGCCGCCTGGCGCACCGGGTCAAGGGCACCACGCTGATCCGCAACGCGCGCGTGTTCGACAGCGAGACCGGGACGACCGGTGTGGCCAGCGACGTGCTGGTGCGCGACGGACGCATCGTGTCGGTGGCCGGCGGTGGCAGTGAGCAGGCGGTGGCCGACCAGGTGATCGATGCCGCGGGCCGTACGCTGCTGCCCGGCCTGTTCGACAGCCATGGCCACATCGACCGCTGGGGCGGTGGTCTGCACCTGGCCGCGGGCGTCACCACGGTGCGCGACATGGGCAACGACAACACCACGCTGCAGCAGCTGATCGCCGACGAGAAGAGCGGCGTCCTGATGTCGCCGCGCGTCGTCGCGGCCGGCTTCATCGAGGGCGAGAGCGAGTTTTCCGCGCGCAACGGGTTTGTCATCAAGACGCTGGACGAGGCGAAGGAGGCCGTGGACTGGTACGCCGCCAACGGCTACCCGCAAGTCAAGATCTACAACTCGTTCCCCAAGGACCTGCTGCGTGAAACGGCGGCCTACGCCCATGAAAAGGGACTGCGTGTCAGCGGCCACGTGCCGGCGTTCATGCGTGCCAGCGATGTCGTCGAGCAGGGCTATGACGAGATCCAGCACATCAACCAGCTGCTGCTGAATTTCTTCGTCGACGACACCACCGACACCCGCACGTTGACCCGGTTCTACCTGGTGGCCGACAAGACCGCGGGCCTGGATTTCGACAGTCCGCCGGTGCGCGACTTCATCGACCTCCTGGCACGCGAGGAGGTGGTGGTCGACCCGACGCTGGCGACGTTCGATTTCATCCGCCACCGTGCGGGCGAGGTGTCGCAGGCGTTTGCGGCCGTTGCCGACCACCTGCCGCCGGACCTGCAGCGCAACCTGCGCGTGGCGCAGATGAAGATCCCGGACGACGCGACGGCGGCGACCTACGAGAAGAGCTACGACAAGCTGGTGGAATTCGTGGGTCTGATGCACGAGGCCGGCATTCCGATCGTGGCCGGCACCGACGAGATGCCGGGTTTCACGCTCCAGCGCGAGCTCGAGCTGTACGTGCAGGCCGGCCTGACCCCGGGCGAGTCGCTGCAGACGGCCACCTGGAACGCGGCGAAGGTCGCCGGTGTGCTGGACGACCGCGGCTCGATCGCGCCAGGCAAGCGGGCCGACCTGATCCTGGTCGACGGCGATCCGACGGCCGACATCTCAACCATCCGCCAGGTTGCAATGGTTTTGAAGGGCGATACGGTCTATTACCCCAGCGAGATCCACCAGGCGCTGGGCATCAAGCCGTTTGCCGCGCCGGTGAAGCCGCAGGCGCGGTAGAACGCCCGGGCGCGGCCTCAGCCGCGAAGAAGGGGGCGGGCGTTCCGTGAGCGACGTGGGTCGCGACGGACTCCGCCGCCGCTCCACCGGCCGTGACTGACTTCGCGCCTGCAGCCGCCCGTGCGCTCATCGACGGTCCCACATGCCACCCGACACGGAGGTTCCACCCATGCCCACCGCCTACGACTTCACCGCCACCGACATCGACGGCGCACCGCGCACCCTGGACGAGTTCCGCGGCAAGGTGCTGCTGATCGTCAACGTGGCCTCCCAGTGCGGGTTCACCCCGCAGTACGCGGGCCTGGAAAAGCTCGCCCGCGAGTACGCCGCGCGCGGCCTGGTAGTTCTGGGCTTTCCGTGCGACCAGTTCGGCCACCAGGAGCCGGGTGACGAAGCGGAGATCAAGGACTTCTGCTCGCTGCGCTACGACGTGACGTTCCCGATGTTTTCCAAGGTCGACGTCAACGGCGGTGACGCCCACCCCCTGTGGGCCTGGCTGAAGGACGAGAAAGGCGGCTTCCTCGGGATCGACGCGATCAAGTGGAACTTCACCAAGTTCCTGGTGGGTCGCGACGGCCACGTCATCAAACGCTATGCCCCCACGGAGACCCCGGCGTCGCTGGCCGCCGATATCGAGGCGGCGCTCGCGTGATGCCCGTTGCCGAGCGCAACCGCTACCGCATGCGGTTCACGCTGGAAGGCCGCCACCTGCACGTGCGGGTGGTGGGCCACAAGGACGACCTGCCCACCACCGTCGCCTGCTGGCGGGAGATCGCCGCGGAAGTGCGACGCACGGCCGCGCTCACCCTGCTGGTGGAGGACGACATGGACGGGCCGCCGATACCGCCGGAGGCGTTGCCCGGGTTTCTGGACGCGCTGGACGGGGAGGGCCTGGATCACGTGCGCATCGCCTACGTGGAGGCGATCGCCGAACGCCTGCCGCAGGTGGAGGTGGCGGAGATCCTCGCGCGCGAACGCGGCTTCACCGTGCGCGTGTTCGCCAACCGCATGGACGCGGCCGTGTGGCTGCGCCACGGCGAGCGCTGAGCGCGCCTACTTCTCGACGAACGCGCGCTCGAACACGTACTGGCCGGGCGTGCCGATGCGCGGCGCGGCGGTGAAGCCGCGGCCGTCCAGCAGGGCGCGGAAGTCGGCCAGCATCTGCGGGCTGCCGCAGATCATGGCGCGGTCGTGCGCGGGGTCCAACGCATCGATGCCCAGCTGCCGCATCATCTCGCCGGTGGCCATCAGGTCGGTCATGCGGCCGCGATGGTCGTGGCCGCGGTGCTCGAACGGCTCGCGCGTGACGGCCGGGTAGTAGTGCAGCCTCCGGGCGATCGTCTCGCCCAGGAACTCGTGCCGGGGCAGCTCGTTCTCGATGTAGTCGCGATAGGCCAGGTCCCGTGCGTGGCGCACGCCGTGGCACAGGATCACGCGCTCGAAGCGCTCGTAGGTGTCCGGGTCCTTGACGATCGACAGCCACGGCGCGAAGCCGGTGCCGGTGCCCAACAGGTACAGGTTGCGGCCGGGGTGCAGGTCGTGGATCAGCAGGGTGCCGGTCGGCTTGCGGCCGATCAGGATGCGGTCGCCGGGCCTGATGTCCTTCAGTCGCGAGGTGAGCGGGCCGTCGGGCACCTTGATGCTGAAGAACTCCAGTTGCTCTTCCCAGTTGG
>CAMPJI010000118.1 GCA_946886865.1 uncultured Lysobacterales bacterium | reverse complement strand
ACCTGGGCCTGACCGAGGCCGGCATCGGCAGCAAGGGCATCGTCGCCTCCAGCGCCGCGCTGGGCGTGCTGCTGCAGGAAGGCATCGGCGACACGATCCGCATTTCGCTGACGCCCGAACCCGGCCAGTCGCGCACGCACGAGGTCATCGTCGCGCAGGAGCTGCTGCAGACCATGGGCCTGCGCGCGTTCACGCCGATGGTGACGGCCTGCCCTGGCTGCGGGCGCACCACCAGCACGTTCTTCCAGGAGCTCGCGCAGCGGGTGCAGTCCCACGTGCGCGCGAAGATGCCTGAGTGGAAGGTCAGCCATCCCGGTGCGGAGAACCTGACGCTCGCGGTGATGGGCTGCGTGGTCAACGGCCCGGGCGAATCGCGCCACGCCAATATCGGCATCTCGCTGCCGGGCACGGGCGAGGCGCCGTCGGCACCGGTGTTCGAGGACGGTGAAAAGACCGTCACCCTGCGGGGTGAGAACATCGCCAGCGAATTCGTTGCGCTGATCGATGACTATGTCGAACGAAAGTACGCCGCCCGGGGCACCGGCTGACCGCGGCCACGAAGGGCCGGTCCGCAGCGCCTTCCACCTCAAGCTCTGGACGTTCCTGGTCGAAGGCCGGTTCGGCCTGAATTTCCTGCGCCGCTACTGGCGCAGGCTGCTGCTGGTATTCGTCGCGCTGCTGCTGCCGCTGTGGGGCTTCGCGGAACTGGCCGACGAGGTCGAGGATGGCGATTCCTTCGCCTTCGATGCGCCGCTGCTGCACTGGGCCCGGGCGATGGCCTCGCCCGACGCCGACCGCTTCTTCTCGGTCGTCACGCACCTGGGCTACGAGTGGTTCGTGGTGCCGTTCGACGTGGTGCTGGTGCTGGCGCTGGCGTGGAAAGGGCGGATGCGCGAGGGCCTGTTTGCCGGCGTGGCGCTGGGCGGCTCGGCCCTGCTGAACATGGCGACCAAGCAGCTGTACGCACGCGAGCGCCCTGACCTCTGGATGTCGCTGTTGCCGGAAGACACCTACAGCTTCCCGTCCGGCCACGCGATGGGGTCGATGACGCTGGCGGCGGTGGCCATCCTGCTGATGTGGCGAACGCGCTGGCGCTGGCCGGTGCTCGCGGTCGCCGGCGCTTTCGCGGTACTGGTCGGCGCGTCGCGCGTGTACCTCGGCGTCCACTTCCCGTCGGACATCCTCGCCGGCTGGACCGCGGCCTGGGCATGGACGGTGGCGGCGTTCCTCATGGTGTTCCATCACCGCCGGCACCCGTGGGAGCGGCCCGACGCGTCGGTGGATGACCCCGAGGACGTGTAACCGGCGCTACTCGCCCGGCTTGGCGGCCTCGACCGGCGCCTGCGTGGCGGCCCGGCGCGCCAGCTGCGCTTCGCGATGGGCGATATAGGCGTTGGCGGCGAAGATGATGCCGGCGCCGGTCACGGTCCAGCGGTCCACGGCCTCGCCGAACAGGACGAAGCCGAGGGTCGCCACGATCGGCAACTGCATGAAGCTGATGGGCGTCAGGGCCGAGACATCGCCCAGCTTGAGCGCACGCGTCCACAGCATATGCCCGCCCGTGCCCAGCACGCCGGCGGCAACCACCCACAACCAGGTGATGCCCTGTGGCCACTCCCAGACGGCCACGGCCGGCAGCAGCGACATCGGCACCCAGAACAGCGTGGTCAGGATGACGATGCGGTCGGCCGGCTCGGTGCGCGAGAGCTGCTTGATCTGGATGGCGACGATGCCGCTGAGCACCGCGGCCGATACCGCCACCAGGCTGCCCATGGTGAAGCCCGCGGTGCCCGGCCGCACGATCACCAGCACGCCGATGAAACCCACGATGACCGCCGCCCAGCGGCGCATGCGCACCTGCTCGCCCAGCCAGATGACGGCGGCAATCGTCACGAACAGTGGCGTCGAGTACGACAGCGAAACGGCCTGCGCCAGCGGCAGGTGGCCGATGGCCCAGAAGCCGCAGAACATCGACACCACGCCGATCAGGCAGCGGATGAAGTAGCGCGGCAGTTGCTGCGTGCGCAGCAGGCCCGGGCCGTGGTGCAGCAGCAGCGGCAGCGCCGCGACCAGGCCGAAGAAGTTGCGGAAGAACGCGATCTCGAACGTGTGCAGCGTCTCCGACGCCAACCGGATCGCGATCACCATGAAGGCGAAGAACGCGGTGCTGCCCAGCATCAGCAGCGCGGCGCGGGTGTGGACGGTCATGGGCACGGGCGCGGCGATATCAGACTCACCAGCGTGCGCCGACGACCCGCGGCTCCGGTTCCAGCGCCACGCCGAACCGGTCCTGCACCGAGGCGGCGATGTCGCGCGCAAGGCCCAGCAACTCCGCGCCGGTGGCAGCATCATGGTTCACCAGAACAAGCGCGTGCGAGGCCGCCACGCCCGCATCGCCGCGGCGGTGCCCCTTCCAGCCGCAGGCATCGATCAGCCAGGCCGCCGACAGCTTGCTGCGCGGGCCGTGCGGCGATTCGCCGTGAGCGAGCGCGTCGGCGGGGAAGGGCGCCACCGGGAACACAGGCAGCCGCGGGTGCGCCTCGCGCAACGCCTCGGCCTGCGCGGCCGGCACGATGGGGTTCTTGAAGAAGCTGCCGGCGTTGCCCAGCACGGCGGGGTCGGGCAGCTTGCTGCGGCGGATCGCGGTGACGGCGTCGGCCACCTGCCACGGGGTCGGCGCGGCGAGGCCCGCGGCGGCGAGGGCATCACCCAGTCCTGCGTAGTCGACCCGCACCTGCGCCTGCCGCGACAGGAGGAACTCCACCGCCGTGACGATGAAGCGGTCGGGTTGGCGCTTGAACAGGCTGTCGCGGTAGCCGAAGCCGCAATCCTCCGCGGGCAGGCGGTGCCACGCGCCGATTGCCGGTTCGTACGCTTCGACGGCGTGGATGCGCTCGCACACTTCCACGCCGTACGCGCCGATGTTCTGGATCGGCGCGGCACCGACCGTGCCGGGGATGAGCGCCAGGTTCTCGATGCCGCCGAGCCCGCGCGTCAACGTCTCCATCACGAAGCCATGCCAGTTCGCACCGGCTTCGGCCCGCAGCACGACGTCGGTGCCATCGTCGGACACCACCGAAACCGTATCGCCGGTCAGCACGAGCACCGGCACGTCCGGGTCGCCGGCGAACAGCAGGTTGCTGCCACCGCCGACCAGCAGCGGCGTGGTGCCGGCGAAGCCGTCGGCGGCCAGCACGTCCGGCAGCACGCGCGAGTCGGCCACTTCGGCCAGCAGCGACGCGCGCGCAGGCACGCCGAAGGTGTTGCGGTGGGTCAGCGGGGCATCGCGGACGATGCGGACGGCGTCGCTCATGCGGCGTGGGTCCGGTGCAGTCGGGTCACGCGCGGCTGCTCAGACCGTCGGCGGCATGTTGCCGCGGCTGGGGGCGAACTTGCGGCGGCGGATGGCCTCCACGCACTCGTGCACCAGCTCCGGCCCGCGATACACCAGGCCGGTGTACAGCTGTACCAGGTTCGCACCCGCGGCCATCTTGGTGACCGCGTCGGCACCCGACAGGATGCCGCCCACGCCCACCAGCGGAATGGCCTCTGGCAGGCGCGTGCGCATCATCCGCAGCACGGTGGTGGACTGGCCCATCAGCGGGCGGCCCGAAAGGCCACCCGGCTCCTCGGCGTGGCGCGCGCCTTCGACCGGCAGGCGCGACACGGTGGTGTTGGTGGCGATCACGCCGTCCACCTCGAGCTCGGCCAGCACGCGCGCGCAGGCCTGGATGTCGTCGTCCGACAGGTCCGGCGCGATCTTGACCAGCATCGGCACGCGTTTGCCGTGCTTGGCGCCCAGGCGCTCCTGCTCCTCGCGCAGCGTGCCGATCAGGCGGCGCAGCAGTTGCTCTTCCTGCAGCTCGCGCAGGCCGGCGGTATTGGGTGAGGAAATGTTGACGGTGATGTAGTCGGCCAGCGGGTACACGCGCGCCAGGCAGTACATGTAATCGCCGTCGGCGATCTCGTTGGGCGTGTCCTTGTTCTTGCCGATGTTGATGCCCAGCAGGCCGCCACCCGGGCGGCGCGCGCGCTCGACGTTGCGCACCAGCGCATCGACGCCGGCGTTGTTGAAGCCCAGCCGGTTGATGACGGCCTGGTGCTCGGGCAGCCGGAACATGCGCGGCTTCGGGTTGCCCGGCTGCGCCTTTGGCGTGACCGTGCCGACTTCGACGAATCCGAAGCCCAGCGACAGCAGGGCGTCGATGTGCTCGCCGTTCTTGTCCAGCCCGGCGGCCAGGCCGACCGGGTTGGGGAAGTCCAGCCCGAATGCACTGGTGGGCAAGGGCTCGGGCGGCCGGCCGACCAGCGGGTTGATGCCCGTTCGGTAGGCGAGTTCCAGCGCACGCAGGCCCAGCCCGTGGGCGCGCTCGGCATCGAAGTTGAACAGGAACGGGCGCGCCAGCTTGTACATGCGGTCAGTGCGTCATCCAGCTCAGCCAGGCGAGTCCGCCGAAGAACACCAGGAACACCATCACCGTCAGCACCGCGACCAGCAGGTTGGTCCAGCCCAGCACCAGCCCGGCGACGGCGAGCGCATCGCCGTCGACCGTGCCGGCGCCGCGGCGGATCTCCCCGCGCGCCACGTGCCCGGTGACCACCGCCACTACGCCGCCCACCAGGGGCAGCGCGAACCACGACAGGATGCCGAACACGAGGCTGATGACCGCGGCCGTGCTGGTGCGTGGGACGGGGGTGTTCATGTCACCGGGCTCCGCGGCGGGTTACAGGTCGAACTTGATGCCCTGGGCCAGCGGCAGGTCGTTGGAGTAGTTGATCGTATTGGTCTGGCGGCGCATGTACGCCTTCCACGCATCCGAGCCCGACTCGCGTCCGCCGCCGGTTTCCTTCTCGCCACCGAAGGCACCGCCGATCTCCGCACCGGACGTGCCGATGTTGACGTTGGCGATGCCGCAGTCGCTGCCGGCCGCCGACAGGAACGCCTCGGCCTGGCGCAGGTCGGTGGTGAAGCAGGCCGAGGACAGGCCCTGCGGCACGGCGTTCTGCATGTCGATGGCCTCGTCCAGCGTGCTGTACTTCATCACGTAGAGGATCGGCGCAAAGGTCTCGGTCTGCACGACCTCGGCATCGTTGGAGAGGCCGGTGACGATCGTCGGCAGCACGAAATTGCCCTTGCGGTCGACGCGCGCGCCGCCGGTCTCGACCGTGCCGCCCGCGGCCTTGGCCTTCTCGACCGCGTCCAGGTAGGCCTGCACGCCATCGGCGCTGTTGAGCGGGCCCATCAGGTTCTTCGGGTCGGTCGGGTCGCCGATCTTGCCCTCGACCTGCTTGTACGCGGCCACCAGCTTGGCCAGCACGTCGTCGTAGACCGCCTCGTGGATGAAGACGCGGCGCGTGGTGGTGCAGCGCTGGCCGGCGGTGCCGACGGCGCCGAACACGATCGCCGGGATCGCCAGCTTCATGTCGGCGGACTTGTCGACGATCATCGCGTTGTTGCCGCCCAGCTCCAGCAGCGAGCGGCCCATGCGACGCGCGACGCGCTCACCGACGTGGCGGCCGACCTTGGTGGATCCGGTGAAGCTGACCAGCGCGACGCGCTTGTCGTCGACGAACTCCTGCGCCAGGTCGGTGCCGGCATCGTTGAACAGGAAGAAGATGTCCGGGAAGCCGGCCTTCTGCAGCGCCTCGTTGCAGATCTTCATCGAGGCGATCGCCGACAGCGGCGTCTTGGGCGAGGGCTTCCAGATGCAAATGTCGCCGCACACGCCGGCGACGAACGCGTTCCATGCCCACACCGCGACCGGGAAGTTGAACGCCGAGATGATCCCGACGATGCCCAGCGGGTGCCACTGCTCGTACATGCGGTGGCCCGGGCGCTCGGAGTGCATGGTCAGGCCGTACAGCTGGCGCGAGAGGCCGACGGCGAACTCGCCGATGTCGATCATCTCCTGCACCTCGCCGTCGCCCTCGGGCTTGGACTTGCCCATCTCCAGCGCGACCAGCGAACCCAGCGCGTCCTTGTGGGTGCGCAGCGCGTCGGCGCACAGGCGGATCGCCTCGCCGCGGCGCGGCGCCGGGG
>CAMPJI010000117.1 GCA_946886865.1 uncultured Lysobacterales bacterium | reverse complement strand
CACCGCGACGCCCGACGGCGATGGCTACCGGCTGGTCGGCCACAAGTGGTTCTTCTCCGCGCCGATGAGCGACGGCTTCCTGGTGCTGGCGCAGGCGCCGGCGCCGGGCGGGCTGACGTGCCTCCTGATGCCGCGGCGGCTGCCGGACGGATCGAAGAACGCCTTCGAGCTGGTGCGCCTGAAGGACAAGCTGGGGGACTGGTCGAACGCGTCGTCCGAAGTCGAGTTCCGCGGCGCCCGCGCATGGCGGGTGGGCGAGGAAGGACGCGGCATCGCCACCATCCTGGAGATGGTCATGCTGACGCGCCTGGACTGCATGCTCGGGTCAGCGGCGCAGATGCGCATGGCGCTGGCGCATGCCGTGCACCACGCACGGCACCGGCGCGCGTTCGGGAAGCGCCTCATCGACCAGCCACTGATGGGGACGGTGCTGGCCGACCTTGCGCTGGAGGCCGAGGCTGCGCTGGCGCTTTCGATGCGCGTGGCCGGCGCCGTGGACCGCGCCCCGACCGATGCTTCGGAAGCGGCCTTCGCGCGCATCGCCACCGCGATCGGCAAGTTCTGGGTCTGCAAGCGCGCGCCGGCCTTCGTCAACGAAGCGCAGGAATGCCTGGGCGGCGCGGGCTACGTGGAGGAGTCGGTCCTGCCACGGCTGTACCGCCAGGCGCCGCTCAACTCGATCTGGGAGGGCAGCGGCAACGTCCAGTGCCTGGACGTACTGCGCGCGCTGGCGCGGGAGCCGGACACCGGGGCGGCCGTGTGGGACGAAGTGCAGGTCGATGCGGGTGCTGGACACGCCGCGCTGGTCGCGCGGCTGAAGCCGTCGCTGCTGCAAGGCCAGGCAATCGCGCCGGAGGCGGCGCGCGGGTTCGTGTCTTCGCTGGCGCTGGCCCTGCAGGGCGCGGTGCTGGCGCGCGCGGGCAGTCCGTGGGTCGACGCCTTCAGCCGGTCGCGGATCGGCCCCGACCGGGGCGGGGTGTTCGGTGCATCGCCACCGGTGGACGACGCTGCGGCGCTGGTCGAGCGCGCCCTGCCGACGTAGGCCGAATGCGGACCACTGCGTTGCGCTGGTGCGGACGCGCCGGCGGCGCCGTGCGCGTTACGGTGGACGCCCCCGTTTGCACCGGAGCACGTCCGTGATCGAACTGCACTACTGGCCCACGCCCAACGGCTACAAGATCCGCCTGTTCCTGGAGGAGGCCGGGCTGGACCATCAGATCGTGCCGGTTGATATCGGCCAGGGCGACCAGTTCAAGCCGGACTTCCTGGCGATCTCACCCAACAACAAGATGCCGGCCATCGTCGACCACGCCCCGGCCGACGGCGGCGAGCCGCTGTCGCTGTTCGAGTCCGGCGAGATCCTGCTGTACCTGGCCGAGAAGACCGGCCGGTTCCTGCCGGCCGGGACGCGCGAACGCCATCGCGCCCTGCAGTGGCTGTTCTGGCAGGTCGCCGGGCTCGGGCCGATGGCGGGGCAGGCGGGCCACTTCCGCGTCTACGCACCGGAGAAGATCGAGTACGGCATCGAGCGCTACACGCGCGAGGTGTCCCGGCTGTACGGCGTGCTCGACCGCCAGCTGCAGGGCCGGGCGTTCGTGGCCGGGGACGACTATTCCATCGTCGACATGGCCATTTACCCGTGGATCGTGCCGTTTGAAGCGCACGGCCAAGCGCTGGACGAATTCCCCGGCCTGGCTCGCTGGCTCGAGGCGGTACGCACGCGTCCGGCGACGGTGAAGGTCTACGAGGACCCGTCGACGGCCTATTCGTCCAACCAGCCGCTCACCGACGAGGCGCGGCGCATCCTGTTCGGGCAGGGCGCCAAGCGCGGCTGAGGCTGCTTCTGCGGCTAGTCCAGGAACTGCAGCCGCGCCAGCTCCGCATACAGGCCGCCCTGCGCCACGAGCGCGTCGTGCGTGCCTTCGGCAACGATGCGGCCGTGGTCCATCACCACGATGCGGTCGGCCTTGAGCACGGTCGCCAGGCGGTGGGCGACGACGATCGTGGTGCGGCCTTCCATCAGCGTTTCCAGTGCCTGCTGCACGGCGCGCTCGCTCTGCGCGTCGAGCGCGCTGGTGGCTTCGTCCAGCAGCAGGATCGGCGCGTCCTTCAGCAGCGCACGGGCAATGGCGATGCGTTGCTGCTGCCCGCCCGACAGGCGCGCCCCGCGCTCGCCCAGTTCGGTGTCCAGGCCCTGGGGCAGGGCGGCGATGAAATCGTCGGCATGGGCGGCACGCACGGCGGCGTCGATCTCGGCATCGCTGGCGTCCAGCCGGCCGTAGCGGATGTTTTCCCGCGCGCTGGCGGCGAAGATCGTCGGTTGCTGTGGCACCAGCGCGATCGCTTCGCGCAGGTCGGCCGGGTCCAGCGTGCGGATGTCCACCCCGTCCACGCGAACGGCGCCCGCACCCGGGTCCGGGTCGTGGAAGCGCAGCAGCAGCGAAAACACCGTGCTCTTGCCGGCGCCGGACGGTCCGACCAGCGCGACGGTCTCGCCCGGTCGCACGTGCAGGGTGAAGTGCTCCAGCGCGGCGCGATCCGGGCGCTTCGGATAGTGGAAGGCCACCTCGTCCAGCACCACCTCGCCGCGGACGGGTTGCGGCAGCGCGGCAGGGTGCTGGGGCGGTCGCACGCCGGGCTCTTCCTGCAGCAGCTCGCTGATGCGCCCCATGCCGCCGGCGGCGCGCTGCAGCTCGTTGAAGACCTCGGCCAGCGCGCCGACCGAGCCGCCACCGATCAGCGCGTACAGCACGAACTGTCCCAGCGTGCCGGCGCTCATCCGCCCGGCAATGACGTCATGCGCGCCCGACCACAGCACCAGCGTGATCGCACCGAAGATCAACGTGATGGCAATGGCCGTCACCCACGCTTGCGCCTGGATGCGGCGCCGCGCGGTGCCCACGGCAATCGCCAGCGCCTCGCTGAAACGCCCACGCTCGTAGGGCTCGCGTGCGTGCGCCTGCACGGTGCGCACGGCGCCCAGCGTCTCGTTGGCCAGCGCGTTGGCATCGGCGACGCGGTCCTGCGCGGCGCGCGAGATCTTCTGCAACCGGCGCCCGCCCAGCACGATCGGCAGCACCGCCAGGGGGATGCCGACCAGCGCATACGCCGCCAGCCTCGGGCTGGTCACGAACAGCATCGCGATGCTGCCCGTGAAGGTCACGATGCTGCGCAACGCGACCGACATGCTGGAGCCGACGACGCTGCGCAGCAGTTCGGCATCGGCCGTCAGCCGCGAGACCAGCTCGCCACTGCGGTTGCGGTCGTGGAAGCCGGCGTCCAGTGCGATCAGGTGCGCGTACAGGCGCTCGCGCAGGTCGGCCACCACGCGTTCGCCCAGCAGCGACACGAAGAAGAAGCGCGCCGCCGTCGCAAAGGCCAGCACCAGCGCGACGGCGAACAGCAGCAGGAACGCGCGATCGATGGCACTGCCGCCGCCTTGCGCGAACCCCTGGTCGATCATCACGCGGAAGGCGTAGGGCAGGCTGAGGGTCGCGGTGCTGGAGGCCGCCAGCGCCAGCAGCCACGCCACGAACAGGGCGCGGTGGCGTTGCACGAAGGGCCAGAGGGTGCGCAGTCGGCCGATCGGGGCCTTGGCCGGTGCGCTGGAAGCGATGGCATCGTTCATCCGGCCATTGTCCTTCATCGGGCGGGTGCCGCGTCACCATCCGTTGTCGGCACGGCCTGAGCCGCTGAGCCTGGCGTCGGAAACACGATGCGCGCGTGGGCGCGGCGCACGTCGCGATCGCCAGGGCCGCGCGGTTGCGAGTGGCGTCGCGCCTGGCGTGGGGCCGAAGGCATCCGGGCGCGGGCTCCGCGGCCAGGCCGCGCCCGCAGGGCTATGCGGATCCGCCTTCGTCAACGCTGACGCGCGCGCGGTCGCGCGTGGCGTCGCGCAGCTGGTCGGTCAGCGCATCCGCCTGGTCGACCGGCAACCGCAGGCGCACGTGGCCGCCACCGGCATCGAACCGCTCTTCGAGCTTCTCCGCATCGTGGGCGGCCAGTGCCGCATGCACCGCGCCGGTGTCATCGAAGGGGTAGGCCACGTGCACTTCGCACAGTGCCACCAGCGGCTCGCGCGCTGCCGTGCGCAGGCACTCCGCGGCGGCCCCGCCGTAGGCCCGCACCAGCCCGCCTGCGCCCAGCTTGATGCCGCCGTACCAGCGGGTGACGACCACGGCGACGCGGTCCAGCCCCTGGCCTTCGATCGCGGCCAGGATCGGACGCCCCGCGGTGCCGCCCGGCTCTCCGTCGTCGTTGAAGCGGTACTCGGACCCGATGCGGTAGGCCCAGCAGTTGTGCGTCGCCGCCGGATCGCCCACCTCCTCGAAGAAGGCCAGGGCGGCGGCAGGCGAATCCACCGGCGCCGCCTGGGCGAGGAAGCGGCTGTGCTTGACGTCGATCGTGTGCGACGCCCGCCTGGCCAGGGTGTCCTGGCTCACGGCTCGGATGGAGGTTCGGGCAGCAGCGCACGCAGGTCGTCGGGCAGCGCCTGCGTGGGATGCACATCGTGGAAGCGATCGAGCACGGCGCGGGCGGCGTCGATGTCGCCCGCATCGCGAAGCCGCCGGATCTCGGCATACCAACGGGATGGCGGGTCATCGGGTGTCAGACCATCCGTCGCCGGCGCAGACGCGGCCGGTGCCAGCGCCCCAAGCTCACGCCGCGCGCCCTCCGCTTTCGCGTGGCGCAGTGCACGCGACTCGGTCATCGCGGCCGATCCCGCGCGTGCGCTGTTGGTGTAGCTGTGGCGGCGTTCGGGTGCCTGCGTCAGCACCTCCTGGCTGCGCACCTGCGAGGTATCGGCCGACTTGGCGGCGGCTTCGGGTGAGGCGACGGCGGCGGCCGCGGGAGGAGGCGCAGGCGCTGCGGCACGGTCCTCGACCGCTGCAGGCATCACGGGCGCGGCATCCGTCGAGCGGTCAGCACCGGCATTGGCTACATCGCGTGGGGTCGCCGGCGCCGAGTCCTTGGCCGAGGCCGCCCGCTCGCGCACCTGCGGCTCGGCGACACGGGCCGCGGGTGCCTCGTCGGCGGGCCCGGTCGACGGTGCGGCCGGTGCCAGCACGCGGGGGCGGCCCGACGCCACGGGCGCCGCGGGGACGAAGCCACCATCGGCAAGCGGCGCTTCACTGCGCTCGGTCAGCACCTCCTGCGATGGCCGCAGTTGCCAGACCACGCCCAGCACCAGCGTCAGCGAGGCCGCCAGTCCAACGCCGGTCAGCCACCCGGCCGGAAGCGCAAGGATGCGACGCCCGCGGTGACGGTGCGGCGCGGTGTCCCTGCCGGCCGCTGCGTGCGCGGCGGCCAGGATGCGCGCGTCCAGGGCCGCCGACGGCCCGTCGTGCGGCCCCAGGCGCGCCAGGCGCGCGGCCATCTCACGCTCGTCCGGCGTCAGCGGCTCACGCGGCGGGGGTGGGGGTGTCGTTGTCATTCGTTGAGTCTCGCGCGCAACTTGTCCATGGCGTAGCGCAGCCTGGATTTGACGGTCTCGCGGCCGACCCCGGTGATCTCTCCGATCGCGTCGAGAGTGAGTTCCTGCTCCAGCCGCAGCAGCACGGTCTCGCGCTGCTCGTCGGGCAGGTCCTCGATGGCGCGCTGCAGGCGCCGGCGCTGTTCGAACTCCGACAGTTCGCGTTCGGGCGTGTTCGGGTCGGGAATGCGCGCTGCGCGCAGGTCGGCGTCGGCAGGCGCCGCGGGGCGGTGCTTGAGGGCACGCCAGTGGTCGCCCAGCCGGTTGTGGGCAATGCGGAACAGCCAGGCGCTGAAGGCCGCATCGGGTGTCCAGCCGGCCCGCGCGCCGATCACCCGCTGCCACGTGTCCTGGAAAATCTCGTCGGCCAGCGCGCCATCGCGGGTATGGCGCAGCAGGAAGCGGTAGAGCGGCCCGCGGTGGCGGGCGTAGAGCTGCTCGAACGCCTGCACGTCGCCGCCCACCCAGGCCAGCATCAGTGCCTCGTCAGCCGGCTCCGGGGCAGGCGCGGTGGCGGGGTCGGGCGCGGAATCCATCCGCCCAAGGGTACGGGGCGCCGTTGCCGCCGGGAAGCGGCTGGTGCATGGTGCCGGGGGCAGCGTGGGC
>CAMPJI010000116.1 GCA_946886865.1 uncultured Lysobacterales bacterium | reverse complement strand
ATGCAATATGGTGGTTCAGTCGGGCGAATCTAAGCCGCTTTACCTTGATCGTCCGTGCGGCCGACAGTCGTGGCGGCAGATTCGATGAGGATTCCAATGAACAATGCGCTGTCCTGTGGGTCAATGACTCGCCGTCTGCAACGTGGTTTCACACTGATCGAGCTGATGATCGTCGTTGCCGTAGTGGGCATCCTCGCGGCGATCGCGATTCCGTCCTACCAGGACTCGGTGCGCAAGTCGCGTCGCGCCCAAGCCAAGGCGGACCTTGTGGAGTACGCCCAGATGGCGGAGAGGTGGTTTACGGTCAACAACAGCTACGCGGCATTTACGCTGCCGCCGGACCGCGAGACGCCGCAGTACGACATCCAGGTCAACGCCGCTGCGACCACGTTCACGCTGACGGCAACGCCCGAGGACGGCCAAGCTGAGGACCGTTGTGGCACCCTGACGATTAACCAGGCGGGGAGGAAGACGCACAGCACGAGCGTGCCGGCGCAGGATTGCTGGTGACGCTCCCGTCGCATCTCTACGGGGCAGGTCTTGGGTGATCTCGCCCTGTCGCAAAAAAAAGCCGCCATCTCTGGCGGCTTTTTTTCTGATCTGGCGCCCGAAGTTGGACTCGAACCAACGACCCCCTGATTAACAGTCAAGTGCTCTAACCGGCTGAGCTATTCGGGCGGGGATGCGCATTGTAAACGGCCCAGCCCGGGGGTCAAGCGGGCAGGGATGTCGGGGACTGGTGGCCTGACTCAGCTGCACGGGGCGCCTTGAGACAGGCGGAGGGTGCGGAGCCGGCCGGTATTGCTGACGATGGCGTGGGCCACCTCGCGCCCGAGGTGCCTGGAGCACAGGCGCAGCGTCAGATTGGTACCGGCCGCGGAGCCATTGCGCAGATACCGTACGCGGTGCCGGCCCGATGAGCTGGAGAGGGCCATCCCGGGTCCGACCCCCTGTTGCACCTTCAGCACCGCAGCAACGGTCGCCGGAGCGCCTGACCGGTCCGCGTCCAGGAAGATGATCCAGCCGTGCGTCCAGTTCCGATCGGTCCGGCAGGAGGCGCCGTCGCTGCTGGGGCACACGGTCACTGGATGGTTGCGTGTGATCGCCGTACTTCTCGCCGCGGCCATCGAGGCGCTGATGGCGTGGAGGGCATTGGCGGTGCGAACCCGCTCCATCGTGCCCGAAAACGCGGGCACGCCGAGCCCGAGCAGCAGGCCGGCAATGGCCATCGCGACGATCAGGTCCAGCAGGGTGAAGCCCTTCCTCGGGCGCATGGCAGGCATCCAGGCCGTAAAGGACGGAAGCCTGACCGGGGCTGGCACAGCGTGCCCAGAGGGGCAGTGCTGCACAGGGGGTAGGGAAACCCCGCAGGCGCCCCCATCTTCAAGCGCTCGCTACACTGACCTGTCCGCCCCCGGGACCGATGCCTATGAATGACGCCGTGCAGCCGCATGCCGACAGGCCTGTCGTGCAGGAGGGCCGTTTCCAGATCGTCTCACCGTACCAGCCCGCAGGTGACCAGCCGGCGGCGATCGAGCGTCTGGTAAAGGGGTTCGAGGGCGGGCTCGCGCACCAGACGCTGCTGGGCGTGACGGGTTCGGGTAAGACCTACACCATCGCCAATGTGATCGAGCAGGTGCAGAAGCCCACGCTGGTGATGGCGCCCAACAAGACCCTGGCCGCGCAGCTGTACGGCGAGTTCAAGTCGTTTTTCCCGAACAACGCGGTCGAATACTTCGTCAGCTACTACGACTACTACCAGCCCGAGGCCTACGTCCCGTCCAGCGACACCTTCATCGAGAAGGACAGTTCGGTGAACGAGCACATCGAGCAGATGCGGCTGTCGGCCACCAAGGCCCTGCTGGAGCGCCGCGACGCCATCATCGTCTGCACCGTCTCTGCGATCTACGGCCTGGGCGACCCCAACGAATACTTCCGGATGGTGCTGCACATGGTGCGCGGCGAGCGCATCGACCAGCGCGAGCTGATCCGCCGTCTCACGGAGATGCAATACAGCCGCAACGACACTGAGCTGCGCCGCGGTACCTACCGCGTGCGCGGCGAGGTGATCGACGTGCACCCGGCCGAGAGCGACGACGAGGCCATCCGCATCGAGCTGTTCGATGGCGAGATCGAGTCGGTCACCGCCTTCGACCCGCTCACCGGAGAGGCGCTGCGCAAGCTGCCGCGCTACACGATCTACCCCAAGTCGCACTACGTGACCACGCGCCGCACCGTGTTGGACGCCATCGACGCCATCAAGGACGAGCTCAAGGTCCGCCTAGAGCAGCTGTATTCGGCCAACAAGCTGGTCGAGGCGCAGCGCCTGGCCCAGCGCACCCAGTTCGATCTGGAGATGCTGGCGGAGGTCGGATACTGCAACGGCGTGGAGAACTACAGCCGGCACCTCACCGGCCACATGCCGGGCGAGCCGCCGCCGTGCCTGTTCGACTACCTGCCGCCCGACGCGCTGCTGGTCTGCGACGAGTCGCACGTGACGGTTCCGCAGATCGGCGCGATGTACAAGGGCGACCGCTCGCGCAAGGAAACGCTGGTGGAGTTCGGCTTCCGGCTGCCCTCGGCGCTGGACAACCGACCGCTCAAGTTCGAGGAGTGGGAAGGGCGGTCGCCGCGCGCGATCTTCGTGTCTGCCACGCCGGGGCCGTACGAGCTGGATAAGTCGCAGGGCGAAGTGGTCGAGCTGGTGGTCCGTCCCACCGGTCTGATCGACCCCGTGGTGGAGATCCGGCCGGTCGCCACGCAGGTGGACGACGTGCTGGGCGAGATCAACGAGCGTGTCGCGATGGGCGACCGCGTGCTGATCACCACGCTGACCAAGCGCATGGCCGAGAACCTCACCGAGTACCTGGGCGAGCACGGCATCCGCGTGCGCTACCTGCACAGCGACATCGACACCGTGGAGCGCGTGGAGATCATCCGCGACCTGCGCCTGGGCAAGTTCGACGTGCTGGTGGGCATCAACCTGTTGCGCGAGGGCCTGGACATGCCGGAGGTGTCGCTGGTGGCCATCCTGGATGCCGACAAGGAAGGCTTCCTGCGTTCGGGTGGGTCGCTGATCCAGACGATCGGCCGCGCGGCCCGAAACGTGCGCGGCAAGGCGATCCTGTACGCCGACAAGGTCACCCGTTCGATGCAGACCGCCATCGACGAGACGGACCGCCGCCGCGCCAAGCAGGTCGAGTACAACGCCGAACACGGCATCACGCCGCGTTCGGTGAGCCGTCCGGTGATGGACATCATGGAAGGCGCGCGTGCCGACCCCGATGCCGAGAAGGGCAAGGGGCGCGGCAAGGGGCGCAAGGCGGCCGAGCCCGCAACGGACTATGCGTCCATGGACCCGTCGCAGGCCGCCGCGCGGATCAAGGCGCTGGAGCAGCAGATGTACAAACATGCCCGCGACCTGGAGTTCGAGGAGGCGGCCTCCGTGCGCGACCAGATCCGCCAGATCAAGGAAGTCGCCCTGCATTAAGGCGCCGGTGGCGGGGCATGACCGCTCCGTCACGGAAGCAGTGCGAGGGTCGCGTTCCCCCGCACTGGAGCACGACCATGGGCCTGTTCGATTTCATCAAGGGCGCCGGCAGCAAGATCTTCGGCAAGGACCACGACCGCGGCGCCGAAGGTGCCACCAAGCCGCTGAGTACGCACCTGCGCGAGCACGGGATCGACCCCTCGGGCATCCGCCTCCGGTTCGAGGGCGACACGGTGGTGATGGACGGTACCGTGCGCGACCAGGACACCCGCGAAAAGGCGGTGCTGATCGTGGGCAACGTGGAGGGCGTGGGCCGGGTGGACGACCGCCTGCGGGTCGGCCCGCCCGTCGCGGAGGTCAAGACGGCCGGTGCCACGCCGGCCGGCGGTTCGGCCGGGCAGTCGCACTCGTCTGCGGGCAGCCCGGGTGGCGAGTGGACCAGCAAGACCTACACCGTCGAATCCGGCGACACGCTGTCGGGCATCGCCAAGAAGATGTACGGCGAAGCCAACCAGTACCCGCGGATCTTCGAGGCGAACCAGCCGATGCTGAAGGACCCGGACAGGATCTATCCGGGCCAGGTCCTGCGTATTCCGCCCCAGGCCTGATCGACGCGCCGGGACAGTTGCCGCCCGCCACGACCCGGGCTACACTGCGCGCCCCTCGCCGGGTGTGTCTGACGGCGAACGGGCGGTTAGCTCAGCGGTAGAGCACTACCTTGACATGGTAGGGGTCACAGGTTCGAACCCTGTACCGCCCACCAGACATCGAAAAAGGCCGTCCCTTGCGGGGCGGCCTTTTTTATTGCGTCGCGGTCGGCACCTGATGCCGGTTGGGGGTCAGAGCAGGTCACCGCCCGCCGACAGCATCCGCTCCATGCGGTCGCCCAGCCCGCCGATCTCCAGCACCAGGCGGTCGATTTCCGCGCCGTCCAGCCCGTCGTACGGCCGGTTCTCGCACAGCTGCAGGTACGGCACCCCATCCATGTCACCGATGGCGAGGTAGCCCACGCGACTCTGCCAGTTGAAGACCAGCGAGCGGCGCGCGTCCAGGCCCGTGGTCGGGGCCACCGCCGTGCTGACGCGCAGGTAGGGGCGGCCGTCGTCGTCGTCGAGTTCCGACAGGAAGATCGCCTGGTGCCGGGTGCCTTTTTCCAGCGACAGTTCAATGCAGACGACGTCGTCGTCCTGCATGGTCACCTGGTAGCCGGCCGCCTTGATGTGGCGTCGGATCGATTCGAAATTGCGCACGGGCGGCTCCATTCGCGGGGCAGTCCCCTATCCTAACCGGCATGCAGGAGACCCACGACTCCCACGATGCCCAGCGGCGCATCCTTGCGGCCGTGCGAGCCATCCCGGCGGGGCAGGTGGCCGGCTACGGCGAGGTGGCGCGACGCGCCGGCCTGCCAGGCCGCGCACGGTGGGTGGCGCGGCTGCTGTCGGGCAATACGGAGGCGGATCTCCCCTGGCACCGCGTCCTGCGCTCGGACGGCCGGGTGGCCTTTCCGGCGGGCTCGGAGGGGTACCGCGAGCAGTGCAAGCGGTTGCGGGCCGAAGGGGTGCGGATCGAGCAGGGACGCGTCCGCGGGCAACGCGCGGCCGCCAGTGTCGACGAGCAGGTCTGGGGGCCGTCCTGACCCGCACCGGACACCTCTGGCACCGGCGTGCGCGACCGCCGCGTGAAGCGGCCCGCGCCATGCAACGGCTACCATGACGCGTCCCCCGGGAGTCGAAATGTTTTCCAATCTGCCGCCCGTCACGCGGGCCCTTCTGATCGCCAACGGCATCGCATTCCTGCTGCAACTCGTGCTGGAGCGCGCCGCGCTCGGCCCGCTGATGCTGTGGCCGCTGGGCGCCGGCTTCATGCCCTGGCAGCTGGTCACCTACGCGTTCCTGCATGGCGATATCGCCCACCTGTTGTTCAACATGCTGGCGCTGCTGATGTTCGGCGCGCCGGTCGAGCACACGTGGGGCGAGAAGCGCTTCCTGACCTTCTATGCAGTGTGCGTGCTGGGCGCGGCGCTGTGCCAGCTGGCGGTCGGGGCCTGGGCGATGTCGCAGGGCGGGCAGGCGTATCCGACGTTGGGTGCCTCGGGCGGGGTGTTCGGCCTGCTGTTGGCCTACGGCATGCTGTTTCCGCACCAGCGCGTGATGCTCTTGATCCCGCCGATCCCGATGAAGGCGCGCACGCTGGTCATCGTCTATGGCGCCATTGCGCTGCTGCTGGGTTTTACCGGGCTGCAGCCGGGCGTGGCGCACTTCGCCCACTTGGGCGGCATGTTGTTCGGCTGGCTGCTGATCCGCTACTGGCGCGGCCATCCACCCTTCGGCCGCCGCAAACCGCCGCGGCCGCGCATCGTGCGCTGAGGCGGGTGAGGGGTCACCCGGAACGAGATCCGGGATGGCGCACGATCAGCCATCTGCGATGGCGAAGCCCACTGGAACGACAAAGAAAAACGGCGCGGGTGACCGCGCCGTTTTTCATGCCCGTTGCGTTGAGCCGGTCAGGGCCACAGCACCACGCGCGCGTCGTCGCCCAAACGCATGTCGGCCTTGGCCTTGCAGGCGAAGGTTTCAGCAAACCCCGGAAGGTTCATCAGCGGGGCATTGGTGCGCCACTGGCCCGGCGCATGCACGCTGCTGGCGGCGCGGCGGGTGGCTTCGGCTTCGCTCATGTGCTCGGCCCAGATCGAGGCCCAGCCGTCGA
>CAMPJI010000115.1 GCA_946886865.1 uncultured Lysobacterales bacterium | reverse complement strand
GACTCCTGCCCGGTCAGCCGCAGCAGGAACCACACCTGCTTCTGGCCGATGCAGACCAGGCGGTCGTTGCGGCGGATCGCGCGCTGCGGCAGGCGGTAGCGCAGCCAGCCCGGCGTGGTGCCCAGCACCTCGACGTGATGCGGGAGCAGGCCGGTCTCTTCGCGGAGCTCGCGGTACATGGCCTCCACCGGCGTCTCGTCGGTGTTCATCCCGCCCTGCGGGAACTGCCATCCGTCGCGGTGCACCCGGCGCGCCCAGAACAGGCGTCCGTCAGGGTGCATCAGCACGATGCCGACATTGGGCCGGTAACCGTCCGGATCGATCACGATGCGGACTCCTGAATCATTTGACTTGCGTCACTGGGCCTGACTCTGCCACGCGCCGCGCGACCCGACAACTCGACACGTCACCATCGCCGCCCCAAAACGAAAAACCCCGCCGGTGGCGGGGTTGTCCTGGTCCTGCGCGGTGGTGGCTATGGGTGGACTCGAACCACCGACCCCAGCATTATGAGTGCTGTGCTCTAACCGGCTGAGCTACATAGCCGCGCGGGAACCGCGAATTGTTCCGGTTCGACGCTTCGCTGTCAACGCCTCGTTTGCCGTTTCACCGGCCGCGGCCGGACCCGGCGGAACCCTTCAGGCGGGCAGCACCCGCACCTGCCCTTCCATCAGCACCCGCGCGCTGCGGCTCATTACCGCCCGGGTGACCTGCCACTGGCCGTCGACCTGCCGCGCCTCGGCACCCACCCGCAGCGTGCCCGAGGGGTGGCCAAAGCGGACCGCACCCGCTTCCCGTCCCTTTGAGGCGCGTTGTACCACCGTGCCGGGTACGGCGGCAGCCGTGGCGATGGCAACCGCGCACGTGCCCATCATCGCGTGGTGCAGCTTGCCCATCGACAGCGCACGCACCAGCAGGTCGACGTCGTCGGCGCGCACCGGCTTGCCGCTGGAGGCGGTGTAGTCCTTGGGCGGTGCCACGAATGCGACCTTCGGCGTGTGCTGGCGCGACGCCGCGCCGGCGATGTCGTCGATCAGCCCCATGCGCACCGCGGCGTGCGCGCGGATGGATTCGAACATCGCCAGCTTCGCCGGATCGCCGTTGATCGTCCCCTGGAGTTCGGTGCCGTCCAGGCCGAGCGCCGCGGCATCCACGAACACCGTCGGGATGCCGGCGTTGATCATCGTCACCTGCAGCGCGCCGACGCCGGGCACCTCCAGGGTGTCTTCCACGTGGCCGGTGGGGAACATCGCCCCGCCGCCGTCGCCCTCGTCGGCCGGGTCGAGGAATTCCAGCTGGATTTCGGCCGCCGGGAAGGTCACGCCATCGAGTTCGAAGTCGCCGGTCTCCTGCACCTGCCCACCGGTCACCGGCACGTGCGCGACGATGGTCTTGCCGATGTTGGCCTGCCAGATGCGCACCGTGCACATCCCGTCCCGCGGCACGCGCGCCGGGTCGATGAGGCCGTTGGCGATCGCGAAGGGGCCGACCGCCGAGGACAGGTTGCCGCAGTTGCCCGACCAGTCGACGAACGCGGTGTCGATGGCGACCTGGCCGTAGAGGTAGTCGACATCGTGTTCCGGCACGGTCGACCTGGAAATGATCACGCACTTGCTGGTGCTGGACGTCGCCCCGCCCATGCCGTCGGTGTGCTTGCCATACGGGTCGGGCGAGCCGATCACGCGCATCAGCAGCGCGTCGCGCGCCGGGCCGGGCACCTGCGCATCGGTGGGCAGGTCGTCCAGCCGGAAGAACACGCCCTTGCTGGTGCCGCCGCGCATGTAGGTGGCGGGGATGCGGAGCTGCGGCGCGCAGGCCATGTCAGGCCGCCTTCGCCGATTCGAGGAAGTCCTGCGCGAAGCGCTGCAGCACGCCGCCGGCTTCGTAGATCGCCACTTCCTCGGCGGTGTCCAGGCGGCAGGTGACGGGCACCTCCAGCATGTTGCCGTCGGTGCGGTGGATCACCAGGTTCAGCACCGCGCCCGGTGTGCGTTCGCCGACCACGTCGAAGGTTTCGGTGCCGTCGATGCCGAGCGTCTCGCGCGTGGTGCCGGCCTCGAACTGCAGCGGCAGCACGCCCATGCCGATCAGGTTGGTGCGGTGGATGCGCTCGAAGCCTTCCGCGGCGATCGCCTCGACGCCGGCCAGGCGCACGCCCTTGGCGGCCCAGTCGCGCGAACTGCCCTGGCCGTAGTCGGCGCCGGCGATGATGATCAGCGGCTGGCGGCGTTGCATGTAGGTCTCGATGGCCTCCCACATGCGCACGACCTCGCCCTCCGGCTCGATCCGCGCCAGCGAGCCCTGCCGCACGTTGCCATCGCTGTCGCGCACCATCTCGTTGAGCAGCTTGGGGTTGGCGAAGGTCGCGCGCTGCGCGGTGAGGTGGTCGCCGCGGTGGGTCGCGTAGGAATTGAAGTCCTCTTCCGGCACACCCATCTTCGTCAGGTACTCGCCCGCCGCGCTGGTGGCGAGGATCGCGTTGCTCGGCGACAGGTGGTCGGTGGTGATGTTGTCGCCCAGCACCGCCAGGGGGCGCATGCCCGTGAGCGAGCGCTCGCCGGCGAGGGCGCCTTCCCAGTACGGCGGGCGGCGGATGTAGGTCGACTGCGGGCGCCAGTCGTACAGCGGTCCGACTTTTTCGCCGTGCTCGACGCGCACCGAGAACATCGGCTCGTAGACCCTGCGGAACTGCTCGGGCTTGACGCTGGCCTTGACGATCGCGTCGATCTCCTCGTCCGTCGGCCAAAGGTCCTTGAGCGTGACCGGCCGGCCTTCGGCGTCGATGCCCAGCACGTCCTTCTCGATGTCGAAACGCACGGTGCCGGCGATGGCGTAGGCGACCACCAGCGGCGGCGAGGCGAGGAACGCCTGCTTGGCGTACGGGTGGATGCGGCCGTCGAAGTTGCGGTTGCCCGACAGCACGGCCACGGCGTAGAGGTCGCGCTCCACGATCTCCTGCTGGATCTTCGGGTCCAGCGCGCCGCTCATGCCGTTGCAGGTGGTGCAGGCGAAGCCGACGATGCCGAAACCGAGCTGCTCCAGCTCCTTCAGCAGGTCCGAGTCCTCCAGGTACAGCTGCACGGCCTTGGAGCCCGGGGCCAGCGAGGTCTTGACCCAGGGCTTGCGCACCAGCCCCAGCGCGTTGGCTTTCTTCGCCAGCAGGCCGGCGGCGATCACGTTGCGCGGGTTGGAGGTGTTGGTGCAGCTGGTGATGGCGGCGATGATCACCGCGCCATCGGGCATCAGGCCCTGGGCTTCCTGCTCGCGCGCCAGCGTCATGCCCGTGGCGATGCCGCGCTCGGCCAGCGCCGAGGTCGGCAGGCGGCGGTGCGGGTTGGACGGGCCGGCCATGTTGCGCTCCACGCTGGACAGGTCGAACGTCAACGTGCGCTCGTACTGCGCGCCGTCCAGCGTGTCGGCCCACAGGCCGGCGGCCTTGGCGTACGTCTCCACCAGCTGCACCTGCGGCTCCTCGCGGCCGGTCAGGCGCAGGTAGTCCAGCGTGTTGCCGTCGATGAAGAACATCGCGGCCGTCGCGCCGTATTCGGGCGCCATGTTCGAGATGGTCGCGCGGTCGCCCAGCGTCAGCGCCGCGGCGCCTTCGCCGCGGAACTCCAGGTACGCGCCCACCACCTTGGACTGGCGCAGGAACTCGGTCAGCGCCAGCACGATGTCGGTGGCGGTAATGCCCGGGGCGGGCTTGCCGGTGAGCTCGACGCCGACGATCTCCGGCAGGCGCATCCACGATGCGCGGCCGAGCATCACGCTTTCGGCCTCCAGCCCGCCCACGCCGACCGCGATCACGCCCAGCGCGTCGACGTGCGGCGTGTGGCTGTCGGTGCCCACGCACGTGTCGGGGAACGCCACGCCGCCCTGCGCGTGCACCACCGGCGACATTTTCTCCAGGTTGATCTGGTGCATGATCCCGTTGCCCGGCGGGATCACGTCGACGTTCTTGAACGCGTGCTTCGTCCACTCGATGAAGTGGAAGCGGTCCTCGTTGCGGCGCTCCTCGATGGCGCGGTTCTTGGTGAACGCGTCCGGATCGAACCCGCCACACTCCACCGCCAGCGAGTGGTCGACGATCAGCTGGGTGGGCACCACCGGGTTGATCTGCGCCGGGTCGCCGCCCTTGTCGGCAATCGCATCGCGCAGGCCGGCCAGATCGACCAGCGCGGTCTGGCCGAGGATGTCGTGGCAGACGACGCGCGCCGGGAACCACGGAAAGTCGAGATCGCGACGGCGCTCGATCAGCTGGGTGAGGTAGGCCTCCAGCATCGCCGGCTCGGCCCGGCGCACGAGGTTCTCGGCATGCACGCGTGAGGTGTACGGCAGCCCATCCCAGGCGCCGGGCTTGATCGTCTCCACCGCCGCGCGGGCGTCGAAATAATCCAGCGAGGTTCCGGGGAGCGGCTTGCGATAGGAATTGGGCATGGCGGGCTCGGGGCTGGCTCGAAAGGCACTGCGAGGCAGCAAGGCCGATGGGTCGGCCGCGCCGCAGTGCGGGAGTGACGCCGGGCGGCATCGAATGCGCGCGACGGGAAGCCCCCGATTTTAACGTCGATGCCGGGCCGCTGCCGCCGGTGTCAAAGGCGGCGTTGGGTCGGCGTTGCCTGCGCGCCGCCGCCGGGGCGCTATCCTGTGCCGCCCCGCTGCCACTGCCGCGCCACCTGCGCCGGCCATTCCCGCATGGATATCTTCAAGGTCTTCACCCTCGAGGCCGCCCACCGGCTGCCCAACGTCCCCGAGGGGCACAAGTGCGCGCGCCTGCACGGCCACTCCTTCCGGGTCGAACTGCATGTCTCGGGCGAACCCGGCGAGCACACCGGCTGGGTGATGGACTTCGCCGACATCAAGGCCGCCTTCAAACCCCTCTACGACCGGCTCGACCACCATTACCTCAACGACATCGAGGGGCTGGACAACCCGACCAGCGAGCGTCTGGCCGTGTGGATCTGGGACCACCTGAAGCCGGCCCTGCCGCAGCTGTCGGAGGTCGTCGTCCACGAGACCTGCACCTCCGGGTGCCGCTACCGGGGGGCCTGAGGGGCAGCGGGGACTACTGCCTGAACGCCACCCGGCCGCGTTGTTGCATTGCAACAAAACCTGCACTATGCTGCACCGCACAAACCGGCAGAACCGTCGGTGACCCTGAGCAGGAGACCGCCATGTACCCGCAGTTCAATGAGCAGTTCGCCACCGCGGCGCGTCAGTTCGCGGACACCGCCGCACAGATCAACCGCCTGACCCTCGAGAACGCCCAGGCCGTCCTCGGCCTGCAGCTGTCGGCCATCGAAGACCGCGCCGAAGCCACCTTCGCGTTCTGGAACGAGGCCGCCCAGGTCCGTGACCTCGACGGCATGAAGGCCATCGCCCCCAAGGGCGTGCAGATCGCCCGCGAGAACGTCGAGCGCGCCGTCAGCACCGGTCAGGAGGCCTTCGGCCGCACCCTGAAGACCAACGAAGCCATTGCCGACATCGCCAAGTCGCAGATTGAAGCGACCGCGAAGGCCACCCGCGAGAACGTCGAAGCCAACGTCGAGAAGGCCACCAAGGCCGCCGGCAAGGCCGCGAAGTAAGGCTCGCAGCACCGTCTCTCTCCCGGTCGGTTCCCGACCACACGAAACCCGGCAGCCTCGGCTGCCGGGTTTTTTGTTGGGCGGTGTTTCGTGACGGACTCCGGGGAGCCGCCCCCCGTCGTTGGACGGCCCGGTCAAGCCCGCTTGCATGGCCGGACGCCGGATGACGAAACGCGCGGCGGCGCGCCGAAAATTACCGGCAAGCGTGGTGCGTCCCCGCGCGGTGCGCTGCGCTTACCCGGGCTGCAAAAGAGAACGGCGCCGGTGTGACCCGGCGCCGTTCGATGTCGCGCACGGAAGGGGCGATCAGCCCGCGGCCTGTGCTTCCATCCGGTGCTGCTCGGCGGCCGCCTTCTGGTGGTTGCGGCCGATCAGCAGGTACACCACCGGCACCACGAACAGGGTGAACACGGTGCCGATGGACATGCCGCCCACGATCACCATGCCGATCTGGTTGCGCGCCTCCGCGCCCGCGCCCGAGGCGATGGCCAGCGGGAGCGAACCCAGCACCATCGCGCCGGTGGTCATCAGGATCGGGCGCAGGCGCAGCGCGGCGGCGTCGACCACGGCCTCGAACTTGCTCTTGCCCTGCTCCTGCAGCTGGTTGGCGAACTCCACGATCAGGATGCCGTGCTTGGCGATCAGGCCGATCAGCGTGACCATGCCGATCTGGCTGTAGATGTTCCAGCTGCCGTGCCCGCTGAGCTTGAGCAGCAGGAACGCGCCGAACGCCGCCAGCGGCACCGCCAGCAGGATCACGAACGGGTCGACCCAGCTTTCGAACTGCG
>CAMPJI010000114.1 GCA_946886865.1 uncultured Lysobacterales bacterium | reverse complement strand
TGAACTCGGGGTTGTGCCGGGTCGACACGCCCTCGTTGCGGAAGTTGCGGTTGATTTCGTAGACGCGCTCCAGCCCGCCCACGACGAGGCGCTTCAGGTACAGCTCCGGCGCGACGCGCAGGTACAGTTCCAGGTCCAGCGCATTGTGATGGGTCACGAACGGCTTGGCCGTGGCGCCGCCGGGGATGTAATGCATCATCGGCGTCTCGACCTCGAGGAAACGCCGCGCATCCAGCCACGCGCGCATCGACCGGATAATCCGGCTGCGCTTGACGAACACGTCGCGTGCCTCGGGCGACACGATCAGGTCCACGTAGCGCTGGCGGTAGCGCTGCTCCACGTCCGACAGGCCGTGCCACTTGTCCGGCAGCGGGCGCAGCGACTTCGTCAGCAGGCGCAGCCGGGCAACCTTCACCGACAGCTCGCCGGTGCGCGTGCGGGTTAACACGCCGGTCGCGCCCACGATGTCGCCCACGTCCCAGCCCTTGAACGCGTCGTAGGCCTCGCCCAGCGCGTTGGCCTGCAGGAACAGCTGGATGCGGCCGGACTCGTCCTGCACCTGGACGAAGCTGGCCTTTCCCATCACCCGCTTGAGCAGGATGCGCCCGGCCAGCGCGACCTCACGCCCTTCGCCTTCCAGCGCCTCGGCGGTCCAGCGCTCCGTGTCCTTGAACTCGGCCTGCAGGTCGCCGGCGTAGGCATCGCGCCGGAAGTCGTTGGGAAATGCGATGCCCTGCCCGCGCAGCGCCTTCAGTTTGGCGCGACGCTCGGCGATCAGGTGATTCTCGTCGGCGTGCGGCGGGGTCGGGGTGTCGGTCATAAACAGTGCGTCGGTAATGAGGGAGCGGCTTCAGCCGCGATTGGTGTCCACGCGGGCGAGCAGCCCCGGGCTACGACGGAACTCAGACAGCGTCCGCGCGTTTGGAGCCCGCATCCAGGCCGGCCTTGAGCGCGGCCTCGACGAACTCGTCCAGGTCGCCGTCCAGCACCTTCTGCGTGTCGCTGCGCTCCACGCCGGTGCGCAGGTCCTTGATCCGCGACTGGTCCAGCACGTAGTTGCGGATCTGGCTGCCCCAGCCGATGTCGGACTTGGTGGCCTCCACGGCATCGCGTTCGGCGTTGCGCTTCTGGATCTCCAGCTCGTAGAGCTTCGCGGCCAGCATCTTCATCGCGTTGTCGCGGTTCTGGTGCTGGCTGCGGCCGGTCTGGCAGGCCACCACGATGCCGCTCGGCACGTGGGTGATGCGCACCGCCGACTCGGTCTTGTTGACGTGCTGGCCACCCGCGCCCGACGACCGGTACACGTCGGTCTTCAGGTCGGCCGGGTTGATCTCGATGTCGATGTTGTCGTCGACCTCGGGACTGACAAACACCGAGGTGAAGCTGGTGTGCCGGCGGTTGTCCGAATCGAAAGGCGACTTGCGCACCAGCCGGTGCACACCGGTCTCGGTCTTCAGCCAGCCGTAGGCGAAGTCGCCCTCCACGCGCAGCGTGGCGGACTTGATGCCGGCCACGTCGCCGCCGCTGGCTTCCATCAGCTCGGTCTTCCAGCCGCGCGACTCGCACCAGCGCAGGTACATGCGCAGCAGGATCTCGGCCCAGTCCTGGGCCTCGGTGCCGCCGGCGCCGGCCTGGATGTCGACGAACGCCGCGGCGCCGTCCATCTTGCCGGAGAACATGCGCTGGAATTCCAGCTGTTCGACATCGCGTGCGAGCCGGTCGACGTCCTCGACGACGGCCTGCGCCGTGTCCTCGTCGTCCTCCATCTCGGCCAGCTCGAGCAGTTCGCCCGCGCCGGTCAGGCCCTCGGTCATCCGACGGCTGCCCAGCACGACCCGTTCCAGCGCGGCGCGCTCACGTCCCAGCGCCTGGGCCCGCTCGGCGTCGTTCCAGACGTCGGGGCTTTCCAGTTCGCGGTTTACTTCTTCGAGGCGTTCGACCTTGGCATCGAAGTCAAAGGTACCCCCTCAGCGCATCCAGCCGACCCTGCAGGTCGGCGATGCGCTGACGGACGGGATTGGTCTCGATCATCCGTTCTCGTGTCCGTGGCTGTGGTGCGGAAAAGGCCGCCGATTCTAGCAGTTGGCGCACGCCGGGGGCCTGCGCAGTGCGTACCGGCAGGTCTTGGAGTCGCTCGAGACGGCACAACCGGACCGGTCAGGCCGGTTCCCGGTGCACCACCACGAGTTGCACCGCATCGCCGCCCCGGTAGTCGTCCGGCTCCAGCCGATACGCGATGCGCACGCGGGAAGGCACCGGCAATCCATCCCAGCCGCCGAAGTGGATCGCATTGATGCGTGCGCGGCCCGAGCCCAGCTCCAGCTTGAGGTGGCGCTCGCCCACCACGCGCGTGCCCAGCACGTCGAACTCCCCGTCGAACTGCGGCTCCGGGAAGCCCTGCCCCCACGGGCCGCCATCGCGCAGCGCCTCGGCGTTGTCGCGCGACAGCTCCACGGCATCCAGGGCGCCATCGCTGTGCAAATCGGCCTGCAACAGGGCGTCGTCCAAGCGCTCGCGCGCACAGTCGGCGAACGCGCGCCCGAAGGCATCCAGGGACGCGCGTGGCAGGGTCAGACCTGCTGCCATGGCGTGCCCCCCGAAGCGCTCGACCAGCCCGGGGTGGCGCGCGGCCACGTCGGCCAGCGCATCGCGGATGTGGAACCCGGGAATCGAACGGGCCGAGCCGCGCAGCACGGGGCTGCCCGGCTCGGCCGGCGCGAATGCCACCACCGGCCGGTGCAACCGGTCCTTGATCCGGGAGGCGACCAGCCCGATCACGCCAGGGTGCCAGTCCGGATCGAACAGGCACGCCACGAGGGGCGGAGTGCCGTCGTGCACGGCGACCCGCGACACCGCCAACTCGGCCTCGTCGGTCATCTGCTGTTGCACGGCGCGCCGTTCACCGTTGATGGCATCCAGGGTCGCCGCCATCTCGCGTGCCTGAGCGGGGTCGTCGGTCAGCAGGCATTCGATGCCCAGTGCCATGTCCTCCAGGCGTCCGGCGGCATTGAGGCGGGGGCCGACGGCAAATCCGATGTCGGCGGCACTCAGTCGTGCCGGCACCCGGCCGGACACTTCCACCAGCGCCTGCAGCCCGGCGCAGCCCTGTCCGGCACGCAAGCGCCGCAGCCCCGCCGCCACGAGGGCGCGGTTGTTGGTGTCCAGCGGCACCAGGTCGGCGACGGTCCCGACCGCGACCAGGTCCAGCAGCGCACCCAGGTCCGCGCCCGTGTCGGTGCAGCCGGCATCGCGCAGGTGCCGGCGCAGCGCCAGCAGCACGTAGAACATCACCCCGACACCCGCCAGCGCCTTGCTGGGAAACGTGTCGCCCGGCAGGTTGGGATCCACGATCACATCCGCCAGCGGCAGTGTGGCGCCCGGCAGGTGGTGGTCCGTGACCAGGACGGTCCAGCCGCGGGCCTTGGCGGCCTCGATGCCGGCATGGCAGGCGATGCCGTGGTCGACGGTGACCAACAGGTCTGGCTTCAGTCCCGCCAGTTCGTCCACCAGCGCCGGCGACAGCCCGTAGCCGTGCACCATCCGGTTGGGCACCGCATGGGAGACGCGTCGGGCGCCCAGCATCCGAAGCCCGCGCACGCCGACCGCGCACGCAGTGGCGCCGTCGCAGTCGAAATCGCCCACCACGACGATATGGCGGTCGTGGGCGATGGCGTCCGCCAGCAATGCGGTGGCGGCGTCCAGACCCGACAGGCCGTCCGGCGGCAACAGGTGCGCCAGGCGCGGGCGCGCCTCATCGATGCACAAGGCGCCCCGCCCGGCGTAGATGCGGCGCAGCAGCAGAGGAACGCGCTCGGGCCATTCACCGATCGCCGCCGCCTGGCGGCGGCGGATCACCACCGCGTTGCGCGACGGCGGACTCAAGAGACCGCGTCCGCCGGCGCCGGCGCGCCGAGGCCCGGCGTTGACCACGGCTGCCGCCAGAAGCGCCAGCGGTGGGGGCGAGCCACATGCACGCGGTGTCCGTCGCCAAAGTCCATCGTGAGCGCCGCCAGCCGCCCACCTGCCATCGCGTCCAACAGCGGCGACAGCCAGTCACGGTCCAGCGCGGCCAGGTCGCGTGCGTGGCGGAGGTCGACGAGCACCCCGCCTTCGAACGCCGGCTCCGGGGCCGGCATGCAGGCGGGCATCGGTTCAACCCGCGCACCCCCGGCCGCGAGGAAGGCCGACAGCGTGTCGTCATCGCTCAGTGCCCGCGCCACGCGGGCGGTGACGTGGTCGGGCAGCGCACCCGCGCCCCAGAACCACAGCGAATTCACCGGCGGCAGGCCGCTGGCCTGCCGGCGCACGTTGCGCGGGTGGTTGTGAAGCACCACCTGCGCCTCGCTGAGCAATGCCCGCCAGCGGCGGCCCTCGGGGCCCTGCGGCAGGTGGTCGAACAGGTCCATGCCCACGGCGCGGTCGGGGGCCGCCATCGCCGGCAGCGCGGCCCCGGCCGGTGCGCGCAGGTACCAGCGGGTGGGCGCCGGGGCGTCGATCGGCAGACCGGCGTCGCCGAACAACGGACGCAGGGCCGGCATGAACGCCGCCGCGTCCTCCGCGGTCAGCCCGAGCGCATCACCGTGGGACAGCAGCCGCGCACCGTTGATGTCGGGCTGGATGTACACCGGGTCCGCGCGCAGCCAGACCGCACCTGCGGCATCACCCGCATCGCGCTCGCGCGTGACGGCCGCCGCGGCCCACCCGCGGGGCAGGACGTCCAGCCAGTCGCCGAGCCGGTCCTCCGCACCCGTGTCGTGGTTGCCCCGCCCCAGCCAACGCGCGGTGGGCGCCGGCAGGCGCTGCCCGCCGAAGCGCGCGCGCGCCGGCAGCAGCAGGATGGCGGACCGGGGCGCCAAGGGCTCAGCCCGGGTAGCTGACGCCGACGATTTCGTACTCGCGGGTGCCGCCGGGTGCCTCGATGGTGACGCTGTCGCCCTCGTGCTTGCCGATCAGCGCACGCGCCACCGGCGAGGACACCGCGATCAGGCCCTGTTTGATGTCGGCCTCCAGGTCGCCCACGATCTGGTAGCGGGTCTCTTCGTCGGTGTCGGTATCGGCCAGCTCGACGACCGCGCCGAACACGATGCGCGAACCGGCGTTGAGCTTGGACACGTCGATGACCTGGGCGTGCGACAGCTCGGCCTCCAGCTGCTTGATGCGGCCTTCGATGAAGCCCTGCTGCTCGCGCGCGGCGTGGTACTCGGCATTTTCCTTGAGGTCGCCGTGGGCGCGGGCTTCGGCAATGGCGTTGATCACCGCCGGGCGCTTGACCGACTTGAGTTCGTCGAGCTCGGCGCGCAGGCGCTGGGCGCCCTGGATTGTCAGGGGTGCTTGCATGGAACGTCCTCTTCCCGGTCGTTGCCGGGCCTTGAATGCGTGAAGCCGGCCAGGGGCCGGCATCGTTCGGGAGTTGAAACCCGGGTTGACGGCGATTGTGGCCGATCACCCGGGGGGCGGCGCAACCGGCTCCATGAACGGCCGCCGGTTGCGCCGGGCGCCGCTCAGGCCGCGCCCAGTTCCGCGTGGAGCTCCTGCAGCGACCACACCGGGCCGGTGCCACGGAACTCCAGCGAATGCAGCAGTGCACGGGCGCCGGCGATCGTCGTCGAGTAGGTCACCCGGTGCTGCAGCGCCTCGCGGCGGATGGAGAACGAGTCGGAGATCGCCTGCCGCCCCTCGGTGGTGTTGACGATGTAGACGATCTCGCCGTTCTTGATCAGGTCGACGATGTGCGGGCGGCCCTCGGCCACCTTGTTGACCGTCTCGCACGCCAGGCCCGAATCACGCAGGAAGGCCGCCGTGCCATGCGTCGCCACCAGCGTGTAGCCGCGCTCGATGAGGTCGCGGGCGATCGGCAGCACGCGTGCCTTGTCCGGGTCGCGCACGGAAACGAACACCTTGCCTTCGGGCTTCAGCTGGCGGATGCCGCCCGCCTCCTGCGCACGGGCGAACGCGGCCCCGAAGCTGCGACCCACGCCCATCACCTCGCCGGTCGAGCGCATCTCCGGCCCGAGGATCGGGTCGACGCCCTGGAATTTGGCGAACGGGAAGATCGCCTCCTTCACCGAGTAGTAGTCCGGGATGATCTCGGCGGTCGCGCCCTGCTCGGCCAGCGTCTTGCCGGCCATGCAGCGCGCGGCGATCTTTGCCAGCGGCATGCCGGTCGCCTTGGATACGAACGGCACCGTGCGCGAGGCGCGCGGGTTGACCTCCAGCAGGTAGATGGTGTCCTCGAGCCCTTCCTCGCCGGTGCTGGCGGCGGTCTGCACGGCGAACTGGGTGTTCATCAGGCCGACCACGTTGAGCGCCTTGGCCAGTGCCACCACCTGCTCGCGCAGGCGCGCCTGCGTGGCCGGCGACAGCGAGTACGGCGGCAGCGAGCACGAGGAGTCGCCCGAGTGCACGCCGGCTTCCTCGATGTG
>CAMPJI010000113.1 GCA_946886865.1 uncultured Lysobacterales bacterium | reverse complement strand
ACGCCGCCACCGTGGTGGCGTTCGAGGTCACCGACACCGGCATCGGCATCTCGCCGGACAAGCAGAAGATCGTCTTCGAGGCCTTCCAGCAGGCCGACGCCGGCACGTCGCGCAAGTTCGGCGGCACCGGCCTGGGCCTGGCCATCAGCCGCGAAATCGCCGGCCTGCTCGGCGGCGAGCTCAACCTGCGCAGCGAGACGGGCAAGGGCAGCACCTTCACCCTGTACCTGCCGCTGAACTACGCCGGTTCCGACCGCGCCCACAGCGTGCGTGCCGCCCAGGCCCGCCCGCTCCAGACGCCCGCCCCCACCGACACCCCGGTGTCCCAGCTGGAGACGGTCCCCGACGACCGCGACCTGATCCAGCCCGACGAACCCGCATTGCTGCTGGTGGAGGACGATGCCCGCTACGCCACCGTGCTGCGGGACCTGGTCCGCTCCAAGGGCTTCCGCGCCCTGGTGGCCAACACCGGCGCGGAGGCGTTGCGGCTGGTGCGCGACTACCGGCCGACGGCCGTGCTGCTGGACATCATCCTGCCCGACATGCTCGGCTGGACGGTGCTGGCGCGGCTCAAGCAGGACTCCAGCACCCGCCACATCCCGGTGCAGATCATCACCGTCGAGGAGGAGCGCCACCACAGCATCGAACGCGGGGCGTTCGCCTACCTCGCCAAGCCCTCCACGCCCGAGAGCATCGGTGCGGCCTTGCAGCGCATCAAGGACTACACCCTGCCCCGCGTGAAGCAGCTGCTGGTGGTGGAGGACGACGCCAACGAGCGCATGAGCATCGAGGAACTGCTGCGCCACGACGACGTCGCCATCCACACGGTCGGTTCGGGCGCCGAAGCGCTGGCGGCCCTGGGCGAGCGCCACTACGACTGCGCCGTGCTCGACCTGCGCCTGCCGGACATGACCGGCTTCGAGCTGATCGACCGTATCCAGGCCCACACCAACGTGCGGGACCTGCCCATCGTGGTGTTCACCGGCAAGGACCTCACCGCCGACGAGGACGCCCGGCTCCGGAAGGCGGCCAAGAGCGTCGTGATCAAGGGCGTGGAGTCGCCGGAACGCCTGCTGGATGAAACCGCGCTGTTCCTGCACCGCGTCATCGCCGACCTGCCCGCCGCCAAGCAGCGCATGGTCGAGCGCCTGCACCAGTCCGACGAAGTGCTGCAGGGCAAGCGCGTGCTGGTGGTGGACGACGACGTGCGCAACATCTTCGCGCTCTCCAGCGTGCTGGAGCGCCACGGCATGGACGTGGTCACGGCCGGCACCGGCCAGGAAGCGGTGGAAAAGGTCACCACCGACACCGACATCAGCCTGGTGCTGATGGACATCATGATGCCGGGCATGGACGGCTACGACACCATGCGCGCCATCCGCGACAACGCCGAGCTGCGCACGCTGCCCATCGTCGCCCTCACGGCCAAGGCGATGAAGGGCGACCGTGAGAAGTGCCTCGAGGCCGGTGCGTCCGACTACCTCGCCAAACCCGTCGTGACCGACCAACTGCTGGGGGTGCTGAGGCAGTGGCTGCACCGTTGACTCCTGCCGACACGCCGCCTGGCACGGGGCTGGCGCAGGCCATCGCCGGCGAGCCGGTGAAGATCCTGCTGGTCGACGACCAGCCCGGGCGGCTGCTGACGTACCGCGCCATCCTGGAACCGCTGGGCGAGACCCTGGTGGAGGCCGACTCGGGCATGGAGGCGCTCAAGCGGCTGATGGACGAGGATTTCGCCGTCATCCTGCTGGACGTGAACATGCCCGGCATGGACGGCTTCGAGACCGCCAGCCTGATCCACCAGCACCCGCGCTTCGAAAAGACGCCGATCATCTTCGTCACCGCGGTCAACGTGTCCGACATGGACCGCCTGCAGGGCTACAAGCTGGGCGCGGTCGACTACGTGATGGTGCCGGTGATCCCCGAGATCCTGCGCAGCAAGGTCGAGGTGCTCGCCGAGTTGCACCGCAAGCGGCGTGAGCTGCAGGTGCTCAACGACTCGCTGGCGGCCGACAACCAGGCCCTCCAGGCCGAGAAGGCCCGGGAGCTGGAGGCGCTCAATCAATCCCTGCTGCAGGCCAACACCGCCCTGGCCGCCCGCAACGATGAGCTGCAGCGCGAAGTGGCCGAACGCGTGCGTGCCGAACAGCTGCTGCGCGACGCCGACCAGCGCAAGGATGAGTTCCTGGCCACCCTCGCCCACGAGCTGCGCAACCCGCTTGCGCCGCTGCAGAACGCGCTGTCGGTGCGCCGCATGTCGATGGGCGACGTCGCCGACCCGCTGCAGGACACCATGGAGCGCCAGGTCGCGCTGCTGATCCGCCTGATCGACGACCTGCTCGACATCGCCCGCATCACGCAGGGCAAGCTCACCCTGCGCGAAACCGACACCACGCTGCAGGACGTACTGGCCGCCGCCATCGAGATCGCCCGCCCGCTGATCGAGGCCGGCGAGCACCGCTTCGAAAGCCGCCTGCCGGAGGAGTCCATTGCGCTGCACGCCGACCACGCGCGGTTGTCGCAGGTGTTCGCCAACCTGCTTAACAACGCCGCGAAGTATTCCGACGCGGGCAGCCGGATCGAACTGTGCGCCACCGTCGCCGGCGACGAAATCTGCGTCAGCGTGTCCGACACCGGCGTGGGCCTGGCACCGGAGCAGCTCGACGCGGTGTTCGAGGTCTTCCGCCAGGTGGACACCACGGTCGAGCGCTCGCGCGGCGGCCTCGGCGTCGGCCTGACACTGGTCCAGAAGCTGGCGCAGATGCACGCCGGCCGCGTCGAGGTCCAGAGCGAGGGCCTGGGCCGGGGCAGCACCTTCCACGTGCATCTGCCGCGCCTGCGCGCGGGGACCGCGCATGCCCCGCAGGCGGTGCGTGCGCCCGCGGCCCCGGCAACGACCGGCCTGGCCGGCGACGCCCCCGCTCGCCGCGTGCTGATCGTCGACGACAACCGTGATGCGGCCGACACCCTGGCGATGATGGTCCGCCTGCTCGGCCACGACGTGGTGCAGATCTACGACCCGCTCGCGGTGGAGACCGAGGTCGACCGCTTCGCGCCCAACCTGCTGTTCCTGGACGTGGGCATGCCCGGCCGCAGCGGCTACGACATCGCCAGCAGCCTGCGTGCGCGCGCAGGCGGCGACGCGCTGGAGATCGTGGCCGTCACCGGCTGGGGGCAGCCCGAGGACCGCCGCCGCACGCAGGAAGCCGGCTTTGACGACCACCTGGTGAAGCCGCCGCAGTTCGACGCCATCAAGCGCATCTGCGAAGGCGGCATGCCCCCCCAGAAGAAGGTGTCCGGCGCATGACGCAGGCCCGCAAGACCTGGCTGGAACGCCTCGCGCACGACCTGCGCGGCCCCCTGTCGCCGGTGCAGACGGCGGTTTTCCTGCTGCGCGACGAGCGTACCGGCGCCGAGGACCGCACCGAACTGCTCGACGTGATCGACCGCCAGACCCGGCGCCTGGGCCGGATGATCGACGAGATCAGCGATTTCGTCCGGGCCGACAAGGGCCGGCTGCTGGTGCGGCAGGAGGAGGTCGACCTGGACCTGCTGCTGGAGGACATCGGCCCGCGCCTGCGCGAGATGCCGCCGGAGATCACGTTCGAGCCGGATGCCCACGGCCTGGTCCTGCACGGCGACGTGGTGCGGTTGGGCCAGTTGATGCGCGCGGTGCTCGGCTTCCAGGTGTCGCAGGCCGATGCCGCCACGCCGCGTGCCACCGTGCGCCGCCTCGAAGGCGACCGGGTGCAACTGCTGCGCGACGTGGCCTGCCGCGGTGACGCGGCGCAGATGGCCGAGCGGCTGCTGGACGACCCGCATCCCGAACCCGGTGATGATGGACTGGGCCTGCAGCTGATGATCGCGCAGGCCATCGCCTCCGCCCACGGCGGCCACCTCGCCGCCCGTGCCCGCAGCGACGACGTGATCGAACTCGACCTGCAGCTGCCCGCGCGTCCCGCCTCCGACGCCTGACCGCGCCACGCCCTTGCAGGGACGGCTTCAACCGCAAACACCCCGGACACCTGTAGGAGCGACGTAAGTCGCGACCCGCCCGCTCCCCGTAGATGCGAGGTCGCGACTGACGTCGCTCCTACAGAAGGCCTGCGCCCAACATGGGTTTCCGGGCCAACCCACCCGGCGGCATACTCGCCCCATGGACACCATCGCCCCCACCGATCTGCGCCCGCAGCCGCTGTCGCACGCCACCGCCCTGCCCGCGCGCTATTACGTCGACCCGGCCATCGCCGCGTTCGAGCGCACGCAGTTCTTCGATCGGGGCTGGCAGCTCATCGCGCATGTGTGCCAGCTGCAGGACGCCGGCGACCACGTCGTCGCCGACTTTGCCGGCCTGCCAGTGGTTGCCGTGCGCGGGGCCGATGGCGTCATCCGCGTCATGCACAACGTCTGCCGACACCGCGCCGGCCCGATCGCCAGCTGCGACGGGCTGGCCGCCAGGTCCCTGCGCTGCCGCTACCACGGCTGGACCTACACCCTGGACGGCGTGCTGCGTTCGGCGCCGGAGATGGGCGACACGCCGGATTTCGAGCCGTCCGACGTGCGCCTGCCGCAACTGGCGGTGCGGGGGTGGCAGGGACTGGTGTTCGCGGCCGCGGATGTCGACACCGCCATCGACTTCGACGGGTTCGTCGAGGGCATCGACGCACGCCTGGGCGAGGGCCGCGGACTGGAACGCTACGGCCACCACCAGCGCGTCGGCTACGACGTGGCCTGCAACTGGAAGGTCTACGTCGACAACTACCTGGAGGGCTACCACGTCCCCCACATCCACCCGGGCCTCAACCGGCTGCTGGACTACCGCAGCTACATCACCGAGGCGGCGCGCTGGTATTCCTACCAGTACAGCCCGCTGGAGAGCGGCGACGGTCTCTATGGCGACGGCGACGCGCTCTACTACTGGCTGTGGCCGAACACGATGCTCAACATCCTGCCCGGCCGCCTGCAGACCAACCGGGTGATCCCGCGCGGCGTGGACCGCTGCCGGGTGGAGTTCGACTTCTATTACACCGTGGACGACTCCGGCGAAGCGCGCGCCCGCCGCGATGCCGATCTCGAGTTCAGCGACGAAGTGCAGGTCGAGGACCTGACCATCTGCGAGGACGTGCAGCGCGGCCTGGCGTCGGGCTCCTACACCCCCGGCCGGCTCAACCCGCTGCGCGAGAACGCCGTCCACCACTTCCACGAACTGCTGCGCGCCGCCTACCGCGGCAGCGACGAGCCATCGCCCGCCGCCTAGTTCCCCGCCCCTGTAGGAGCGGCTTCAGCCGCGATCAGACCCGCCGCCGATGCGCCCCACCCCTTTTGTAGCAGCGACGTAAGTCGCGGCCCACGTTTCGATTACGGCAAGCCATACGTTCGCGACACGGCATCGGTCCGACATCGATTGCCCACAGGTCCGGGAACTTCACGGTCGCGACTTACGTCGCTCCTACAGGGTCGGGCCGAACCGCGATCGCGGCTGAAGCCGCTCCTACAGGAACCGCGCGACCGCGCCGCCCATTTGGACGCTACAACCGCTCCGTCGGCTCCAGCGCCGCCGGCTCGTCGGGGCATTCCGGCACCTCGCGGCCCTTGCCCAGCTCCCAGCGCCAGAAACCCCAGCCCAGCAGCATGAACAACGAAGCGCCGATCGCGAGATGGATCGCTTCGTGGCTCAGCCACGGCGAGATCACGCCCGCCACCAGCGAATGCAGCACCAGCCCGGTGAAGGCCTGCAGCGACGATGCCGAGCCGCGCTGGCGCGGGTACATGTCGAGGATGGCGAGCGTCAGGATCGGGAACACCAGCGCGATGCCGAAGGCGTTCAACGTCATCGGCAACACCGCCCACGGCACCTCCGGCACGGGCACCAGCAGGTTGTAGGCCAGGTTCGCCACCGCGGCCACGCCACAGCACGCGAACCCGATGCCCACCAGCCGCGCGCCGCTGATGCGCCCGGCCGCACGCCCGGACATGAACGCGCCCAGCATCATGCCGCCGATGGTGGGCACGAAGAACCACGCGAAATCCCCTTCGCCCAGCCGCTGCCCGTCGCGACGCAACAGGTCCAGCACGAACGCCGGCGCCGAAGCGATGTACAGGAACAGCGCAGCGAAGTTGAACGCGCCCGCCGCGGCCAGCCGCTGGAAGCGCGGGTTGATGAAGATCGCCGCGTAGTCGCGCAGCAGCCGCCGCGGCGACACCTTCAGCCGCGACACCGGCGGGTGCGTCTCCGGCAGCATGAAGTACGTGGCCGCCAGCAGCGCTGCCGAGAACATCACCAGGAACCAGAAGATCGCCGGCCACCGGCTCCAGCCCAGGATCCAGCCGCCGATGATCGGCGCGATGGCCGGGGCGATGCCGAAGATCATCGACACCTGGCTCATCAGCCGCTGCGCATCGTCGCCGTGCAGGACGTCGCGGATCACCGCGCGGCCCACGATCAGGCCCACGCCCGCGCTCAGTCCCTGCAGCGCGCGGAACGCCAGCAGCGTGGTCAGGTCGGGGGCCAGTGCGCAGCCCACCGAGGCCAG
>CAMPJI010000112.1 GCA_946886865.1 uncultured Lysobacterales bacterium | reverse complement strand
GCTTGGCGACCTTGTCGATCTCGTCGATGAAGACGATGCCGTGCTGCTCGCAGGCTTCGATCGCGGCTTCGCGCACCTCGTCCTCGTTGACCAGCTTGCCCGCCTCTTCCTCGACCAGCAGCGCGCGCGCGGCCCGGATCGGGAGCGTCTTCTTCTGGGTCTTGCCGCCGCCGATCTGCGAGAACATCTGGCGCAGCTGCTGGCCCATCTCTTCCATGCCGGGCGGCGCCATGATGTCGACATTGGAGATCGAGACGGCCGCATCGATCTCGATCTGGCGCTCGTCGAGGTCGCCGTTGCGCAGCTGCTGGCGCAGCTTGCGACGGGTTTCGGACTCCTGCGCGGACGGCTCGGCGCCGATGTCGACCGTGGTCGTCGCCTGGGCCGCCGACCCGAAGCCGAAGCCCGTCGGCTGCTTGTCGCGGCCCGGCAGCAGCGCATCGAGGATGCGGTCCTCGGCGCGCTCCTCGGCGCGGGTGCGCACGCGTGCCTTGGCCTGCTCGCGGTAGAGCTTGACCGCGGTGTCGGCCAGGTCGCGGATGATCTGCTCGACGTCCTTGCCGACATACCCGACCTCGGTGAAGCGCGTGGCCTCGACCTTAACGAACGGGGCGTTGGCCAGGGTGGCCAGCCGCCGCGCGATCTCGGTCTTGCCCACGCCGGTGGGGCCGATCATCAGGATGTTCTTGGGCATCACCTCGTTGCGCAGGTCATCGGCCAGCTGGCTGCGGCGCCAGCGGTTGCGCAGCGCGATGGCGACGGCGCGCTTGGCGTCGGACTGGCCGACGATGTGGCGGTCGAGCGCCTGCACGATCTCGCGCGGGGTCATGGTGGCGTTGGAGGTGTCGGGCTTGTTGGGCATGGGTCAAAGGCTTTCGTAGGAGCGGCTTCAGCCGCGATCGGGAGCGGGTTGGCGCGACCGGTTATCCGATCGCGGCTGGAGCCGCTCCTACAGTTCTTCCACCACCACGTTGCGGTTGGTGTAGATGCACACGTCGCCGGCGATGTTGATCGCCTCGGTGGCGATGGTCGTGGCGTCCAGCGTGGTGTGCGCCATCAGCGCACGCGCAGCGCTCAGGGCGTACATGCCGCCCGAACCGATGGCGATGATCCCGTCCTCCGGCTCGATGACGTCGCCGGTGCCGCTGATCACGAGCGAGGTTTCGCGGTCGGCGACGGCGAGCAGCGCCTCGAGCTTCCCGAAGCGGCGCTCGGTGCGCCAGTCCTTGGCCATCTCCACCGCGGCGCGGGTCAGCTGGCCGTGCTTCTCCAGCTTGGCCTCGAACAGTTCGAACAGGGTGAACGCATCGGCGGCCGCGCCGGCGAAGCCCGCCAGCACCTGGCCGTCGCGGCCGAGGCGGCGCACCTTGCGCGCGTTGCCCTTCATCACCGTGTGGCCGAGCGTGACCTGGCCGTCGCCGGCAACGGCGACGCGGCCATCGCGACGCACCGAGACGATGGTGGTGGCGTGGAAGCGGGTGGGGTTCTGGCTGGGGTCCATGCGGCCTCCGGGGGTCGAGCCCCTTGGATGGGGATCGCCGAGCGGTGGCGCAAGGGCGGGACTGCCGGTGGGTGCAGGCGCGGCTTCAGCCGCGAGCGTCAACCGCCGCGCGTGACCGACTCGAGTTCGCGGCTGAAGCCGCTCCTACAGGGTCGCAACAGCTACGGCTTGCGCTTGGCGCGCGGGTGCGCCGCGTCGTAGACACGCGAGAGGTGCTGATAGTCCAGGTGCGTGTAGATCTGGGTGGTGGCAATGTCGGCGTGGCCGAGCAGTTCCTGCACGCCGCGCAGATCGCCGGAGGATTCCAGGATGTGGCTGGCGAAGGAATGGCGCAGCAGGTGCGGATGCACGCGCTTGAACAGGCCCTGGCGTTGCGCCAGCTGCCGCAACCGCAACTGCACCGCCCGCGGCGTGATCGGTCCCTTGCGGCCCGGGAATACCGGCGTGTCGGCGGTGCCGCCGGATTCGCGCTTCCAGTCGCCCAGCGCGGTGCGCGCGTGCGAGCCCAGTGGGACGATGCGCTGCTTGCTGCCCTTGCCGAGCACGTGCACCAGTCCGTCGTCCAGGTGGAGGTCGCGCCAGTGCAGGCCGCACAGCTCCGACAGGCGCAGGCCGGACGAATAGAACAGCTCGAGCAATGCGCGGTCACGCACGCCCAGGGGGGCATCGGTGGGCACCTCGACCAGCGCCTTGGCCTCGTCCGGGTCCAGCACCTGCGGCAGCTTGCGCGGGGCCTTGGGCGCACGGATGGCCGCGGCGGGGCTGGCGGCAATGCGCCCATTGCGCAGCAGCCAGGCGTAGAAGCTGCGGCAGGCCGACAACCGGCGCTGCAGGCTCTTGGGCGTCAGGCCGCGGCGGTGTTCGGCGGCCACGAACGCGCGGATGTGGTCGGCCTGCAGCCGTTCCACCGCCTGTCCATTGTCAGTGGCCCACAGCGACAGCGCCTCCAGGTCGCGGCGGTAGGCGGCGAGCGTGTGCGGCGACACGCGTCGCTCGACATCGAGATGGGACAGGAACTGGTCGACCGCGCTCACTGGAGTGCCCGCGCGTGTCCGGCCTCAGCGCGCGTCGCGCGCCAGGGCCGCAGCGAACGCCTCGCCCATCATCCGCAGGAACAGCGTGCCCATGCCCGGGAAGAACCGGTTGGCGTCGCCGCTGCCGACTGCGACCAGGCCCAGGCCCGGCAGCGGCAGCAGCGCGGTGGACTGCACGTCGGGCGCACGGTCGTCGTAGAGCACGTCGTGCTTGGCCGGCTGCAGGCGGCCGCAAAGCGGGGCGCCCTCGGCCAGGCAGTCGGCGAACGGCGCCAGGCGCGCATCACCGGCGTCGACCACCTGCAGCCAGTCGGCGTCCTCCAGCCCGTCGATGGACTCGAACAGCACGATGCGCACCAGGTCGCCGTTGAAGTCCTCCGCCAGCGTGGCCGCCATCGCCCGCACCACGTCGGCGCGCGAGGGCTGGCGCATCAGCGCGAGGGTCAGCTGGTGCGTACGCACCGCCAACCGCTCGTTCTCCTGTGCGTTGCCGAACAACTCGTGCAGGCGCCGTGTGAGCTCGCGGTTTTTGTCGCGCAGCACCTCCAGCTGGTAGCTGGCCAGCGACGCGGCCGGGCCCTCGTCGCGCGGCACCACCAGGGTGATCGCGAGGTCCGGGAACTGCTGCAGGAACTTCGGGTGCCGCCGCAGCCACGCCGCCACTTCATGCGCGCCCAGCGCCTCGCGTGTATCGCTCATGCCCACCACTCTCCTTCGAATACAAATGCCACCGGCCCGGCCATGGTGATGCCGGCGGCATCGTCGGGCCAGTCAATTTCAAGATCGCCGCCGGGCAGCGACACCATCGCGCGCCGCGCGAGGCGTCCACGCCGCATCAACACCGCCGCGGCCGCGCAGGCGCCGCTGCCACAGGCGAGGGTCTCGCCGACGCCGCGCTCGAACACGCGCAGGCGGATGCGGTTCACGCCCGTGACCTGGGCGAAGCCGACGTTGACCGAGTCCGGGAACGCCGGCTGCGCCTGCAGCCACTGGCCGAGCGCATCGACCGGCGCGGTATCGACATCGTCGACCTCGATGACCGCATGCGGGTTGCCCATCGACACCGCGCCGAACGCGACCGTGCCGCCGTCGCACTGCAGGGTGTAGCGGTCGGCCGCGTCGAAACCCACGAGCGGAATCCGCGACGGGTCGAACGCCGGCACGCCCATCGCGATGCGGTAGCGGCCATCGTCCAGCCGTTGCACGTCGTGGCGACCGGCCGGGCTGGTGAGTACGAAGTCGCCCGCGCCTGACGCGCCATCGCGCACCAGCCAGGCGGCGACACAGCGCGCGCCATTGCCGCACTGCCCCGCCGCGCTGCCGTCGCTGTTCCAGATGCGGTAGGCGGCGACCACGCCGGGGTCCGGCGCGTCCTCGATCGTCAGGATCTGGTCGCAGCCGACCCCGGTGTGGCGGTCGGCCAGCGCACGGCACAGCTGCGGCGTGGGCGCCGATCGCCCGCCGCGCAGGTCGAGCACGACGAAGTCGTTGCCCGCACCGTGCATCTTGCTGAAACGCAGTACGGCAGGATCAGGCGCGGAGGCGCGGTCAGCCATTCCCGTCGTCGTCGGTCGGGTCGGGCGGCGTGTCGTCGACCGGCGGCTCGACGGCACCGTCGGTGGCCTCGTCCTCGTTGATCAGCATGCCATCCTGAACGACCTCGTCGGAGGTGTCGGTGTCGGCTTCGGCGGGGGCCAGTTCCACCGGCACTTCGCCGGTCGGCGTGGCCGGGGCCTGTTCGGGGTCGACCGGGGCCGTCGGCGCCTGGATCAAGGGACCCTTGTTGCCGCACGCGGCCAGCGAAAGGGCCAGCAGGGCCGGGGCGAGAAGATTCAATGCGGGGCGGATGTCCATCGCCGCAGTGTAGCCCCGGCGCACGCGGCTGCGTAGGTCAGCGCGGCGGCTCGGGCCGGTGCCACAGCCAGGTCCCGACCACCGCCATGATCGCGGTGCCGGTCAGCGCCATCCACACACGCGGCGCGGTCAGGAACATCACGCCCGCGCACAGCATCATGGTGCCGATGGCGAGCACCTTGGAGCGCCGCGCGACGGCGCCGTGCGCCTGCCAGTCGTGGATCATCGGGCCGAAGCGCGGGTGCGCGAGCAACCAGCGGTGCAGGCGCCGCGAGCCGCGGGCGGCGGCATACGCCGACAGCAGGATGAACGGGACCGTCGGCAGCCCGGGCACGACGACTCCGATGACGCCAAGCGCGAGTGCGCCGTAGGCCAGCAGCCACCACGCCCAGCGGAAGCGGGCGGATGTCGGGCCGGTGTCCGGATCGTGTCGAGTCATGGCAACGGCATGCCCGCCATACGATGCGGTCCCGGGTGCAGCGAGGGACCTGGCCGTCCGCCCCGGTTGTTCAAGCGGAACGCTGATCCGTCACTGCGTGCAGGACGGCAAGGGCAGGCGCGCGACGGGGCTGGACGGCCGGCGGTCAGTCCGCCTTCGCCGCCGACGCCGGCGTGGACGCGGTTTCCGCCACCCCCAGCCGATCCAAAGCGAACGCGTACATCTCCGCCATCTCCCGGTACCGGCGGAAGCGCCCGGACTTGCCGCCGTGGCCGGCGTCCATGTTGGTGCGGAAGACCACCGGCTCGGTGCCGGTATTCACGTCGCGCAGCTTCGCCACGTACTTGGCCGGCTCCCAGTACTGCACCTGCGAATCCCACAGGCCGGTGCCGACGAACGTCGCCGGGTACGCCTGCGCGGTGAGGTTGTCGTAGGGCGAATACGACAGCATGTAGTCGTAGTACTGCGCGTCCTCGGGGTTGCCCCACTCGTCGTACTCGTTGGTCGTCAGCGGGATGCTGGCGTCGAGCATGGTGGTGACCACGTCCACGAACGGCACCTGCGACAGGATCACGCGGTAGTCGTCCGGCGCCATGTTGGCGATGGCGCCCATCAGCAGGCCGCCGGCGCTGCCGCCGTAGGCCGCGACGCGGTCGGGCGCGGCCACGCCCTGCTCCACCAGGAAGCGGGTGACATCGATGAAGTCGGTGAAGGTGTTCTTCTTGTTGAGCAGCTTGCCGGCGTCGTACCAGGCGCGGCCCATCTCCTGGCCGCCGCGGATGTGCGCGATGGCGTAGACCACACCGCGGTCAAGCAGGCTGACCGCCGGCAGGTTGAAGGTCGGGTCGATCGAGTTGCCGTAGCTGCCGTAGGCGTACTGCAGCAGCGCGGCAGTGCCGTCCTTCTGGTAGCCCTTGCGGTAGACCAGCGACACCGGGATCTTGGTGCCGTCGCGCGCGGTCGCCCACAGGCGCTCGGTCTCGTATTTCGACGGGTCATAGCCGATCACCGGCTGCTGCTTGAGCTGGCGGCGCTCGCCGGTGGCGATGTTGACCTCATACGTCGTCGCCGGCGTGGTCATCGAGGTGTAGCTGTAGCGCAGCCACCGGGTGTCGGGCTCGGCGTTGGTCGACAGGCCGATGGAGTACGCCGGCTCGTCCACCTTGACGTACTCCTGGGACGCATCCGCGGTGCCCGGCGCGCCGCGCAGCAGGCGCAGCCGCTCCAGGCCGCCGGAGCGCTCGGCCACGGCGGTGAAGCCGTCGAACAGCTCGAAGCCGTCGATGAAGACATCCGGGTCGTGCGCCACCCAGTCCTGCCACTGCGCACGCGAGGTGGCGTCGCTGGGGGCGGTCACGATCTTGAAGTTCTTCGCGGGCTGGCCGTCGGCGCCCGGTGCGTTGGTGCGGATCACCCAGCGGCCGCCGTGGTGGTCGGCGTCGTACTCCACGTCGCGCTGGCGCGGGGCCAGCACCGTGAACGCGCCCGGATCGGCCGCCGGCGCGCAGCGCATTTCGCTCGACACCGTGCTTTCCACGCCGATGCAGATGAAGCGGTCGTCGCGGGTGCGGCCGACGCCCATGTAGAAGCTGTCGTCTTCCTCTTCGTACACCAGCGCGTCGTCGCTGGCCGGCGTGCCCAGCACGTGCTTCTTCACCCGCACGGTGAGCAGCGTCTCCGGGTCGTTCTCGACGTAGAACAGCGTGCGGTTGTCGTCGGCCCACACCAGGTTGGCCGATACGCCCTCGATGCGGTCGGAATGGACCTCGCCGGTTTCCAGGTTCTTGATGCGGATGACGTACTGGCGGCGGCCGACGTCGTCCTCGGCCCACGCCAGCAGGCGG